>NZ_JADGHZ010000274.1 GCF_019683595.1 Sphaerobacter sp. | reverse complement strand
ACAAACTGCATATCGGCGCCCTCGTCATATGTGTATAAGAGACTCCCCTCTCCCCTTGTGGGAGAGGGGGCTGTTTTCTTAGCGCGGGCATCGGACGCTGCCACGCCCGGCTCCGAAAGAGACTCCCCTCTCCCAACGTTGGGAGCGGGGTCGAGGGTGAGGGCCTTTTCCCAGCACCGGGCGAACCTATTTCGTCATCCAGTCGAGCTGGAGGTAGGCGCCGTACTTGATGTCCTCGGCGAGTGTGACCGGTTCGTCGTGGATCGAGGGATACCAGACCAAACCCGGCTTATCGATCACGTGCGCGACGAAGCCGGCACCGTCCGGGGTCCAGCGCAGGACGTCGACCGGGCCGATGCCGATGATCGCCCGCCAGGCGTCGCTACCGTCGGCGTTCATCAGCCAGAGGTCCGCCGGGGTGTAGACCGTCGAATCCTCATGGACCACGAAGGCCAGGCGCCCGTCGGGCAGCCAGTGGAGGGCGTCGATCGCCCGCTGCGGCCCCTCACGCAGAGCGGCGGGCGTGATGGCCGTCTCGGCACCGTCGGAGAGCCGCAGGCGGAAGATGCCGTTGTAGGTGCTGTAGGCCAGTTCCGTCCCGCCGGGCGACCAGGCGTAGGAGAGCACTTCGCGCGGCAGTTGATGCTTGACCGGTTCGGTCGCCTCATTGGCGCCGCCCACTGCAGCCACGAACGGGCGGAACCCGGCGGCGATCTGCGACACCTCGTAGCGGAGCGTATAGCCACGCGGCGCCCAGCTCACCCCGTGGATCGTCTGCGCCTCCGGGATCTCGACCGCGTGGACCTGGGTGAGGTTCCGGCCGTCGGCGTTGCTGACCCAGAGCGACTGGCGATCGACCGGAACGTAGGCGATGCGCGTGCCGTCGGGGGAGACGACGTACTCCGTCACCGCGCGGCCGTCGGGCATGGTCGCCTTCCGCAACGCCCCGCCGTCCACCGGGGCGAGGTACACCGCCGGGTCGTCGGCAAACCGGACTGCGATCTGCTTGCCGCCGGGCACCGGCCAGAAGACTTCGAGGTCGCTGTTGCCCTGCGCGACCACGCGCGGCGCTTCGCCGCTGGCCGGCTGAACCCAGAGACCAAGCAAGCCGTCCGGCGTCGCGCCGGCGAAGTAGAGATCGGCCGGGAAGGTCGGCACCGTCGGCACCGGCGTCGGGGTCGGCGTCGGCACCGGCGTCTGCGTGGGCACCGGTGTCGGAGTCGGCTGCGGGGCAACCGGTTCACCGCTCGGGTTGGCGAGGTCGATCGTCAGCGTCCACGGACCGATGGCCACGGTGTCCTGGGCCGCCGACGGAGCCGACGCGGGAACCCAGGCCAGCGTCAGCGTGAGTGTCCCGGTGCGCGGGAGGCCGAGGAGCCGGACGTCGATGCCGGACCCGTCCTGGTCACGCTCCTCCTCCCGGATATCCACCACCGGAACCGGCGAGCCGTCCACGGTGGCCGTGACCTGCGGCGATGAGGCACCCTGCTCGGAGGATCGCAGTGTGGCCTGATCGATATCAACCAGGCTCGTGCTGAGCCGGACGACGCTCACCGCTGCGCCCGGCGTCAACCGTTCTGCTGCGACCCCGACCCCGCCGTCGGTCACCTTTACCGTGGTCGACGCAACAGGCGGCAGGGCACTGAGCGGGGAAAGGTCGACGTCGACGAACGTGTTCAACGTCTGCCCCCGGTCCGAGGTGACGCGAACCTCAACGGTGTCGGACTCCGCATCGATGGCGGGGAACGCGTAATAATTCGTCGCCGTCGCTGTCGACGGATCGTTTAGCCCACCGAGGGGGATCGAACCGCCCGTATAGAGCTGCTGCAGTTCACGGCCCTGCTGATCCACAAGCGTGATCGTGCCGCTCAACTGCCCAACGGGCGCGGTGAACTCGAGGACGGTGATCGTGCGATCCACGGCCAGCCGGGTGAGCGTGACCGACTGTCCGTCCATGTCGATCTTTGCGTCGATCGGGAAGACAAGGCCCGCCTGATCGAGGGCGTCCATGATCTCCTCGAAGCGCGGGTCAACCGCCGGGGCTGGCTGGAACGCCCCCCGAAGCGTGCTGACATCCGCTGTGGCCTCGCTCAAGGTCGCGGCACCGACCGCAGCGGTGGCCGTCGGGTCGCCGTTCGAGCGGGTCGCCATGCCGCGCAGCGCGAGCGCACCGACGGTGACCAGCGCCAGCAGCGCCACCAGGGCCGTGCCGGCCGCCAGCTTGTGCCCGCCGGCCACCAGCGCGCCCCAGAAGCCGCGCCGCACCGGCTGCTCGGCCCACGGGCGATGCTCGATCGGCAGCCGCGGCGCGGTGCGCAGGTAGCGCGCCAGATCGTAGAGGTCCTGGCGGTACTGGCGTTCGATGCGCTGACAGGCGGGGCAGACCGCGAGATGCGCCCGAACTTCCGCCGCCTCTCGCGGGGGCAACTGCCCGTCGATCAGCGCCGGAAGTGCGCTTCGGACGTGTCGGCACTCCACCTATCGGCCCTCCGCTGTGTCGTCCGTGTCACCGATGTCGTCTGGATCGTCCCGGTGGTAAGCCCGGCGGAACGCCTCGCGCGCGCGGGAGAGGCGGGTCCGGGCCGCGCCGGGGGAGCAGCCGAGCTGCTCGGCGATCTCCTGCCCCGAGAAGCCGGCCGCCCGCAGGAGCAGGCAGGCGCGGTCCTTGGGATCCAGTTGCTCCAGTGCCTCCTGAACGGCGCTGTTGGTCACGACCCAGTCGCTGTGGCTGTCCACGCTCGGGTCGTAGCCGCTCTCCGTCAGGCGAGAAAGGGGGATCCATCCGATCAGCCGCTTGCGGCGGAAATAGGATAGGGCGTGGTTGGTGGCGATACGGTACAGCCAGCCGGAGAGGTTGGTGATCGGCGTTGACGGCAACGCCCGGTACGCCGAAAGGAACGTTTCCTGGGTCAGGTCGCGCGCGAGCTCGACATCTCCGACCATGCCGTAGAGATACCGGGCGATCGGCGCCTCATAGGAGGCCACGATCGACTCGAACGCCAGGGCATCCGACGCCGTTACCTGCTCGACTCCCTGTTGCCCGTCCACCAGTCCCCGTTCCACGCGATGCCCCCTTCTTGCTCATGAGATGGTCGGGGGCACGCAAATGTTACAGCGCGGTAGCGCCGGTTGGCGCGGCATGCATCGGCATGCGTGGGCCTCTACTCAACTAAACGTCCCGGACGCGAGCGGCGGATCAATCCGGCGGCCATCAGGGCGGACCCCCCACTCCGCGCATCAGGCGGGAGAGATCCGTTCCCGCTCAGCCCACCCGGAGCCGGCCCCGCTCAGACGGAACCCACCGGGGGAGCGGGAGAGACGAAATCCTCCACGGGCACAACATTAGTCGGCATGACACGTTGACCGCTCGTATCCTGGCTGACTCCGGGCGACATGGCAAGAGGGAACGCGCCCCATGGCTCCGGGTAGGAAAAGGCGCGGGCCGCGCGGCACAGTCGCTTCCCCGCGGCCCCCGCCCCGGGGGCGCGTT
>NZ_JADGHZ010000273.1 GCF_019683595.1 Sphaerobacter sp. | reverse complement strand
TGGGTTGGTATTTTTTTAAACCACCTGGCACCCGCCGCGCCCGCGACCGCGCGGGCGCTCCTTTGCGTCCCCGGCCCCAATGCGGGGCCCGGGGACATTGGCGTTAGCGCCCCTCGCGCGGCTTGGGCGCCAGCGCGGGCAGGGCTGCCTCGCGGATCTGGGCGTTGAGCGCGGTCACGTCGCGCTCGACGATCTCCGCCAGGCGCTCGAGCTGCCGGTCGATCGCCGCCGTCAGCTCCTCGTACGTCTCGACCGACTGCCGGGTCGGCGCGGCGTCGGCGCTGTCGACGATGGCCGCGAGCGCCGCGAGCTTGTTGTTGAGCTTCACCGGGAAGTTGAGCGGGTCCTCGATCTCCTTGGCCTTGACCTGGATCAGCTCCTCTTCGATCTCGGTCAGCGCCTTGATGAGCGATTCCGCGGCTGAGGCGATCACCTCGCCCTCGGCGCTACCCTGCGCCCGCTGCTGCCACTCCCGTGCCTGGCTCCGCAGGTTACGGATCTGCATGATCGCGTCGTGCGTCTCCGAGAGCTTGTCCCGGATCTTCAACAGCAGGTCGAACTGCGCCTGCAGGTCTTCCTGGCTCACGGTGACCCGCGGGTCCACCTTCACCTCGAACGGCTGGGTGTAGCTCTGCCCGTTGACGGTGAGGCGCACCTGGTACTGACCCGGCACCGCCAACGGCCCGCGCAGGGTGCCGGCCCAGAGGACGGCCGGGGGATCGGTGTCGTGCGCGTCGGGGTAGCGCAGATCCCAGATGAACCGGTTCGTACCGGCCTCCTTCGGAACCCGCGGCTCCTTCTTCTTTGGCTTGTGCTCCTTGGCCTCCGATTCGTCCCCCTTCGGCTCGGAGCCCGTCTCCTCGCTGGTGAAGGTGCGGATCTCGTTCCCGTCCGCGTCGAGGAAGGTCAGCGTGACCTCCCCCTCCGGCTTCTCCTTGAGCCAGTAGGTGACGACCACGCCGCTGGGCGGGTTGGCCCCGGCGTTGAGGAACTCCTCCCGCTTGCCCTCACGGCGCTGGATAACCTGCTCCGGCCCAGTCGACAGGTACTCGCGCCCGGTCACGCCCGGGTGCAGGAAGTTCCGGAGGCCGCCGCGGTAGCGGATCGCCGGCCGCGGTGCGAAGAGGTGCGCCTCCTGCTCCGCGATCTCGGCGCGCATCTGGCGCAGTGGCGTCAGGTCGTCGAGCACCCAGAAGGAGCGACCGTGCGTGGCGGCGATGAGGTCGCTCCCCTTCACCGCGAGGTCGTGGATCGGGACGACCGGCAGGCTCTTCCCGTTTCCGGGCGTCCCGTCGCCCCGGAGCGACTGCCAGTACCCGCCGTCGTCGAAGGAGACGTAGAGCCCGCTCTCGGTGCCGCAGTAGAGCAGCCCCGGCCGCTCGGGATCCTCGCGGATCACCCGCGTGAAGTCATCCTCCGGGATGCCGTCGGTGATCCGGGTCCAGGTCTGGCCGTAGTCCTGGGTCTTATAAAGGTAGGGCGTGCGATCGTCGAGCTTGTAGCGGGTGGCGGCGACGTAGGCCACGGCCGGGTCGTGGGGCGAGGGCTCGATGATCGAGATCAGCGCCCACTCCGGCAGGTCGGGCGGGGTGACGTTCTGCCAGGTCTGCCCGCCGTCGCGAGAGATGTGGATCAGCCCGTCATCCGAGCCGGCCCAGAGGAGACCTGGCTGCACCGGCGACTCGGCGAAGGCGAAGACGGTGCCGTAGTACTCGACGCTGGTGTTATCCCGCGTGATCGGCCCGCCGGACGGCCCCATCTTGCTCGTGTCGTTCCGGGTCAGGTCGGGGCTGATCGTCTCCCAGCTCGACCCCTCATCGGTGCTGCGGTGCACGTGGTTGGAGCAGACATAGAGCACGTTCGGGTTGTGCGGGGAGATGACGATCGGGAAGGTCCACTGGAAGCGATACTTGAGGTCCTTCGCGGCCCAGCCCATATGGTTCTCCGGCCAGACCATGATGTTGCGCTTCTGCCCGGTGCGGTGGTCGTAGCGGGTCAGATGCCCACCGTAGCTGCCGGCGTAGACGATGTTCGGGTCGTCGGGCCGCACGGCGATGTAGCCGGACTCTCCGCCGCCGACCGGGTACCACTCACCGTTGGTGATCGCGCCGCTGTCGGAGCGGCTGGGACCGGAGATGGTCGTGTTGTCCTGCTGCGCGCCGTAGACGCGGTACGGCTCACGGGTGTCGGTGGTGACGTGGTAGAACTGCGCGGTCGGCTGGTTGTAGATGCTCGACCAGCTCACGCCCCCGTTGTAGCTGACGCAGGCGCCACCGTCGTTGCCGTTGATCATCCGCTGCGGGTTCTTCGGGTCGATCCAGAGGTCGTGGTTGTCGCCGTGCGGGGTCGGGATCCCGTGGAAGGTCTGGCCGCCGTCGGTGGACCGGAGCATGTCGAGGTTCAGGACGTAGACGGTCTCGGGATCGACCGGGTCGGCGAAGACGTGCATGTAGTACCAGGGGCGCTGGCGCAGGCTGGGGCTCTCGCTCAGGCGCTGCCAGGTCTGCCCGTAGTCGTCGGAGCGGAAGAGCGCCCCGTCCTCGGCCTCGACCAGCGCCCAGACGCGGCCCGGCTTCGCGCCGGAGGCCGACACGCCGATCTTGCCGATCGTCCCCTTGGGTAGCCCCTCGTTGCGCGTGATCTCTTCCCAGGTGTCCCCGCCGTCGGTCGAGCGGAACAGCCCGCACTCCGGGCCGCCGCTCACCAGCGAGTAGGGCGTGCGATAGGCCTCCCAGATGCTCGCGTAGAGGATGCGCGGGTTGCTCGGGTCCATCGAGAGATCGACCGCCCCAGCCCGCTCGCTGCGGAAGAGCACCTTCTCCCAGGTCTTCCCGCCGTCGGTGGAGCGGAAGACGCCGCGCTCCTCGTTCGGCCCGAACACGTGTCCCAGCGCCGCGACGTAGACGATGTCCGGGTTCTGGGGGTGAATGCGGATGCGGCCGATGGCGCGCGTGTCGGCCAGGCCGAGATGCTGCCAGGTGCGCCCGCCGTCCGTCGACTTGTAGACGCCGTCCCCCTCGACGACATTGCCGCGGATGGTCGTCTCCCCGGTGCCCACGTAGATCACGTTGGGGTCGGACTCAGAGACCGCGATCGCGCCGATCGCGGCGGAGGTGAAGAAGCCGTCGGAGACGTTCTCCCAGGTCAGCCCGCCGTCGACCGTCTTCCAGACGCCCCCGGCGCAGGCACCGAAGTAGAACACGCGCGGGTCGACCGGATCGCCCGCCACGGCCACGACCCGGCCGCCACGGAACGGGCCGATCAGACGCCAGGACACCGCCTTGAGCAGGGCCGGATCGACCCCGCCCCGTGCCCCATGCGCCGCTGCGCGCTCGACCGCCATGCCATCCTCCTTCAGATTCTGAACCGGTCCCTTCCGCGGGCATAGTACACCGCCCCGCGCCGCGGCGCGAGCGGGTGTGGTGCGCTCTCGTACCCGGCGGTGCGGGAGCGGGGGGTGCGGTGTGGCGGCGTGGTGTGAGGATCCCCGCGC
>NZ_JADGHZ010000272.1 GCF_019683595.1 Sphaerobacter sp. | reverse complement strand
GGTCCGAGCCGCCGCTGTGGTATCGCGCGGCCGGAGCCGCGCGCCGGGGTCGGATCCGTGCCGTCGTCGGGACGCGGGGTCGGTGGCGCGCGGAACACCGCGCTTTGGCCCGTGACCAGGGGTGGGTGGCGGGACGGATCCCGCCGCTCGGCGGGTGCCTGGGGCTAAAGCCGCCGGGCTGAATAATGGGTAAGCCCACTGAAGGGGCTGCGATGGCCACGCGCGGGACGGAGCCGATCCAGCACCCAGCCGGACGTCACATCCCCAGCCCCTTCAGTGGGCTTTTCATTGTCAGCCCGGGGGTTTACCCCCGGGCACATGCCACGGCGTGGGATCCTTTACACCACCCACCCGGGGTGCCGTCCACGTCGCGGCGTCTTCCACACCATCCGTCCGCGGGCGCGGCTGCGGCCGCGCGATACCACAGCGGCGGCTCGGGCCGCCGCACTCCACAGCCGGCTTCAGCCGGCTTTCCCTGTCAGCCCGGGGCTTGAGCCCCGGGCACCGACCACAGGGCGGGGATCCTCACACCACTCATCCTGGGCACGCGCCGCCACGCACAGACCCGTCATCGGCAGGCGGCGTGGAGGAGTGACGGAACACGCAACACGCAACACGCACTACTCCCCCGCCTCACCGCCGCAGCAGGCGCATGCCGTTGGCGATGACGAGGAGGGAGGCGCCGACGTCGGCGAAGACGGCCTCCCACAGGGTCGCCACGCCGCCGACCGCCAGCACGAGGAAGACCGCCTTGATAGCCAGCGCCAGCGTGATGTTCTGGAGGATCACCCGCTTGGCGGCGCGGGAGAGGCGCATCGTGTCGGCGATCTTGCCCAGGTCGTCCCCCATCAGGGCGATGTCGGCCGTCTCCAGCGCGGCGTCGGTACCCGCCGCGCCCATCGCGATCCCGACCGTGGCCCGTGCCAGGGCTGGGGCGTCGTTGATGCCGTCGCCGACCATCCCGACCGTGCCGTAGCGTGAGAGCAGGTTCTCGACGGCGCGGACCTTCTGGTCCGGGAGCAACTCCGCCTCGACGCCGTCAACCCCCAGTTGACACGCGATGCTGTCGGCCACGGCCTGCCGGTCGCCCGTCAACATGATCGTCTCGCGGATGCCCGCCTCCTTGATTGCGCGGATCGCGGCGGGCGCCTCCGGACGAGGCGCGTCGGCCAGGGCGATGATGCCGGCCAGTCGCCCATCGATCCCAACCAATACCGCCGTCTGCCCCGCCTCCTCCAGGCGCGCCAGGCGCTCCTCGACCTCCGGCGGCACCTCGCCGCCCAGCACCAGATCGCGCGAGCCGACGCGGACCGTCGTTCCGTCAACCCGCGCCTCGATCCCCCGCGCGGTGTGAGCGGTGACGTCGTAGACGGTCAGCCCGTCCGTCTCGATGCCCCGCGCCGCGGCAGCCCGGCGGATGGCCGCGCCCAGCGGGTGCTCGGAGTACCGCTCGGCGGCAGCGGCGACGCGGAGCAGGTCGGCCTCTCCGGCACCGTCGAGCGGGATCACCGCTGTGACCTCCGGTTGGCCGACCGTGAGCGTGCCGGTCTTGTCGAAGGCCAGCGCCCACAGGGAGCCGGCCGCCTCCAGGAAGGCGCCGCCCTTGATCAGGACGCCGCGCCGGGCAGCGGCGGCGATCGCCGACACAATGGTGACCGGCGTCGAAATGACGAGCGCGCAGGGGCAGGCGATCACCAGCAGGACCAGCGCCCGGTAAAACCAGTCGGACCACCCGCCGCCGAGCAGGGCGGGTGGGACCACCGCCAAAGCCGCGGCCAGCACCACGACGGCGGGCGTGTAGTAGCTGGCGAAGATGTCGATGAATCGCTGTGTCGGCGCCCGCTGGGCCTGCGCATCCTCCACCATGCGGATGATCCGGGCGATGGTCGAGTCGCCCGCACGCCGCGTCACGCGCACGTCGAGCACCCCGGCGCCGTTGATGGTCCCGGCAAAGAGGTCGTCGCCCGGGGCCTTCCCGACCGGCACGCTCTCACCCGTGATCGGCGCCTGGTCCACGGTCGACTCGCCCGCGACGACCACGCCGTCCACCGGCACTCGCTCGCCCGGCCGCACGATGACCACCTCGCCCGGAGCGATCTCGTCGACCCGCACCCGCTGCTCGCCGCCGTCCCGGCGCACCACAGCCTCAGCCGGGGTAAGCCGCATGAGGGAGCGGATCGAACGGCGCGCGCGGTCCATGGTGTAGCCTTCGAGCGCCTCGCCGAGGGAGAAGAGGACGACGACGGTGGCTGCTTCGAGCCACTCGCCGATGAAGGCCGCGCCGATGACCGCGATGGTCATCAGGGCATTGATATCGAGCCGGTGGGTCGCCCGCGCCGTCGCCACGGCTTTCCGCGCGATCGGCAGCCCGGCCACCAGTACCGCCAGGGCGTAGAGGAACGTCGACGCGAGCGACGAGGCGCCGAGCAGTGCGAGCGCGCCGCCGGCAATGGTCGCCGCGGCCCCGACGGCCAACGGCAGGTGCTCCTTCTCCAGCCACGGGGACTGCTCCGGGTGCTCCACTCCGGACGCCCCGCCCGTCACCCCGACGCGGTAGCCAAGGTCGGCCACCCGCTTGGCGATAGCCTCCGGGCCGACCCGGTCCGCGTCGTACTCCACGGCCATCCGCGCGCCCGCGAAGTTGATCGATACCCATTCGACGCCCGGCAGGCGGCTGACGCCCTGCTCGAGCGTTCGGGCACAGTCGGCGCAGTCCATCCCCTCGATGGGAACGACCTCGTGGACGTAGCGCGCCTTGAGCCGCTGGCCCTCACGGCGCGCCAGGGCCTCGATCGTGGCCAGCGGGATCAGGTCCGGATCGTAGTGCAGGATCACCCGGCCGCGCTGCCGCGCGGCGTGCAGACCGTCGATCCCCTTGGTCGACTGGAGGACAGTGTAGACCCGGTCGAGACACTGGTCGCAGGCGGCCGGCTCGGGCGGGAGCAGTTGGGACAGATCGAGACGTTGCGTGACAATCACTGCGCGTCCTCCTCCCGGTGCCGCACGTGGTCGAGCGCCTGCGCCACGAGGGTCACGACGTGCTCGTCGTCGAGAGCGTAGTAGACCAGGCGCCCCTCCCGCCGCGCGCGCACGAGGCCGAGGTCGCGCAGTGCGCGCAGTTGGTGCGACACGGCCGATTGGGACAGCCCGATGGCGGCGGCGAGATCCCCGACGCAGAGCTCCTGCACCTGGAGAGCGGCGATGATCCGGAAGCGGGTCGGGTCGCCGAGCGCAGCGAACAGGGCGGTCGTCTGGTCGAGCGTTGTGGCGTCCGGCAGGTGCTGCCGGGCACGCCGCACCGCGTCAACGTGCACAATCTGGCCGGCCGCCGGGGCCGGCTCCAGCTCCCGTAGCTGCTCATGGCGCCGCGGTCGTGCCATCTCCCCTGTCCTCTGCCGTTCGCTTGCCGCCATCACATGAATAACTACACATATGTTGGGCCGAGTGTAGCACACAGCCGCGACGAGGGCAAGAGGGAAACGGCCCTCACCCCCGGCCCCTCTCCCAACTTTGGGAGAGGGGAGAGAGTCGTGTCATTCCCCC
>NZ_JADGHZ010000271.1 GCF_019683595.1 Sphaerobacter sp. | reverse complement strand
GAGAGCAGCTTCCAGAGGCCGGCCTGCTCGCACGCGGGGATGAACGCCTTCATCAGTGCCGCACCGACGCCGCGCCCCCGGTAGTCCTCGTGGACATACACTGAGAACTCGGCGACACCACGGTAGCACCACCGGGACCGGTAGTAATCGGCCGAGATCCACCCGGCCACCTGGTCGGTTTCCGGGTCGACGGCGACGAGCACCGGGTGATGCTTGTCGTGACCGGCCAGCCAGCGAGCACGCTCTTCGGCCGTGCGCTCCTCCGTCTCGAAGGTCGCCATCCGGCCGCGGATGCCCTGGTTGTAGATCTCGGCGATGGCCGCCGCGTCGCGCAACTCAGCCGGACGCACGATCACCGCCGCCCTTGCCTTCTCCGTCATTCGACGCCCCTCCATTGGTGCACGTACATGATTCGGTGCTGGGAGGCACGTGTCAAGACCAAGACCTCGACCACCGGAAGCAACGCACCCGTTCACCATCGCCTGTGGTTGACGAAGTTGCTATACTGTAGGTGAGACAACTGCGTGAACCGGAGGCGCGCCATGACCGCTACTGCTATCCACCAGCTCACCACCGCCGCCCACGGAGCGGGGCCGAACGTCGTCGCTGCAATCTTGAGCCTGCTCCAGCAGGTCGACTCGCCGGCCGAAGGTGCCTTCGTCGCCCGCGCGCTCAACGCCCTGGCGCGGCTCACGGAGGCGCTGGACGAGACGACCCTCGGGGATGCCGCCGGGGCGCGGTCGGACTACGAGGTGCTGCTGGACGCGTTGGATGCGCCGGCGGCGCTGGCCGTGCTGCGCGAGGACGACCCGCTCGTGGGGGCGCGGCTGCGTGGCTTGCGTATGCGTGCCCGGCTGCTGGCCGCCGAGGGCGGTACGCTCTCCTCGACGGAGGTCGCCGACCTCCTCGGTATCACCCGGCAGGCAGTGGACAAGCGCCGCAAGGCAGGGCGGTTGATCGGCCTTGCGACCGGTCGCCGTGGATATGCCTATCCGGCCTGGCAGTTCGACCCGGAGCGCGGCGCGCTCCTCCCCGGTCTGGAGGAGGTGCTGCACGCGCTGCGCGAGCACGATCCCTGGATGCAGGTTGCCTTCTTCCTCACGCCGAATGTGCGGCTGCACGGGGAGACGCCGCTCGCCGTCCTGCGCCGCGGCGACGTGGCGGCGGTCCGGCGCGCGGCCGAGGTCTACGGTGAGCAGGGTGCCGCGTAAGCCAGCGCCCGGTCCTCACCCTCTGCCGCCGTCCGACCTCCCCAGCCGGGAGCTTCCGATCGTCACCGCCGCCGGCCCCTGGTTCCGGCTCCACCGTGCCGGCCGCGACCCGCTCCACTTCGGGCGATCCGCCACGTTCCGCTTCGATGACCCGCAGGGGCGGTTCGGGGTGCTGTATGTGGGGGAGGACCCGTACTGCGCCTTCATTGAAACGTTCGGCAGGGGGCCGAACGCGGCGGGCGTGGTGACGCTCGCCGCGCTCGCTGAACGTGAACTTGCCCGGGTCGACGCGTCGCGGCCGCTACGGCTGGTCGATCTGACCGGGCCGGGTCTGGCGCGCCTCGGTGCCGATGGGCGTCTCTGCTCCGGGGACTACGCGATTGCTCAGGTCTGGGCGCGGGCGCTCTGGGCGCACCCGTCACAGCCCGACGGCATCCGCTATCGCTCGCGCCACGACCCGTCCCGAGCCTGCGCGGCGATCTTCGACCGCGCCGCGCCGTGCCTGCATGCGACGTGCCTTCCCGGGCTCGCAGACCCTGCGAACCGAGCGCTGCTGGCGGCGATCCTCGACGCCTATGGCTTCGGTCTCATCTAGCGCCGCCGCGTGTCCCCCGGGCGGTCGGGAGCTTACGCTCCCGACGTGCCCTCGGAGTTTGCACCGGTCGTGCGGACCGGGATGCGGCGGGCGCGGGTTTCGGCGGTCTTCCGAAGGGTGACGGTGAGGATCCCGTCCTCCAGCGTCGCCGTGACCTGCTCCGGCTCGACCGGCACCGGCAAGGTCACCGTCTCGGTGAACTGGCCGCTGTCGATCTCCTGGAAGTGCCAGGTGACCGCTTCCGCCTCATCCTCCGGCAGCGAGTAGCCGTAGCGCGCCCGGATCGTGAGGGTTTGGTGGTCGAGCGAGATGTCGATGTCGTCCGGGGTGGCGCCGGGCACCAGCGCCTTGATGACTAGTTGGTCGGGGGTTTCGTAGAGATCGATGCCGTGGCGCATGGTGAACATCCGCGGCAGCGTGCGCCCCCACCGGAACGGCATGGGCAGCAGGCGATCCATCTCCTCGAACATGCGCTCGATCTCCGCGCGCGGTCTCCAGCGCTCAACCATGGTGGCCCATCCTTTCCGTGAACCTGCCACTCTCTCGCCAATCCATCGGCCCCAACCCGCACCGCGCCCGGTTCGCCAGCGACGGCGCGACGGGAAGCGAGCCGGCGGGCGGCGCCAGGCGCGGCGCCGCCGGCTCGTGGAGGAAGGGGCCAGCCGCGGTGTGCGGCTCGTCGTGTGCGTCGTCCGTGATCGCCGCGTGTGAGGTGAGCGCGCAGGATTTCCACTGCTGGAACATCGCGTGCCCCTCAGCGCGAGCGGAACATGGCCGGAACGATCACCACAAACCAGGCCGCGCCGCCGCCCAGGATCGTCAGCATGATCGGGAACTCGTCGCTGCCGCGCAGCAAGATCGTCGCGGCGGCGATCAACCCGACCCAGACGATGACCGCGCCGATCAGGTAGGTGCGCAATGCCCGCTCGAGGTTCGTTCCTGGCTTCTGCATCCCGTTCCTCCCTGGTCGACCGCGGACTGCCCGGACGACAGCCGGTCTGCCCTCATATGCAGTCTAGACCTGATGCCGTGCATGCCGTGTCGCGCATCAGCGGCTGGCATATCAGTTCCATATCAATGCCGCGGCGCGGGACCGTTCGGTAACCCACGCTGCCTGCGCGACACGTCGCGTGCAGCATGCCGCCAACCTCAGATATTGCCGCGGCAAATCTGCGATTTGCTCCGTGACTAAGTGGCCGGTGCCGCGCTACAGTTCATGGGATCGGGCGGGACACCGCGTCCCGCCGCAGGACGACGGACGATGGACGAGGGATCGATGCCGCGGGACGAGCGCGGAGAGTCAGCGACGGCACCCACACCGCTGCGGGAGCAGGGGAGCGGTGGGCGCACGCGTGCTATCCAGCGCACCCTGCTGGGTGTGTTGGCGCTCAACGCGCTCGTCGGCATTGCCAAGCTGAGCTACGGCCTGATCAGCGGCAGCCTGGCCATGACCGCCGACGGGGTCAACTCGCTCCTGGACGGTATCTCCAACATCGTCGGTCTGGTCGCGATCGCCGTCGCCTCGCGCCCGCCGGACCCGAACCATCCCTACGGCCATCGCCGGTTCGAGACGCTCACCTCGCTGGGGATCGCGCTCTTCATGCTCCTGGCGCTGCAGGAGATCCTGCAACGCGCCTGGCAGCGCTGGCAGACCGGCGAGGCGCCGACCGTCACCGCGTTGAGCTTCGCCGTCATGCTCGGCACGCTCGCCATCAACCTGGTGGTGGTGACCTGGGAGCATCGG
>NZ_JADGHZ010000270.1 GCF_019683595.1 Sphaerobacter sp. | reverse complement strand
CCGGGCACGGGCCGGCCGGTGCGTCTCAACACCGAGGTGTAAGTTCTGGTCCACCTCAGCCGGCTTCAGCCGGCTTTCCTTGTCAGCCCGGCGGCTTTAGCCCCGGGCACACGCCACTAGGCGGGATCCTCGCGCCTCCGCCTCAGAACCGACCCATCGGCGGGCAGCACCATCCCGCCAGCCCCGTGCCCAATTGTCACCGACAACGAATCGGCCGGGCTGCTACACTTTCCGTATGGAAACCTCGGCCTCCACGCGGAAGCAGCTTTATGTCGATGCTGCCGTGGATACGCCCGTCAGCGACCGGCGGCGGTTGCTGACCTATGCCCTGCCGGAGCACCTGGCCGACCGAGTCGCGCCGCGCCATCTGATCTGGGTTCCGCTGCGCAAGGAGCTGCGGCTGGCGATCGTGGTGCGAGTCCACGCCGAGACACCCGCCTTTCCGGTGCGGCCCGTCTATGCCCCGGTCGAGCCTGCCTTTTGCCTGTCCGAGCGGCAGTGGGAGCTGGTCCAGTGGATCGCGGAGACCACGCTCTGCTCGCTGTTCGAGGCCGCCAGCCCCTGCCTGCCGCCGGGGGTCGGTCAGCGCAGCGTCGAGCACCTGCGGCTGCGCTCCCCGAACGGCGCCGGCGATCACCAACTCACCCGGACGCAGCAGGCGCTGGTGGATCTCCTCGCCGAGCGGGGCGAGACGAGCCTGGAGGCGGCTCGCAAGGCACTCGGCCGGTCGCTGACCTCGGTCGTTGCCAAGCTGGAAGCGGCAGGGGTCATCGAGCGGACCGCGCGGGTCGTCTCCGGCCCGCCGCGCACGCCCATGGCCCGTTACGTCCGATTGATCGCTCCCGACGGGGTCGACCTACATCGCGCCCCGGCTCAGCGGCGGGCACTGGAGGTCATCCGCCGCCGCGTGGCGCTGGCCGGGGACGAGCCGATCCCGTGGCACGATCTGGTACGCCGGCCGGGCGTGACCGCCGCCGCGCTCCAGGCACTGGCAGAGCGCGGCGTGATCGAGATCCTGGAACTCCCGGTGCCGAGTGCTCCGCCGGCGCAGCCGCGCCCAGGGGCGGGCAGCACCTACCTGACCCCCGAGCAGGCGGCCGCCTGGCGGACGCTGCTGGCCGCGCTGCGGGCGGGCGAGCCGGAGGAGTTCCTGCTACACGGCATTACCGGCAGCGGCAAGACCGAGATCTACCTGCGGGCCGCCGCCTGGTGCGTCGGGCGCGGCAAGCAGGTCATCATGCTGGTGCCGGAGATCGCCCTGGCTGCGCAGACCGTGGCGCGTTTCAACGAGCGCTTCCCCGGCCAGGTCGCGGTGCTCCACAGCACGCTCCCGCCCGCCACCCGCTACCACACCTGGCGCGCCGTCGCCGAGGGCCGCATCCCAATCGTCGTCGGCCCCCGTTCGGCGCTGTTCGCCCCCATGGAGCGAGTGGGACTGGTGATCCTCGACGAGGAGCACGAGAGCGCGTACAAGCAGGACAACCCACCCCGCTACCATGCGCGAGAGGTGGCCCGGCGGCTGATCCGCCAGCACAACGCCGTCCTTCTGCTCGGCAGTGCCACCCCTGACGTCACGACCTACTATGCCGCGGAGACGGGCGCCATCCGGCTGCTCGAACTCCCCACCCGCGTCGGCCCGCGCGTGCTCGGCAAGCAGGGCCGGCCGGAGCACCGGACGCTGGACCTCCCCGAAGTCCAGGTCGTCGATATGCGCCTGGAACTGTCGCAGGGGCATACCCACATCTTCAGCCGCCCGTTGCAGGCCGCGCTGCGGCGAGCCGTGGAGTCGGGGGAACAGGCGATCCTCTTCCTCAACCGTCGCGGGGCCGCGACCCTGATCCAGTGTCGCGCCTGTGGCCACGTCGAGCAGTGCCCCTTCTGCGACGTGCCGCTCGTCTACCACGCGGACCAGCGGCTGCTCCTCTGTCACCGCTGCAACCAACGCCAGCCGCCGCCCAGCCGCTGCCCAGCCTGCGGCAGCGGCGCCGTCGGTTACTACGGCACCGGAACCCAACGGGTGGAGGCGGAGGTCCGGCGCCTGCTCCCGGGCGCCCGCGTGCTCCGTTGGGACCAGGACGCGCTCCGCCGGGGCGTGGAGCACCGTCACCTCATGCAGCGGGTGCTGCGCCACGAGGTGGACGTCATCGTCGGCACCCAGATGGTCGCCAAGGGGCTTGACTTCCCATTGGTATCCACCGTCGGCATCATCAACGCCGACACGCTGCTCCACCTGCCCGACATCCGCTCGGCCGAGCGTACCTTCCAGCTCCTGACGCAGGTGGCCGGCCGCGCGGGTCGACGCACGCCGGGCGCGCGCGTCATCGTGCAGTCGTACACGCCCGACCACTACGCGATCGACGCCGCCAGCCGCCACGACTACGCGGCCTTCTACCGTGAGGAGATCGCCTTCCGGCGGAAGCACGGCTACCCGCCCTTCCGCCGCCTGATCCGCTTCGTCTACCGCCACCCCGACGAGGTGACCTGCCAGACCACCGCGGCCGAAGTGGCCGACCTGCTGGCCGCGACCGCCGACCGCCTCGGCGCGCGCGATGTCGACCTGCTCGGCCCGACACCGGCCTTCACCGCGAAGGTCCGCGGCCGCTACCAGTGGCAGATCCTGCTGCGCGGAGCCGACAGCCACGCCGTCGCCAGCGCCGTCGACCTCGACCCCGGCTGGGCCATCGACGTCGATCCGCTGAGCGTGCTGTGACGAGTGGCGCATGCGGTGTACACCGGGTCTTGCCAGCATGCCGCCTGGCGGCGGAACCTAGCTCTCGGTCTCCCTAATCAGCAGGCAAAGAACAGGAGCGCGAGGAAGACCGCGACGCCGATGACAGCCGCCCACGGGATCCAGGTGTCCATCCGGCCCACTCCTTCACCGGCCTCGATCGAGCCCGCTGGGCAACCGGCCAGCGTCTAGCCCCCACCGGCAGCGTCATGACGTGATCGCGCTGTGGCTCTCCCTGGCGCGTCGTCGTGACTGCGGCTCTGGCGGAACTCCGCCTCCGCGGTGTCAAGGTCCCGCTCACTGCCCTCTTCGATGTCGATAAACGTCGTCCGCGCATCGGTCACCGCACGGATCAACTCGTCCAGCTTCAGTTGCGTGGCGCGGGTGTCCCGGTTCTGCGTGGCCTGAATCAGGAAGACCATGAGGAAGGTCACGATGGTTGTGCCGGTATTGATGACGAGTTGCCAGGTGTTGCTGAAACCGAACCAGACCCCGGAGGCGGCCCAGACGATGATAACGGCACAGGCCACCAGGAATGCCAGGTACGAGCCGACAATCCTGGCGATGCGGCTTGAGAGGCGGTCGAAGGCATCTCGCATGCCCGGTGCTCCCTATCTCGATGCGAGCGTGGGACAAACCGATCTGCCACGACGCAAAGGGCGTGCCGCCTCCGACCGGGAAAGAGGTGCGATCTCACGGGGAATACGGCCCTCACCCCCTGCCCCTCTCCCAACTTTGGGAGAGGGGAGCACTACGCACTACGCAGCGCGCTATAAGGGTGAGGCATGAGAAACACGTTCCCCCTCTCCCCTTGTGGGAGAGGGGGTTAGGGGG
>NZ_JADGHZ010000056.1 GCF_019683595.1 Sphaerobacter sp. | reverse complement strand
GTCAAACGCCTCCCGGCCCCGACACGGCCGAGACACACGCTCCGCACGCCCCGCGCCCCTCGACACACCACGTGCTCGGTTAGTCGCCCCGCGGTCCCCGCTCCCGCCGCCCCGGTGCTCGCGGCTGGTACGGAATCGGGACGTACTCGACGCTGGGTCGCCGCTGTGCAGTCTGCGGGTAGAGATCCATCAGCGCATAGATCTCCCGCGGCATCTGGTCGCTCACCGGCAGTCCGAGCCCGCGCGCCTGCGCCACGTCGATCGGGTAGTCGTGAGTCCACTGCCCGCCGCTCAGGGCGCGCGCGGCGCGGTCGGCCTCCTCCGGCGGGAGATGCTTGACCAGCAGGTTGTAGGTTGTCGCGTGGACCTGCTCGAGCGCCTTGCGTGCCATGTCGCCCAGGATCAGGGTCTGATCGTCGCGATTCGGGTTCGGCTCTTCCAGGGCCTTCAGGATCGAAGCCGCGGGGTAAGAGCCGCCCTGTGGGCTGCCGAGCTGCGGGTCCACCGGGCCGAGTACGGCGTCGGGATCCATCACGATCTCGTCCGCCCCCAGCGCGATCAAGGTGCCACCCGACATCGCGTAGTGCGGGACGAAGACCGTCACCCGCCCTTTGTGGCGCCGCAGCGCCTCAGCGATCTGCTCGGCGGCGAGGACCAGCCCGCCGGGCGTGTGGAGCACCACGTCGACCGGCATGTCCTCCGGGGTCAGCCGGATCGCGCGCAATACCTGCTCCGAGTCTTCGATGTCGATGTAGCGTGCGATCGGGAAGCCGAGCAGGCTCATCGTCTCCTGGCGGTGGATGATCGTGATGACGCGCGATCCGCGCATCCGCTCGATCTGCCGGATCATCGCCCGGCGCCGTATCGTCTGGAGCTGTCGCTGCAGCACGGGGACGAACAACTGGAGCAGGATGATGAGCCAGACGATGTTCAGAATATCGCCCAAGGCCCCTCTCCCCTCGATCCGAGCCGCGCCCGCACCGGAACGCTGGCAACGACGGCACCCGGTGCGCCGTCCACTACCATGCTACGATTACCGCGATTCCCTGCGGCAGAGCGCGGTGCGGATGTACCGCAGGGGTTGCGGAGAGGCCGAGGATGCGTCAGCAACTCCGGCAGCAGCGCCGTCGTGTAGGGAACCGGTTCGTCCAGCAGCTTGCGCTGCTCGCGACCCTGCTGTGCTTCCTCGTGTCCGCTGCGCTCACTACGCCGACCCCGGCGGGTGCCGCACCGAACCGTGTGTACGGCGTCACCATTCAGGGCGTCGTCAACCAGTTGACCGCGGATCACATCGTCCGCGTCCTCAACGAGGCCGAACGCGAGCACGGTGCGGTCCTGCTGGTTACCATCGACTCGCCCGGCGGCGTCGACAGCGCCATCCGCCGGATCACGCAGGCATTTCTCGCCGCCCGTATCCCCGTCGTCGTCTACGTCGGACCGGAGCCACAGGCCGAGGCGCTCTCCGGGGCGATGTTCATCACCCTCGCCGGACACGTCGCCGCCATGGCCCCGGACGCCGTGATCGGCGCCGCTCTGCCGGCAGGCCTGGCGGAGCGGGCCAGTCCCGAGGAGCGCGAGCAGCGCATGGCCAATGCGCTCCAGGTCGCCGCGACCACGGCCGAGGCGCGCGGGCGGAACGTCGATGCTACCGTCGACGCGGTCCGCGCCGAGGAGGTACTCTCCGCCGACGTCGCGGCGGCTGACGGCATTATCGACCAGGTGGCGCCGAGCGTACCACTCCTCCTGGAGCATATCGACGGGCTGGAGGTCCGCACCGCAGCCGGCACAACAACACTCGACACGCGCGAGGCGCCCATCCGCTGGATGACGCTCACCCTGCGGGAGCGGGTGGCCCAGGTCATCACCAACCCCAACGTCGCCTACCTCCTCTTCAGCACCGGCGTGCTCCTCCTGATCATCGCGGTCTATGCCTCCGCGCACCTGCTCGCCGGGATTCCCGCGATCGTGGCACTCGCGACGGCGATCATCGCCTTCGGCAACCTGCCGACCTCCTGGGTGGGCCTTGGTCTCTTGACCGCGGGAGCGCTCCTCTTCATCGTCGAGTTGTACACACCGAGGGTGGGCCTTCCCGGCGCCGCGGGCGTCATCTGCTACCTGATCGGATCCTTCACGCTCTACCAGCCGGTGCGGCAGGAATCGCCGTTCGCGCCCGTCGTGCGCGTCACCCCCTGGCTCGCCGTCGGCACGGTCTCCTTCTTTGTGGTGGCACTCCTGCTGATCCTGCGCTCCCTGTTCCGTGCGCGGCGCACCGCGCTGGCCTCGACGGCCGCAACGCTGATCGGCCGCACCGGCGTGGTCGTGCGACCGCTCGACCCGATCGGAACCGTGCTGGTGGCCGACCAGGAATGGGCCGCCACCTCGACCGAGGCTCCGCTGGGCGAAGGCTCACCCGTGCGCGTGACGGGAAGCGAGGACGGCATGCTCCGAGTCACGCCGCTCCCACCAGAGGCCGCGGAGTCCAACTCGCGCGAGGAAGCTCACCCCGGCTCGCGCGCCCCATAGGGCGTGCCTTGCTCTAGACGCGCCCGGTTCGCCATACTAGTCGCCGGTCTAGGAGAGGGGGGACCGTGGCTGCCACGTACTCGTTTGATATCGTGTCCGACTTCGATGCGCAGGAGCTGCGCAACGCCGTCGACCAGGCGATGCGCGAGATCAACACGCGCTACGATCTGAAAGACACCCGCACTGAGATCGCGATCGAGAAGGACCGCCTCGTGATCAACACGGCCAGCGAGTTCACACTCAGCGCGGTCCGCGACCTCCTCGAAACGCGTGTGGTGCGCCGTGGACTGTCCCTGAAGATCCTCGACTACCAGGAGCCCGAGAACGCCAGCGGCGGGCGCGTCCGGCAGGTCGTCTTGCTCCGGCGCGGGATTCCGGAAGAGCTCGGCCGCCAACTCGTCAAGCAGATCCGCGCCGAGTTCAAGAAGGTGACGCCCCAGATCCAGGGCGACGCCATCCGTGTCTCCGGCAAGAGCAAGGACGATCTCCAGGCCGTGATCCAGCACCTCCGCGGCCAGGACTTCCCGGTCGCCCTCCAGTTCGTCAACTACCGGTGAGCCGGAGGAGTATTGCGTAGTGCGAATTGCGTGTTGCGTACTTCGTGGTCCGCGTGGCTGGTGACGAGGCAGACGCCGGGGACCTGCCAGGGAGACGGAGGCACCCCTCCACGGAACACGGAACACGCAGCACGGAACACGGAATGCACAGTACGCAATACTCTCCAGTCAGGAGCCAATGGTGAACGAGTCCTTCCACATCGTCACGCTCGGGTGCTCCAAGAACCAGGTCGACTCCGAGGGCATTGCCCGGGTCCTGAGCCAGCATGGCTTGACGCCCGTCGCGCGCCCGGAGGACGCACGGGTCCTCGTCGTCAACACCTGCGGCTTCCTCGCCGCCTCTCGCCAGGAGTCCGTGGGCGTCATCAATGAGCTGTTGGAGACGCGCCGGCCCGATCAGGTCGTCATCGCGGCCGGATGCATGGCGTCGCTCGACCAGCACCGGCAAGAGATCCCCGAGGGCGTCGACGCCATCCTCTCCACCCGTGAGTGGGCGAACATCGGCCACGTCGTCGGCCGCCTGCTCGGCTACGAGGACATTCCGCCGGAGCCACCGTTCGACCCGGCCGGGATGCTCACGACGTTCACCCGCCGCGATGCCGGCCCAAGCGCGTACGTCAAGATCGCCGACGGTTGCGACCACGGCTGCCATTTCTGCGTCATCCCGCTGATCAAGGGCCGGCAGGTTTCCAAACGTCCGTCCGACGTCATCCGGGAAATCCGCGAGCTGGTCGATGGCGGGACCAAGGAAGTCATCCTGGTGGCGCAAGACACCATCCGCTACGGGGCGGACCTGGGGATCAAGAACGGCTTGCCCGGGCTCCTGCGCATGATCGCCGAGGAGGTGCCCGACCTCCCCTGGCTCCGGATGCTCTACATCTACCCCAGCCCGCTCACGCTGCGGCTCGTGGACGCCATGACTGAGCATCCGATGTTCGTCCCCTACCTCGACATGCCCATCCAGCATGCCGACCCGACCGTGCTCCGTCGCATGGGCCGACCGAGCAGCATCGACATGACGCGGCGGCTGATCGACCACGCCCGCAATCGGCTGCCCGACGTGACCATGCGCACCACCCTGATCGTCGGCTACCCTGGGGAGACGGAAGAGCAGTTCCAGCGGCTGTACGACTTCGTGGCCGAGATGGAGTTCGACCACGTGGGCGTCTTCACCTACTCCTACGAGCCCAACACGAAGAGCGCGCTGCTGGACAACCCGGTCCCGCCCGAGGAAGCCGAGGCGCGGCGTGCCGCGATCATGGAGCTGCAGCAGGGCATCTCGCTCAAGAAGAACCAGGCCCTGGTCGGGCGCACGTTGGAGGTCCTCATCGAGGCCGTCGGTGAGATGGAAGACGAGCGGGGACGCACCGAGCCCATCTCGGTCGGCCGGGCACGGCGACACGCACCCGAGGTCGACGGACTGGTCTTCATTCCCGGCGCGTTGCCGGTCGGGGAACTGATTCAGGCACAGGTGACGGCGGCGAGTCCGTACGATCTATGGGCGACTCCGGCGGTGCGGTCAGCGGACGAGCGACGTCGGCGCCGCGGCCGAGCAATTCCCCTTCGAGTGGAGAGCCGATAGGGAAGACCCGCAGCGCGCTGCCCGGTCGGCCCGGCCAGACGCGCTGGAACATGACCCACTGCTCCGGCACGCGCCGGATGTTGCGCTCGAACGCAGCGATGAGCCGCTCCAGGCCCACGCGGATATCGGCGTCGATGTCATCGGTGCGCGGTACCACGAACGGCTGCTCGATGACCATCTCGTAGCCGCCATCCACGCGCGGCGCGAAGGCCGGGACGATCGGCGCACCGGTCTGCCGAGCGATCCGGATCGGCCCGGGTGGCAGGGTCGTCTCATGGCCGAAGAAGACGGCGGGCACTCCGCTCTGGAAGAAATCGCGATCCGCCACGATCCCCACCACCGCGCCCCGCTCCAGCGCCCGCACGACGCGGCGCACCCCGCCCGGCGTGGCGTGCTCCAGCTTTAGACCACGGCTCCCACGCAGATAGTCCACCGCGGCGTGGATGAATTCGGGAACCGTGCGCGTGGTAAGCACGGTCACGTCGAAGCCGCGAAGCGCGAGGATCTGAGCCACGAAGTCGAACGCCCCAAGGTGCGCGGTGGCCATGATGACGCCACGCCCTTGTGCCAGCGCATGATCGACCACCTCCCACGCCCCGGGAGGCACGCGCACCATCTTGTCCAGCCGATCGGCCGGCATGCGGGGCACCCGCAGCATGTCGGTGAAGTTCCGGGCACTGGTCTGGAAGACGCGCCGCACTACCCGGTCCACCTCGTCCGCCGGGGCATCCGGCCCCAACACCCGCGCGATATTGTCCCGCACATTGCGGCGGTAGGTCGGGAAGAGGTGATAGATGACGATGCCCGCCCCGTCGGCCAGCCAGTAGACCCACGCCTGGGGTAGCCGATAGAGAACATGGCCGAGGAGCCATGCTAGCGCGACGCTCACGCGCGTCTTGAGCGAAGGCTGGACGCGTTGACGGGTATTGCCGGACAATCGCTTACCCCCGATTTCGCGTCCGGTGTGCGCTTAGCGGAACTCCTCGACCGGCCAGCCGAGTCGCTGCGCGATGATGTACAGCCGGTCATTGGGGTTGATGCAAACCGGATGCCCAAACAGCCGCAGGACCACCTCGTCAGTGTGGTGGTCCGCGTAGCAGAACGACTGCTTGAGGTCGATCTGCGCGTCCTCGGCGAACCGGCGGATCAGGAGCGCCTTGGCCGCGCCGTACGGGTGCAACCCGGCGAGCCGGCCGGTCAGGCGCGCGTTACGCGCGTCAGGCTGGCTGCAGATCACGTGCCGGACGCCCAGCATCCGCGCCATCGGCTGCAAGACGTACGGCAGCGACCCGGACAGGAGCACCGTCTGGTGCCCCTGCTGGATGTGGTAGCGCACGCGCTCGATCCCGCGCTTGGCCAGACGCGGGCCGATCATCTCCTCGAAGCAACGTGCCCCAAGGGCAACCATCGTTGCCTCCTGCTGGCCGCGCAGCCAGGGCCGGTGCGCACGCAGATCCCGCACCGGATGACGCCAGCCGCCCACCGCGAGGAAGCGCAGCGTCTCCGCCGCCGCCCGCGCGCCCAGCACCCGCTCCCGCAGGAGGAAGCGAAGGAACAGCCGCTCCGCCGTCGTGTCCGGCAGCAGCGTCCGATCCACATCGAAAACCGCCGCGATTACTGACATTGCTTATCGTAGCCCCGTACGTAGTACATCGCGTCGAACAACACGGGCACTCCGCGCACGATGGTGAGCGCGAGAGCGGCGTACACCATGAACCACCCCGCGGCCCGGAGCCATTCCTGGTCGTACAGCGCGGCGAAGCTGGTGCCGCTCGCGTCGGGCAGTCCCGCGGCGAAGAGCCCCGCCAGGAAGACGAACCCCAGGCCCTTGGCCGCCCCGTAGAACGCCCGCATGAAGCGGGATGCCGTGAGGAACCGGCTCAGCGGCGTCAGCATCATCGTGTTCGCGCCGAAGGCGGACTTCCCCTGCGAGTAGCCGATGCTCCGCATCGCGTCCACCAAGAAGCCGCGGGTCATCACCACGAGGGGTGCCCAGACGCCGATCAAGCCTAGCTCCGCGAAGACGATCCAGAGCGCGTTCTCCACCACCCGGTCGCCCGCGATGTCCAGGACCGCCCCGAACTCGCTGGTCGAGTTCCGCCGCCGCGCCACGAAGCCGTCGAGCCCGTCGCTCAGGAACACGACGACGATGAGGCCGATCGAGAGCAGCGCCAGCGGGTAGGAATGTGTGTAGATCAGCGCGATGGTCACAAACAGGAGGACTAAACGACCGACCGTGATGAGATTGGCCATCGTCCTCCGCCCGGCATTGCACCCGCGCCTGCCTCAGCCGGCTGGGCGACCCACACGTACACGGCGCTCACGCGATACACACCCGGCTCATTATAACAGAGGCATCTCACGGATTCGGCGTCGCGCTGAGCCACTGGGGCACCAGAGCGATCCAGGTCTGCCCCTCGCCCAGCGGCACTTCCTGCTGTGTGGCCGGGTCGATGAAGCGGAAGGTGCCGTCCGGCCCGGTCCGTTCCCAGTGCGCGCCGTAGCGCTGCCCATCCCGGAAGATCCAGGCGTCACCACCGCTGTGCAGGTCGACATCGAGCGAATAGGCGCCCAGCACGTCTTCCACGATGTCGGTCGTCGTGAACGTCGTGAAGATGACGACAACGTTGCGCGGCGCGATCTGCTCGCCCGTTTGGGCGTCGCTATGCGGCACCCCGTCCATGAAACGCAGGTACCGGTTGGTCCCCGGGTCGTACTTGAACGACACCGGGCCGGCGGAGTACGGGATATCCACACCGGAGGACGGCAGCCCACCGGGAGGCGGCGGGCCGAAGGTGAACGACTGCCCGGTCGTGGGCCGCGACCAGCCGAGCCGGTCGGCCACCGCGCGCAGCGCGGGGATCGAGGTGTAGAGGTTGTGCGGGGCGAAGCGCGACCAGTCGCGCCAGCCGGCCTCCGCCGCGTTCCCCTCGACCACCAGCAGGTCGATGCCCGACTGCCACAGCAGGTTCTGTACGCCGATCGACGCGCCGGAGTAGGCCAGCATACCGTCGTGCGCCGGCACCACCTCCAGGTCCACCAGCCGGGCGCTCCGAACCGGCCCAACCACGTCGGGCGCCTTGGTCTGGTAGAAGGCGGTGAACCGGGTCAGTTGCGCCTCGGTCGGCGTCTCGTAGACCACGTCGGCCTGGGTCAGCCCGGTGTGCGGCCGGGCCGGGGGCGCGTTGTCGATCTGCACGGCGATCGGCCGCGGCGGCTCCGCCTCCATCGGCTCACCCGTCAGCGGCGACCGGAACGCCACCGGTGTCGGCGTGGGCTGCGGCGTCGGCGTTGGGGTCGGCGACGGTGTCGGGCTCGGCGTCGGGGTCGCCGTCGCCGTCGGCTCAGGCGTCGCCGTTGGCGGCACCGGCGTGGGCGTCGCAGACGACCCGAGGGTGCACGCCGTCGCCACGAGCGCGATGGCGCTCAGGAGAATCGCAAGCCGCCGCCTCATTTGGTTTCCTTCCCACACTCTCGACCCGAGCGAGCTCAGGGCTACTTTCAACCCCGAACGTACACCATGGCCAACTGGCCCGGGCTTGGCCCGCAGAGTACGTACGCGCCTGATCAGAGTACGTACACTCGAACCAGGTGACCCCACCAAGTCAAACGCGCCGGGGAGCAGATAGTTTCACCGCCGCTTCCAATCCGCCGGCTCAACTGACTAAGGTGATCAGCGCGACCCAGGCACATAGTTGGACCAAACAGGTTCCGCCCAGGAGGAACCGCGCCGCGAAACGGTCGAAGGTCACGATACTCCAGGCAAGCCCGAAGTTGGCCAGGGTCACCAGCCCCGTGATCAGCGGGAGCGTCCAGATCTCACGCGGTGAGCCGATCCGGTCGGGGAGCCCGTTCACGTTCCAGTGGAGGGTGATCGACTGGGGAATGCTGTCGTACGTGAGCAGGACGTACCCGACCATCAGGAGGTTGAACAGAATCGCAATCGCCAGGAAAGCCCGGGCCACCCGATCGCCCAGGAGAATCGGTCGCAGCAGCGGGCTCACCCCACGGCCGGGCGCTGCGATCTGGTACGAGCCCGTCGCCGTCGAGGCCGCCTCGGGCTGGTCCCCGCCGGCGCCACGCCGTGGCGCAATCACCGGGTATTGCATGGTCCACCCGGCCTCGGCGAGCCGCTGCGCGCCCTGGCCGGGAGCCACGGTCGGGAAGCCGCCGGTGCGCTGGGCATCCAGTGCACGACGCAACCGCCCGTACTCCTCGACGAAGAGGACCGGGCGCTCAGGCGAGATGGCGAAGTGCTCCGTCTCGGTGGAGATGAGCAACTGGCGGCGCAGCGGCAGGGTCGCCACCACGCGGACGGGGCCGATCATGTCCTGCCGGACCCCGACGTAGTACCCCGGCCAGAAGCGCTGCCAGCGGCCCGGCCGCTCCTCGAGCACGTCGATCGCCGGGCCGATGTACGTGACCGCCGCCAGGTCGATTACGTAGCGACGACCGGCCCAGCGGATCTCGAGGAAGTCATCGCCGAAGGCGTAGCCGATCGTGGTGTACCCATACACGAGGTACGCCGCGGCCGCAGCCACGGCCGTGAACAACACCGCCGCCACCCAGACGGCCGGGGCGGGCAGCGGCACGCTGGCGATACCCAGCAGCACCAGGATCGCGCCCCCGGCGCCCAATACGCTGAGGATGATGATCAAAAGGCCGATCAGGCCACCGGGTGATGCGGCAGCCCGCCACCGGCCGAGGGTGGCGTCTACCGGTGCTTTGGGCAGCGTCCCCTACCGCCTCGCGGTCACCCCCCCCCCGCCCGGCGCTTGCCGGGCGACGGACTGGGTACGAAAGGGTCCGACGGCGGTTTCGTCCCTCGCCGGGATGGGATGGATTGCCGAGCCGGACCGGCCGTCGCGCAGCCGTCGCGTTTACGCTCCCATCCCTCGCTCACCGCTGCACCCGCCGGCCCGGCGGCTGTTCTAGGGTGTCGCCGTCGGCTCCGGCGTGGCCTCGTCCGTGCCGGGCGTCGCCGAAGGCGGGAGCGTCGGCGTGGGCGACGGCGTCGGCGTCGGAGTCGGTGGCGCGTCCGGCGGTGGCACGAACTCCGACGGCTCAGGCGTCGGCGCCGGCGCCGGAATCTCCCAACGGATTGTTACCGCCGCCCGCTGCTCCTCCAGCCACTTGGAGAATTGCTGGTTGCGCAGCGTCTGTAGCGTCGACACGTCCACCGGACGGTCCGCTTCCTTCTCGAACACCTTGATGATGTGCCAGCCGAACTGGGTCTGCACCGGCGCGCTGACCTGGCCCGGCTCCAGGCTGAAGGCGACGTCCTCGAAGGGCTTGACCATCAGCCCGCGCGGGAACCAGCCCAAGTCGCCGCCGTTCACCGCGGTGCTCGAGTCTGCGCTCTGCTCCTTCGCCAGTTGGGCGAAGTCCGCGCCCTGCCGTAGCTGCTCCTCAATCGCCTTGGCCGCGTCCTCGGTGGCCACCAGAATGTGCGCCGCGTGCACCTGTTCGGCGCGGGTGGGGATCTTCTCCTGAAGCTCGTACGCCACCTTTTGGCGCGCCGCTTCGGGCAGGACGACGAGGCGCCGGAAATCGGCCTCGCTCATCCCGGCCTCATCCAGCACGTTCCGCTTGTACTGCTGGAACGTCGCGGTCGCGGTGGCCTGAACCGCGTCGGGGCTCAGCGTCGGTGTCGGTGTCGGAGTGCCTCCCGGCGTCGCCTCCGGGGTGGCGTCCGCCGCTGCCTCAGGGGTACCGCCGTTGCTCGCCCCCTCATTGCCGTTTTCCGCAGTCGGGCTCGCCGAGGGCGTGGCGGCGCCCGCCCCTTCCGTGGCTTCCGGCGTCGCCTCAGGCGTCGACTCCGGTGTCGGCGTCACCTGCGCCTCGGCGGTAGCCGTGGCCCACGCCGCAGCGGTGGGGTCGACCCCCAGCGTCGGGGTCGGGCTCGCAGACGGCTGGGGAGAGAAGAACTGTTCCATCGTCTGCTCGACGTCCGCGTCGGTAACGCTGAGACCGAGGGTGTCGAGCCGCTGCAGCACGACCTGGTCGTCCACCATCTGGCTCACGGTGGTGCTCTCGACCGGGTCGCTCTCCACGCTATCGAGCTGGGCTAGCGCCTGCTCGGCGAGCTGCTGGTACTGGACGCTCTGCTCGCCCTGGGTGAGCTGCGCGATCTGGGAGTACTGCTGCACCTGGTTCAGCAGCTCCAGCTTGCGCATCTTCCAGTAGTCGGCGCGCTTGATCTCCACGCCGTTGACGCTCGCCAGCGTCTGGTTCGGAAGGTACAGATACTGGTAAATCGCGCCGGCCGCCAGGATGCCGACAAGCAGGACACCCGCCACCACCACGCCGAGGATCACCATGCGCTGGCGGTGTTCTTCGCGCTCACGGCGCGACATCCACCGCTGTTGGGAGGTGGCGGATCGTGAGCGGCCGGACCCAATCCACTGTCGCAACTGATCTCTCATGAGGCTGCTTTCGTCTCCGACACCCGGCGAATCTCCCCGTGATCCCGGCGTCCCCAGCCGCACGCGACCCCGGACGCCGGGCCGGACGCACCCGGCGTGGATGCGGCGAGGCGATCAGCCGCGCGGGTGGATTCCCGCGCGGCTGGCCCACGTAGTCTTACTGCGTGAACGGAAGCAAGGCGACGTGACGCGCCCGCTTGATCGCCACCGCGAGCGAGCGCTGATGCTTCGCGCAGGTGCCCGTCTGGCGGCGGGGCTCGATCTTGCCGCGTTCGGAGATGTAGCGCCGAAGGCGGCCGATGTCCTTGTAGTCCACCTCGTCGATGTTATCCATGCAGAACGCGCACACCTTGCGGCGCGGATAGTACCGCCCGCCGCCGGCGAAGCGCCGGCGCCGCGCCGTGTCCGTGCGCGCGGCCGCTTGCGCGCTGGGCCGCTCCTCCGTCTGCTGCGCCGTGGCCTGGCCGCTCGGCTGCTCCTCAGTCTGCTCGGCGGCCTGCTGCTCTTGCTGCTGCTCTTCTGCCATCGTTGTCCTTCCTCGATCGATCGTCGTTCATGTCGTGCGTCTGATCCGACGTACCCGGGATGTCGTGACGATACCTAGAAGGGTACGTCGTCGAAGTCGTCTTCGGGCGGGCCAAAGTCAGGCGCTCCACCCTGCTCGGCCGGGATGCCCCGCTCGACAGGCATCCCCTCACCGCGGCTGGAGAGGATCAGGACCCGGTTGGCCACGATCTCAACCGCCGTGCGCTCCATACCGTCGTTGCCGGTGTAGCGCCGGATCTGCAGGCGACCCTCGACGTAGACCTTGGTCCCCTTGGTGAGGAACCCCTTCGCCGCCATGTTGTCGACCTGCTCGGCCAACCGCTCCCAACAGACCACGGTGAACCAGTCGGTCTCGTCCACCCACTGGTCGTCCTGCCCCCGCCGGCGTCGGTTGACTGCCACGGAGAAGTTCGTGACCGGTGACCCACCCGGGGTGTAGCGCATCTCCGGGTCGCGGCCGAGGTTCCCGATGATCTGAATCCGGTTGAGTCCCTGGAACATGCCGCTGCTCCTTCAACTAGGAGCCGGTCACTCCGCTGCTTCGACAGCTTCCGACTCCGCAGGAGCCTCCGGCGCGGCAGGAGCCCCCTCCTGGCGGATCAGAAGATACCGGATGACCCGCTCGTTCAACTTCAGGTCGCGCTCGATCTCAATGATCCGCGACGGGGCACTGTTGAAGTGGTACAGCACGTAGGTCGCATCCCGGAACTTGTTGATCGGGTACGCGAGCCGGCGGCGCCCCCACGGCGTGTCCCGCTTGACGTGGGTCACCTCACCGCCGTGCTGGGCGATCAACGCGCTGATCCCGTCCACCTCCGCGGTGAGCGCCTCATCGGTCACCTCGGGGCTGATCAGCACCATCAACTCGTATGGTCGCGGAAGTGGTTCAAACGTGGGCAACGAGACCCCCTTTCTCCGGGCTTACGCTGGCCGAGCCACCGGACCGTTGCCATCCGGCGCAGGCAACAGCGCAGAAAGGCTGCTACACACGTTCACGGCACACATCAGCCGTGACCCCGCGATCATTCACGGGGAATCGGGTGGATTATACCGGCAAGATGACCCGCAGCAAAGGAGCAGCGCCCAGCCGCGCCCCGCACGACGCGAACAGCCTATCGCGCAACCGGGCTACTCATGGCATACAGTAGTGTACCGTACCCCGCGGCAGGCGCGGCTCGATCGAGGAGAGGAGCAGGACCGTGCGAATCGACGACGACATGGTCGATGTGGTGGTGGTGGGCACCGGCAACGCCGCCTTCTGCGCCGCCCACGCGGCGCGCGATCACGGCGCCCGCGTGCTCATGCTCGAAAAAGGCTCGGAGGACTGGATCGGCGGAAACAGCTACTTCACCGCCGGGGCCTTCCGCATCGCCTTCGACAGCCAGGACGACCTCGTCGCGCTCCTCGCCGATCCGTCGGACGAGCGACTGCCGCGCACCGATGTACCGCCCTACCCAGCCTCGGCGTTCCTGGCCGACCTCGAGCGTCTCACCCTCGGGCGCACCGACCCCGTGCTGGCCAAGATCCTCGTCGAGGACTCGCTGGACACGGTCCGGTGGCTGCGCGACCACGGGATCCGGTTCCACCTCCAGTACCACCGGCAGGCATACGAGGTCAACGGCCGGTTCCAGTTCTGGGGTGACCTCCCGCTGGGGACAGTGGGCGGCGGCGAAGGGTTGATCGAGCAACACCGCGCGGCCACCGAGACACGCGGCGTCGAGATCCGCTTCGATTCGCCGGTAGTCGGGCTTCTCCGCGATGCGTTCGGGGCGGTCACCGGGGTGGTGGTCGACGGGCCGAACGGTCGAGAAGAGATTCGCGCCCGCGCGGTGGTCCTGGCCTGCGGCGGCTTCGAGGCGGACCCGCGCCTGCGTGCCGCGCACCTCGGCCCGGGCTGGGACCTGGCGAAAGTGCGGGGCACGCCGCACAACACCGGCGAAGGCTTGATGGCCGCGCTGGAGATCGGCGCCCAGGCGTACGGCCACTGGAGCGGGTGTCACAGCATCCAGTGGGACGCCGGGGCACCGCCTGCCGGAGACCGGATCATCACCAACCGCTTCTCGAAGCAGTCCTACCCGATCGGCATCGTCGTCAACGTCCACGGCCGGCGCTTCCTCGATGAGGGAGCGGACTTCCGGAACTACACGTACGCTCGCTACGGCGCAGAAGTCCTCAAGCAGCCGGGTGCCCTCGCCTGGCAAATCTTCGACGCCAAGACGACGCCCCTGCTGCGCGACTACGAGTACGAGATCCCCGGTGTCTCGCGCGTCGAAGCCGAGACGATCCACGATCTCGCCGTCGCGGCCGGGATCGATCCGGCGGGCCTGGAGCAAACCGTCGCCGAGTTCAACCGGGCGGTGCAGCCGGGTGAGTTCAACCCCGCGATCAAGGACGGGAAGCGGACCGAGGGGATCACCCCGCCCAAGAGCAACTGGGCCGTGCCGATCGACACCCCGCCGTTCGTCGCCTTCGCCGTTACCTGCGGCATCACCTTCACCTTCGGCGGCCTGCGCATCGATCCTCAGGCACGCGTCCTCGGGCGGAACGGACAACCGATCCCCGGGCTCCACGCCGCAGGGGAGCTGGTCGGCGGCATCTTCTACCACAACTATCCGGGCGGTTCCGGGCTCACCAGCGGTGCGGTCTTCGGGCGCCGGGCCGGCGTCTCGGCCGCCGCGCACGCGGCCGCCGTGGGGAACCGGGGATAGCGACGCGGGCGGGTCACGGCGTGCCCTGGGCCGTGGGATGGCAGGGATGACCGGCATGGGGGGCGACAGGGATCACACCTCCAGCCACGCCAGCCCTGATCACAATGCGATCAAACCGGCAGTTCCTCTTGACCCCACCCCGCACTGCGCTATACTGAACCCAGCAAGACCTTCGGGGCAGGGTGCGGCGCGCAGCGCCAATTCCCGACCGGCGGTGATAGCCCGCGAGCGGCGCAAGCCGCAGGATCCGGTGGAATTCCGGGGCCGACGGTAAAGTCCGGATGGGAGAAGGTTGCCACCTATCCCGCATGGCGCACCCGAGGAGTCTTCCTCGGGTTTCTTGCTGTCCTACAAGCGCGACGCGGGTCCCCGAGGCTTGACAGAGCTGGATCGGCCGCCGACGCGGCCGTGCGCACGAGGTGCCCAACTGCGGGGCGTTTCGTGGTGCCCTATCCGGAGCGAGGATCATGGCTCGGACGGCCCGCACTGTTCCTGTCGAAGAACCACCTGCATCTCCGATCCTGCGCCAGGACCCTCAGGTCGCACCCATCCCGGCGCCTGTCGAACGTAAACGCGAGCGACCGTCGCCTGCGGGTGCGCTCCCGCAGCGCGCAGCGCGGTGGCTGCCGGCGTTCGTACTCGGCGTCCTGGCCCTGGGGCTCTGGGCGGCACTGAGCCGCTCCGGCGCCGTCTCCTCGTTCCTCCTCCCGGCACCGGGCGACGTTGCCGAGACCTTCGTTCGCGCGCTCCGCAGCGGCCTGTTCTGGCGCTATGTACGCGTGACGCTGGTCGAGAGCCTGGCCGGGTTCGCACTGGGTACCGCCGTGGCCCTTCCCACCGGCTACGCCATCGCCCGGAGCCGGTTGCTGTCGCGCGCCCTGGAACCCTACCTCGCCGCCAGCCAGGCGCTGCCCGCGATCGCGCTGGCTCCACTCCTCGTCATCTGGCTCGGCTATGGTTTGCGCGCCGTGGCGGTCCTCTGCGCCCTCATCGTCTTCTTCCCGATGGTGGTCAACACCGCACTGGGTCTGCGCACGCTCGACCCGGAACCCGTCGACGCCGCGCGCGTGGACGGCGCCGATCGGTGGAGCCTGCTCTGGCACATCGAGTTGCCCCTGGCGCTGCCCAGCATTCTGGCCGGGATGCGCACCGGCCTGACGCTCTCGATCACCGGCGCGGTCGTCGGCGAGTTCGTCCTGGGCGATCGGGGGCTGGGCGGCCTGCTCATCATTGCCCGCGGCAACTTCGACACGCCGCTCGTCTTCGCGACGCTGCTGATGCTGGTGGTGCTCGCGGCGGCGATGTACGGTATCGCCCGCCTGGTCGAGCGTTGGTTGTCGTACCTGGAGGAGTGAGATGGATTCGCGGGGGAGAGGGAGTGCGCTGCTGGCAGGACGGCCTCGGCTGCTGACGCTGCTGCTCGTCGCGGGGCTGATCATCGCAGCCTGCGGCGGTAACGCCGGGGCGGAGCCCACACGCGACGTCACCATCGGGCTCGGCTACGTGCCCAACATCCAATTCGCACCGTTCTACGTCGCCGACGCCCTCGGCTATTACAAGGATGAAGGCCTGAAGGTGACCTTCCGCCACCACACGGTCGGCGAGGATCTGTTCGGCGCCATCGTAGCCGGACAGGAGGACGTCATCTTCGCCGCGGGCGACGAGGCGCTCCAGGCCCGGAGCCGCGGCGTCGATCTCGTCTACGTGGCGCAGGTCTGGAACCGCTACCCCGTGGGGCTGATCGTCCCCGCCGACTCGGACATCCAGAGCGTCGCCGACCTCCCCGGCCACACGGTCGGGATTCCCGGCAAGTTCGGCGCGACCTACATCGGCCTGCTCGCCCTCCTGAAGTCCGCAGGGCTGACTGAAGAGGATGTCGATATCCAGAGCATCGGCTTCACCCAGGTCCCGGCGCTGCTCGACAAACAGGTCGATGCCGTGATGGGCTACCTCAACAACGAGCCACTCCAGCTCGAGAAGGCAGGGATGCCGGTCCGCACCATTGCGGCCGCAGACGCGCAGCCGCTCATCTCGAACGGGTTGGTCGCACTGGGTGACTATCTCAATTCCCACCCGGACGACGTCCGCGCGGTGATCGCCGCGACGCTCAAGGGGGTGCAGTACACGCTCGACAACCCCGAAAAGGCCGTCGACCTGAGCAAGGACTACGTGCCCGGCCTCGACACCGAGGAGAATGCTGCCGACGCCCTGGCCGTCCTCCAGGCTACCCTCCCGCTCTGGCAGACCAGCGGCAAGATGGGCGAAAGCGACCCGGCCGCCTGGGAGTCGATGGCGCAGTTCCTCGACGAGATCGGGCAGCTCGGCGGCCCGGTGAACGTGACGGAAGCGTTCACCAACGACTACTTACCCAAGTGACGGCCTGCCCCGGCGTTCCGGGGCGCTGTGCCAGCCTCCGGCACAGGGTATGCGCGGGCAGCGGCGAGCAGGAGCGCGCGTCGTTGCCCGCGCAGTCATTTGGGACGCCCGCGATGGATACCCATCGGCTGTACGAGCCGCTGACCGAGTCCGACCTGTACCCACTACGGGACATCGCGCTGGCAGAACACGCCGCGTTCTTCGTTCGAAATCCGCACCTGGAGCACGCGTACGCCGATCGCCTGATCGGGATCTGCCTCTGCCAGGGCGCCGCGTCCCACTACCTGGATCCGAGCATTGGAGTGAAGGACTTCGACATCTGGTTCTTCTACCGGGAGGACCCTGGCGCTCGGATCCCCCACCGCGCCCGGAAGCGGGTTCCTGACGGCCCGAAGGGCCGCCCGATCGACTTCCTGCGGCGGGCGATCCCGGCGACCGTGGCCGAGCGCTACGCTGACGACCCTGGGGGAGCGATCATGGCATATCTGCTTCAGCGGGATACGAAGACGAAGCGCGCTCTCCTGCAGAAGGCTGTGATCGGTCTCGCCCCCGACGCGCTCTTCGGACGCATCCTCTGGCGCGGCACCGTGGATCATGCGGCTTCCGGGGGGTGAACTTTGGCGAGGGGAACCAACGAGCGCGGCCGCTCTCCGGGCTGCGCTCCATTCGTCCCTGGATCCCTGTGGCCGGGATCATCCTCTACCGCGGGTAGCACGACCATCGGCCCCACCGCTACCAGCCACAACGCGACCAGCGTCACGATCATTACCATCACCATAGCGGGCCCTCCCTGCGTCGTGGTCCTAACCGTCCAGACGCGTCCTTGCGTCCGACAACTCTAGACTAGGCCCGGCGAATCACCACCGATTGACACGTCTGTCACGAAATCGTGAACTACCGCCACATTTCGCCGCCCGTTGACGGGTCTTCCTGACCCTTCTATAATCCTGACGTCATACCGCGCCGCATTGGATCATGTGCTCCCATCCCCGCATGCGCGCTGCGGTGGCGTCCGCTCGCAAGGAGCACCGCGTGGTCGCTTCCCGCTGCTGGACGCGGGTCATTTTCCCGCTGCTCTGTCTCACGCTGATCCTGCCCGGGTGCACGGTCCGCGGTGGCACCGCAACCACGTCACCCGAGGCAACAGCGACGATCAACGCGGTCCCCAGTGCCGATCCGACGCCGGCGACACCCGAGACCGGCGGATCGCTCATCATCGCCATCCCAGAAGAGCCGGACACGCTCAACTTCACCCTCACCGACCAACGCGCGGCACGCTGGGTCATCAGCAGCCTCAACGCGCGCCTTATCCGGGTGCGCGGCGACGGCACGCTCGAGCCGCAGCTCCTTGGCGATATCCCGACTCTCGAGAACGGCGGCATCACCGAGGACGGTCGCGTCTACACCTTGCGCTTCCGCGAGGGGCTGCGCTGGTCCGACGGAGAACCGCTCGACGCCCGCGACTTCCAGTTCACCTGGCACACCATCACCAACCCGGCGTACCCTGCCGTCGACCGGAGCGGCTGGGAGCAAATCGAGTCCGTCGAGGTCAGCACCGACTTCCTGACCGCCACGGTGCGGCTGCGCGAGCCCTCGGCATCGTTCCTCGAGACGGTCTTGGCCGGGTCCGGCGCCAACAGCGCCGGGCTCCTCCTGCCCGCTCACGCACTGGAAGACACGGCGCCGCAGGACATCCCCAATTCCGGCTTCGGAAAGGAGACGTATGTCGGGAGCGGCCCGTTCCGCCTCGACCGCTGGACCGAGGGCGAGCAATTGGTGGTGGAGCGGAACGAGCACTTCGTCGGGCCGGAACCGCTCCTGGAGCGCATCGTCCTCCGGTTCGTCTCCGACCCGCGCCAGGCGATCACCTATCTGACCACCGGCGAGGTGGACCTTGCCGTCGATCTCCCCGAGACGGCCCTCCCCGACCTGGCGCAGGCGCCCAACGCGTCCTACCTGCTGACGCCCCGCGGGGGCGCGGTCGCGTCGTACGCCTTCAACCTCAATAACCCGGACGCGCTCGACCAGCCGCACCCGATCTTCAGCGACCCGGCAGTGCGGCTCGCCATCGCGCTGGGGTTCGACCGCAACCGCATCGTGAAGGAGTTGTTGTTCGATCAGACCACCGTCGGCATCACCCCCCTCGATCACACCCCGTGGCAGGATCCATCCCTCACCGCCTACCCCTTCGACCCGGTGCAGGCGGCCAGGGTGCTGGACGCAGCCGGGTGGACGGTACAACCCGACGGCATCCGTGCCCGCGACGGCGTCCGGCTCAGCTTCACCCACACGACGACGCTCGGTGAGGACCCCGATTCCGTGCTGCGCCGCCAGATCCAGGAGGCGTTCATCGAGGACATGCGCGCCATCGGGATCGAGGTGCAGCCCTACAACTACCCCCTGGTGCAGATCGAGGGGCCGCGAGGCGTGCGTGCCACCCGCCGATTCGACATGATCGACCTCATCGACGAGCGGCGCGGCGGCCCGGAAAAGCTCGTCCGGTTGTTCGCCAGCGACGCCATCCCAACAGCCGCTGACCCCACCGGCGGCAACGCGATGGGTTACGTCAACTCAGATGTCGATCAACTTCTCGTAGCCCAGGCCCGCGAGCTCGACCACACCGAGCGCAGCCGCCTGATCGACCGCGTGCAGCGGCAGGTCCACGAGGATGTGCCGCTCATCCCGATCTACGCCCACCTGGAGATCGACGTCAGCCGTCGCTACGTGCAGGG
>NZ_JADGHZ010000004.1 GCF_019683595.1 Sphaerobacter sp. | reverse complement strand
CGTGACCGTCCCGGCCGCCGACCCCTTCGGGTCCCTGGCGCTCGGCACGGCAGGAGTCACCGTCATGGCGGCTGAACCGGGACCGGACGGCAACGCCGACGCCGGCACCATCGTCGGGCAGTTGGATAACGGCCTTTACTTCACCAACCGCGAGCCGATTCAGGGCGGCACCATGAAGCGGATCGCCACCGTCAGCGAGGCGGACATCGCCGCGCTCCGTGAGGCGGCCGAGGCCGACCTTGCCGCACGCGCCGAGGCGGAGTTCCGGGCGAAGATCGACCCCGAGCTCAAGCTCGTCCCCGGCTCCTTGCAGGTGGAGGATCCGGTGTTCGAGTTCAGCCACCAGGTCGGCCAGGACGCCGAGAAGGTCTCCGTCCACGCGAGCCAGACGGTCCGCGGCAAGCTCTACAACCCGGCACAGCTCGACGCCCAGGCCCGCGATGAAGTCGGCCGTCGGCTGGCGGCCCAGGCGGGCAACGGAGTGATCCTGCTCGGCCCGACGGTGACCGTGAGCGACCCCACTCCCCTCAACGAGGAGCAGACCGCCTTCCGCGTCCACGCCGAAGCGGTGGTACGCACCGTGATCACCACGGAGCAGCAACAGGCACTCATCGAACAGGTCACGGGCAAGAGCATCGAGGAAGCCGAGCAGACCCTGGAGGCCATGCCCGGCGTGGCCCAGTATCACATCGAGCAAGGCCCCGACTGGCTGCCGCGGCGCATGCCGCAGATTCCGTCACGTATACGGGTGGAAGTCACCAGTGGCGAGCAACTCCCAACCGGGTCGTAGACTGGTCGCACTCGACGTTGGGGAGCGTCGCGTCGGCGTCGCCGTCAGTGACGAGCTTTGGTTGGTCGCCAGCCCGGTCGAGTCGGTCGACATGAAACGTGACGGCATGGACCGCCTCGTCGCGTTGATCGAGCGCTACGACCCGGAACGCATCGTCATCGGCCTCCCGATCGGCATGTCCGGCCGGGAGGGCCCCCAGGCCGCCGCAACCCGTGCCTTCGCCCAGCAACTGAGGGACCGTATCGACCTCCCCATCGTCTTCTGGGACGAACGCCTGACCACCTTCATGGCGGATCAGAGCCTCATCGAAGCCGGCCACCGCCGCGCCCGCCGTAAGCAACACGTCGACGCCGTCGCCGCCGCTCTCATCCTCCAGAGCTACCTCGACTCGCAGCGGGGGTGAAGTGAAGTCGGGGCCGCCTCGACCACCTAGTCACCGGAGCAGGCGGCCGCGCGCTGATTCACAGACTCTCGAAGTACGACCGAATCTTCCGAGCCATCAGCTTGCGGCGCTCCGACAGGAATGCGGGGTAGTCCTCCACCGTCATATCCTCCACTCCCTCAGGAATGCAGTGCATCCGGAGGTTTTCGCGGAGCACGTCAGGGTCAGTGATGTTCCCGTAGCGTCTCGGCCCGCCCTGACACTGCTCTCGCAGCTCGCGGAAGTAGACACGCGGCTCCTTGCTGCCGATGGCGATATTGATCTCGCTTTGGGTGACCGCGTAGTTGGCGATCTGGTTGTACTGCCCACGGGACATTCCGTGACTCTTCAGGAAATGGCGCGGGAAGATGTGGTGCAGGTCCGACTTGACCTCGATCAGGTCGCGGACGCTGATGTCCTGGGAGAGGAATCCCCGATCGTTCATCTTGACTTGCGCCGCCTGGAACACACGGAAGTAGGGGCTCGACGCGACCGAGGTCGTCATCAACTGCGGCAGAAGCGACTCCCAAAAGGTGTCGGACAGCTCCGCGTGGATGACGTTCTCCGCGTAGGTGGCAATACCCTGCTCTTGGATCTGGCGAATATCGTAGTCGATGGCGGTCTCAGGTGCTGCAGAGTATCGGCCGGTCAGGATAGACATGATGAACCAACGGCGCACGTACCTCTCAATATCCGCATCTGGGATCCTCGCATCGCGGAGCGTGAGGTAGAGGATATAGGCAAAATTGAGCGTATTCTGCGAACTAACCATCGAGGAGTCGACGAACCCCGCCGAGCGGATGATCATGAGGAAACGCTTAAAGTGCGTTTCGTTCATGAAGCGCAAGATCCCTTTCTTCAGTTTGGCGAACGACTCCTCGACGATGGCCTCCTCGTACTGGCGCGTCTCAAAGTTTCGCCCGGAGAGCAGCGCCACGAGCTCTTCCAGGCGGCCGCGTCGGAACTCGGAGGTAAATGCGACCCGAAGCATGTCCGTATAGGACGGATCGTACAGATCATCATTCTCCTGTCGCAGCCAACTCAGGTGCGGGAAGAACTCGCTCCGGGCGAACTCGCGGTCGGCCTGAACCGTGTCGAAGAACTCGGGCGCAACAGCCAGGTGGCAGAAGTAGTCGATCGCCTTGCGCAGCATGTTCCCGCCGTATGTTTCATTGACAGCGATCTTCGACATCGCGAAGTCGGCCTGGCTAAGCGGGACGCCTTCTGAGTTCACGCGGATAAAGATCTCGGTGACAGTTTCGATGTCGAGGTCGTGATCGAGTTCAATCAGGCCGATCTGGTTGGCCGTGATCCCGAGCAGCGCCTCGATGCTGCGGAACACCTCGTCACGGCTGGTGCCCGGATTCCGGTCACAATAGGTGTTGACGAGGTCGAACAAGCTCGTCTGCGGGTCAAACACGACGGCGATGTCAGGGATCCAGGCAGCATTCTTCTGAATAGCAGGGTTACTAACCTCAAACTGCCGGCGTCCCGGGTGGAACGCGATGCGAAGGCGTACGCGCTGGTAGTTCTTGTCGATCACCTCGCGCCCAAGCAGCGCCGCCATGAGCGCCGTCACTCGCTGCTGACCGTCGATGAGGATGCGCCTCCCAGCGGATACGGTTCCGTCCTTGAGCTTCACATCCGGATTGCGCCAGGTGATGAGGTAGCCTACGGGATAGCCCTGGAACAGCGAGTCCAGCAGGTTTCGCACCTTAACTGCGTCCCAGACAAAGGGCCGCTGGATCTCAGGGATCGCGATGTCTCCCGACTCAATCCAGGTGAACAGGGAGCGTACCGCCGCCTGGGTGACGGAGTAGCGCATGTTTGCCATTCGTCCTCTTCCTCCACCTTACCGGATGCGGGCTCCGGTGCACTCAACGTCGGGCGCCGCCGCGTGCTCATCCGGGAGCAGATGGATACCGTCACGTCGGCCCCAGATATCCCTCCGACGGATATGGACAGTGTGCTCATCGCCCGTGCCCCCGTGCTCAAGCGGCCGCACCGCGTGTTGAACTGCGGCTCAGCATCGAGTCGGTTAGAAGGCTGCACCCAGGTCCTGCTGGGTTCTGGTGCGCTACCTGCTCATTGTTGCATAGCTACTGTCACTGCAACAATGGATCAGCCGCCGGAGGCACGGGGACGTGCAGATCGGACGTGCCGCTCATGCGGACAGGAACCCGCTGGCAACCGCCGCAAGGGCTGCACCAGGACCGCCTCCATTGACGCCCCTTCTCGTGTGAGCCTATAATCGCGGAGCGCGACGGGTCGTCGGAGCGGGGAGAGGAACGCATGAAGCTGATCATTGCTGTCGTTCAAAACGAGGACGCCGATGCGGTTATCGACGCCCTCTTAGAAACCGACTTCCGTGCGACCCGACTTGCCAGTACCGGCGGCTTCCTGCGGCGTGGCAACACCACCATCATGATCGGCGTGCAGGATCATCAGGTCGATCAGGTGCTCGACGTGATCCGGCACGAGGCCAGGGCTCGCGCCCAGCAGGGTGAGGGCACCGAGGTTCAGACCTCTGCTGCCACCGTGTTCGTGCTCAACCTCGAAGACTACCATCGGCTCTGATCGGCACTCCACGCCGCCCGAGCCGGGGTGACCGCCGTCCCGCGCGCCGTCGATCGCTGGCCAGGAGGGAGCGGGAATGCATCCCCGACTCGCCCTCGCCGTCCGCCTCCTCGGCTCCTCGCTCGCCATCCCGTTAGGGTGGCTGTTCGCCACGCTGGCCGCGGCAGGCTTCACCCTGACCGCCCTCAGACCGTCGGCAGACTCGTCCATCGGCGTACCGCACTGGTACATCGCCGGAACCCTGCTGGTTGCCGGCGCCTTGGGCTCGCTCCTGCTCCACGAGCTCGGGCACGCGGCGGTGGCGCGCCGGCTGGGCCATGATCCCGGCCGCCTGGCGCTCTACCCCTTCGGCGGAGCACGGGCCGGGTTCAACGATCCGGGGACTCCCCGCCAGAACACCCTCGTGGCCCTGGCCGGGCCGCTGACCTCGCTGTCGCTGGGCCTGATGCTCGCGCTGCTCTGGTGGGTGCTCCCGGCGGAGCCCGTGCTCCTACGGCGCGATGTCGGCTACCTGGCCGTTGTCAACGTCGCGCTGGCCGGGATCAACCTCCTCCCCGGGTATCCCCTCGATGGAGGTCAGGTCTTCCGTGCCCTGGTGTGGTACCTGCACGACGACTACACCATCGGCACCCGCGCCGCCGTCGTCTACGGGCAGTTGATCGCCTTTATGGCCTTCGCCGGAGGTCTGGCGCTCCTCAGCAGCGGGCGTGACCTCGCGGTCTGGGGCTTGTGGTTGATCCTGGTCGGCTGGGCCATGAGCCGGACTGCCCGCGAGGAGATGGCGCGCACGTTCTTTGTCGTCGCGGGCGCCGAGATTTCGGCCGGGGAGATCGTGGCCGGGATCAACCCGCGCGTCGACGCAGGGCAGTCGATCGATGCCGCGCTCGATGTTCTCCTGGCACAGGAGCCGAGCGGGCCTGCGCTCGTCGAAGAAGGCGGTCAGACCGTGGGGATCCTGCCGCTCGACCGGCTCCGCCGCTTCCGGCGCGCGGAGTGGCCGCACCGGACCGTGTCCGAGGCAATGATCCCCCTGGCCGGCCTGCCGCGGCTGGAGGACGACACCAGCGTCCGCGATGTCCTCGACTGGCTGTTCGAGGTCGACGCCGGGGTGGTGCTCGTCACCCACGGCGGCGAGGTCGTGGGCGCGATCGACCGGCGCCTCGCCGTGACCCGTCTCCTCGACCGTGCCCGAGCGCGTAAGCGGCTTGTCCACCGCTGATCCGGTTCAGCCGGCGCGACCACCGATGGTATACTTTGGTCGCACTGAGCAACCTGATGCTCCACCGTTAGATGCAGACGCAACCCCGACGATTCGGAAGGAAGGCGAGACTATCGGACGGAGACTACAAACCAACCCCACCGCCGAGCGCGCGTTGCTGGTCGCCGTCGACTGGCGCAACGATGGGTGGGATCTGGAATCTTCGCTGACCGAACTGGCCCACCTGGCCGAGACCGACGGCCTCGTCGTTGTGGGTTCCTCAACCCAGCGCCTCCCCAAGCCCAACATGACACACTACGTCGGCGCCGGGAAGCTGGAGGAGATCCGCGCGCTCAAGGAGACCCTGCACTACGACGTCGTCCTCGTCAACGACGAACTGTCCCCCGGCCAGCTCCGGCACCTGGAAGATGCGCTCAACGCCAAGGTGATCGACCGCACGGCGCTCATCCTCGACATCTTTGCCCGCCGCGCACAGACGCACGAGGGGCGCTTGCAGGTCGAACTGGCCCAGCTCGAGTATCGACTGCCCCGACTGACCCGCATGTGGACGCACCTGTCGCGGCAGGCGGTCGGTGGCGTCGGTCTGCGTGGTCCCGGTGAGACGCAGTTGGAGGTGGACCGCCGGCAGGCACGCCGCCGGATCGCGCTGATCAAGGACCAGTTGCAGGAGGTCCATCGCCACCGCGAGCTCTACCGGAATCGGCGCCGGCGTCAGAACATCCCCGTCATCGCCCTCGTGGGCTACACCAATGCCGGGAAGTCCACGCTGCTCAACCGGCTGACCGACGCGGGTGTCTTGGCCGAGGATAAGCTCTTCGCCACGCTCGACCCGACCACGCGACGGGTGACGCTCCCAAGCGGGCGGACGGTGCTGATGACCGATACGGTGGGCTTCATCCATAACCTGCCCACCTTCCTGGTCGCTGCGTTCCGGGCCACGCTCGAGGAGATCCTGGAGGCGAGCGTCATCGTCCACGTGATGGACGTGACGCACCCGAAGGCGGCAGAGCAGGCGGAAACCGTCCGGACGGTGCTGGAGGACCTGGGCGCGGACTGCCGACCGATAGTGACCGCGCTCAACAAGATCGACCGGCTGGGTGACGGCCTCACCCCCGATCGGATCGCGGCGGACCTCAACCTCCCGCCGACCTACGTGCCGATCTCAGCGGCGACGGGGGCTGGGGTGGACCTGCTGCTCCAGCGGGTCGAGGACATCCTCACCCAGCAGCAGCGGCTGGTGCCGGTCCGCGTGGTCGTGCCCTACAGCGAGGCCGGGCTGGTGGACCTCTTCCACCGGGCCGGGAAGGTCGACAGCGAGCGCTTCGGCGAGCACGGCACATTGCTCGCCGGGCACCTACCCGTCGACCTGCTGCCACGGTTCGAGCCATACCGGGAGACGGCCGGGACGCGCTGACTCCTGCTGTGCCATACTCACCGCTGGCCGAGGAGGTACCGGGGCGGCGCGGAAATGACCCGCGTCGCCTCGATACCGGTGGGCGTCGCTAGTACTTAGGTTCGAATCATTCCTTCAGGACAAGTCGGTACCTAGAGGAAGCCCTACCCCGTCGCTATAATCGAGGCGCAAGTTACGAGGTCGTCAGCGACAAGGAGCCGAAATGACGGGGTCGCTTGGGCAAGCACTGCAAGCTCTACGAGATGCCAGCGGGCTGCTGATGGTGTCAGTTGTCGGCGCGGACGGCCTCGTGGTCGAGGCCGCTGCCGATCCCGGGGTCGATGTGGAGTCGCTCTCGGCGATGGCCGTGAGCGGCCTGCTGATGATGGACGCCCTGGGGCAGGAACTGGAGGAAGGGTCGGCGCGGCAGGCAATCCTGGAGTACGGCGAGAGCGTCGTCATCCTCACGCCGCTCGATGACGACCTGCTCCTGGTGACCGTGGCCCGCGGCGACTTCAACCTCGGCCGAATGCGCCTCATCATCCGGCGCTTCGTCGATCAGATTTCCAGCGCCGTCGCCGCGATCTGAGCGGGGGCGGGCGCACCACGGGAGCCTCGGTGAGCACGGAAAAGCCAGCCCACGGTGGCAAGGCCAGCTATCGGGACGCGGGTGTCGATATCGACGCCGCCGACGCCGCGAAGGGGCAGATCGCCAGACTGGTCTCCGCCACGCACGGACCGCAGGTGTTGCGAGGCGTCGGTCACTTCGGCGCCTTCTTTCAGGCGCCAGGGCCGGACAACCCGTTCGTCCTGGTGTCGAGCGCCGACAGCGTCGGCACCAAGATCCTCGTCGCCGAGATCGCCGGCCAGCACGAGTCGATCGGCGTCGACCTGGTCAACCACTGCGTCAACGACATCCTGGCCTGCGGCGCCCGGCCGCTCTTCTTCCTCGACTACATCGCCGCAGAGCGGTTCCCCGAGGGCCTGATCGAGGCGCTGGTGCGCGGGATGACCGAGGCTTGCCGGGACGCCGGTTGTGCCCTGATTGGCGGTGAGACGGCCCAGCTCCCGGGCATCTACCAGCCCGGAACCTACGACCTGGCCGGCTTTATCGTGGGAACCGTGCACCGCGACCGCATCGTCGACGGGGCCACGATCCGTGCCGGCGACCTGCTCGTCGGCCTGCCCAGTTCCGGCCTGCACACCAACGGGTACAGCCTGGCACGAGCGGCGTTCGCGCTCGATCCCAAAGACCCGGCCGCCCGCGAGCGACTGGCAAGCACGCCCGCGTGGGCCGACCGGCCGCTTGGGGCGCTCCTGCTGGAGCCGCACCGATCGTACCTGCCGGTCGTCGAGCCGCTGCTCGAAACGGGGGTGCTCCGCGGCATGGCCCACATCACCGGCGGAGGGCTCGCGGGGAACATCGGGCGGGTGATCCCGGAGGGGCTGGAGGCCGTGATCGACGTCCGCACCTGGGAGCCGCCGGCACTGTTCCGCGGCCTGCAACAGGCGGGCGGCATCGACTCCGCCGAGATGTACCGTGTGTTCAACATGGGCGTGGGATTCGTGTTAATCGCTGCGCCCGCGGACGCACAGCAGCTCGCCGCCCAGCTCGAAGGCGCACACATCATCGGGGAGGTCCGGGCGGCCCCACAGGGGCAACCGGCCAGAGCGCGCTACGTGGGACTGGCCGATGCCGGCGGCGCTTGACGCGCCCCGGCACCCGACGCGAGCGGGAGGCCTTGATGATTCCGTTTGACCGGGCACTGAGCAACCTGGTCGTTACCGAAGAGGACACGGCGCAGATCACAGCGTGCCTGCAGCGGCTCATCGCGGACTCCGGAGCCAGCTACAGCATGGTGCTGGACCGCGCCGGGCAGATCCTCGCCTGGGAGAGCGACAGCATCAGGCCGGAGATGCAGCATCTGGGCGCGCTGCTTGCCGCGACCTACGCGTCCACCCGGGAGATGGCCCGGCTGCTCAATGAAGACGGCTTCCGGACCCTGCTCCAGGAGGGGCTCCGGGAGAAGATCTTCACCGAGACGGTTCAGGACGACTGGCTGCTCGTCGTCATCTTCGATCACCAGGCCCACCTCGGGCTGGTCAAGGTGCTCGCCAAGCGGGCCACGACCGTGCTCTCCGGCATCCTGGATCTCGTGCGGGAGCGCAGCATGCAGGCCCAACAGACACCGCGCCTCGCGCAAGTGCGCAAGGCGACCACCGATACCATCGACCTGCTGTTCAAGGATGACTCGAGCGGGACGAAAGACCCTTCGAGCAAGTAACGGCGAGGAAGCGGACACCGAGATGGCGCTGATCAACGTCGCGGCCCGCGAAATCCACGGCAAGATCGTCTACTACGGCCCGGGCCTCTCGGGCAAGACGACTAACCTGCAGTACATCCACTCGCGGATCCCCAGCCACACCAAGGGGGAACTCCTCTCCATCGAGACGGAGACGGAGCGGACCCTGTTCTTCGACTTCCTCCCGCTCGATCTGGGCAAGGTGCACGGATTCACCATCCGCTTCCACCTCTATACCGTGCCGGGGCAGGTGCTCTACGAGCGCACCCGCGTGGCGGTGCTCAACGGGACCGACGGCGTCGTCTTCGTCGCCGACGCCCAGCGAGACCGCCTGGCCGACAACCTGCAAAGCCTGCGGGAGCTGGCTCAGAACATCACCGCGCAGGGCAAACGCTTCCTCGATTTCCCGCTGGTGATGCAATACAACAAGACCGACCTGCCCGATGCCCTCCCCACGCCCGTACTCGACCGCTACCTGAACACGATCAAGGCTCCCCGCTTCGAGGCGGTCGCTGTAACCGGCAAGGGCGTCTTCGAGACCCTGCGCGCCATTTCCAAGCTTGTCGTCAACAAGCTCTAGCGACCGCACACCGAGCCACCGCCCGGGACTTGCCGACTGGTGCAGCACCAGCGCGGCCCGGTTATACTGACCTGTAACCACACGGTTCACCGAGGGGCGTGCGACGCCATCGCCGAGTCGACAGCACGGAGGAGCGGCGCGCATGGAGGTATACGTCCGGCTGGGGCCCGGTCTCTCCCAACTCGCCGGGGTTCCACGGCTCACCGTCACGCTGGAACCGGGTGCCACCGTGCATGATCTGCTGAGCCACCTCCGCGAGCGCTACCCTGCGCTGGAGGCAGCGCTCGGCTCGTCCCTGCCGGTCGTCCGGGGCACCTCCGTCGCCGGCGACCATCCGCTGGCGCCCGACGATGAGATAGCATTCCTCAAGCCGGTGTCGGGTGGCTCGGCAGGTCGCTGAGCCGAGACGCATTCCGCAAGGGAGGGCGCGTCATGGCCATCAAGGTCCAGGCAGGACACGAGACCGTCTTCGTCGATACCTTCACCAACGGCATCCTCAGCCCGACCGGACCGATGCTCGGCCCGGTTCGGGACGGTGGCCACATCGTCGCCAACACCGCACCCGGCTGCTGGGGGCCGATGATCACCCCGGCCATCCGCGGCGGCCACGAGGTAACCCAGCCCGTCGCCGTCGAGGGCGCCGAGGTCGGCGACGCGATCGCGATCCGGATTAAGGACATCGTGGTCACGTCGATCGCGACGGCCTCCGGCAACGATCAGGTCATGACTGGGCGCTTCCTCGGCGACCCGTACGTCGCCGGGCGCTGCCCCGAGTGCGGCACGCTCTACCCCGAGACCCGCATCGAGGGCATTGGCCCCACGGCCGTCCGGTGCGCCAACTGCGGCGCCGACGCCACCCCCTTCACCTTCACCAACGGCTACACCATCGCCTTCGACGAGAATCATCAAGTCGGGGTCACCCTGCACCAGCAGGCGGCCGAGTCAATCGCGCGCGACGCCAAGCGCTACGCCGCGCTGCCGGAGAAGTCGATCCAGAACCCGATCCTCACCTTCGCGCCGCACGACCTCGTTGGGGTGGTGGCCCGCATGCGCCCCTTCATGGGCCAGCTCGGCACCACGCCGGCGATCGACATGCCCGACTCCCACAACGCGGGCGACTTCGGCTCCTTCCTCGTCGGTGCACCCCATGAGTACGGCATCACTGTCGACCAGCTCGCGCACCGCACCGACGGCCACCTCGACGTGGACGCCGTGCGCGCCGGAGCGATCCTGATCTGCCCCGTCAAGGTACCGGGCGGTGGCGTCTACATGGGTGACATGCACGCACTCCAGGGCGACGGCGAGATCGCCGGGCACACCTGCGACGTGTCGGGCGTCGTGACGCTCCAGGTGCACGTCATCAAGGGCCTGAACATCGACGGGCCGATCCTGCTGCCGGTCGCCGAAGACCTGCCCTTCCTGGCCAAGCCGCTGACCGCCGAGGAGCGCGCTCGCGCCGAGGCGGTCGCCCGCGCGTGGGGCATCCCGGCAATTGAGGAGTCGGCACCGATCTCGGTCATCGGCACCGGGCCGGACCTGAACAGCGCGACCGACAACGGCCTGCAGCGCGCGGCCGACCTCCTTGAGATGACGGTTCCCGAGGTCAAGAACCGCGCGACCATCACCGGGGCGATCGAGATCGGCCGGCACCCGGGTGTGGTGCAGGTCACCTTCCGCGCGCCGCTCGACCGGCTGGAGAAGCGCGGCCTGCTCCCCTTCGTCCGGGATCAGTACGGGATCGGCTAGGCGCAGGCAACCGCGATGACGAGCCCGCTCCTCCCCGACAGCCCAGGGGCGGAGCGGGCTCTAGTCTGCTCTGCCCTGGTCGCGCGGGACGATTCCTGGCATGATCGTGCCAGCGAGTGCCGACCCGTGTCGGACGAGGGGAGACAGCGCCGCGCATGAGCGCGTTTGAAGAACATCAGCAGTCACCTGAACACGATCCCGCCTTGCGGCGGGCTGAAGCGGCCGCCACGCTGGAGACGCCCGACCCGGAGCACAGCCGGCACGTCGCCGTGCTGGCCCTGAGCCTGTTCGACCAACTCCGTGAGCCGCTCAACCTGCCCGCCGAGGGGAGAGATCTCCTCGCCGCCGCCGCGCTGTGGCACGACGTCGGCCAGCGGATCCGGCTTGCGGACCACCACCGCCTCAGCTACGAGGTGATCCGCGACAGCGTGGCGCGCGAGTTCACCCCCGAAGAGCGACTGGCGATCGCCAACATCGCCCGCTACCATCGGGGCGCCTCCCCGTCGCTGGAGCACACCGGCTACCGGAGCCTGCCGCGCAGCCTGCGACCCATGGTGACCCAGATGGCGGCGCTCCTGCGCATCGCCGAGGCGCTCGACGCCTCGCATCTCCAGGTGGTCCAGGCAATCCGGTGCGTGGTCAGTCGGACCATGGTCACGGTCTACGTCCGCGCCCGCGAATACCCGATGATGGAGGTGGAGCGAGCGCACGCCCGCAGTGGCCTGTTCCGCGATGTGTTCCAACGCGACATCGTGTTCATGCCCGAGATCCGGACCGGCGAGCCGGATGTGCGGCCGACCGCCTGACCGGCGACGGAAGGAGTTTGCCCACCAATGCGCGCCCTGTTGAGCGTGTGGGACAAGACGGGGATCGTTGACATCGCGCGCCGCCTGCACGAGATCGGCTTCGAGCTGATCTCAACCGGCGGCACCCTGCGGGCCATCGCCGACGCCGGCATCCCGGTCCGCGCGGTGAGCGACGTGACGGGGAGCCCGGAAATGCTCGGCGGCCGGGTCAAGACCCTCCACCCGGCCATCCACGGCGGGCTCCTGGCGCGACGCGACCGCCCAGACCAGATGGCCGAGCTGGCCAGCTACGGCATCGGCACGATCGACTTAGTGGTCGCAAACCTCTATCCGTTCGGCGAGGTGGTATCCCGGCCCGGGGTGACGCTCGACGACGCGCTGGAGCACATCGACATCGGCGGGCCGACGATGATCCGCGCCGCGGCCAAGAACTTCCCGGCAGTGCTCGTGCTGGTCGACCCAAGCGACTACGAGCCGGTGCTGGACGCGCTCGCCGCGGGCGGGCTCGACGGCGTGCCGCTCGACATGCGCCGGAACCTGGCCGCCAAGGCGTTCGCACACGTGGCCGCCTACGACAGTGTGATCGCCGCCTACCTCCGCCCAGCCGGCGGCTTCCCCGACCATCTACCGCTGGCCGGGGAACGAATGGCTACCCTACGCTACGGCGAAAACCCGCACCAGGAAGCGGCGATCTACCGCCTGTTGAACCCGCGCGGAACGCGCGGAGTCGCCGCCTGGCGGGTCCTAAGCGGCAAGGAGATGTCGTACAACAATTACCTCGATGCGGTCGCCGCCTGGACCGCTGCCGCGGACTTCCCCGGACCGGCCGTCAGCATCATCAAGCACAACCTTCCCTGCGGCCTTGCCACCCACGAGGACCTCTCCCAGGCCTTCCTAACGGCCCACGCCAGCGACCCGGTCTCCGCCTTCGGCGGCGTCGTGGCCCTCAACCGCCCGGTCGATGCGCACACCGCCAGCCTCATCACGGACCATTTCTTCGAGGTCGTCCTCGCGCCCGCCTTCAGCCCAGACGCGCTGGAGGAGCTTCGCCGCAAGAAGAACCTGCGCGTCGTCGAAGTGCCCGACACCGGGATGGAGGATCCGCTGGAGGTGCGGGTGCTCGACGGTGCGATGCTGGTGCAGACGCTCGACCGGGCCGAGCCCGACCCGGCATCGTGGAAGACCGTCACCCGGCGCGCCCCGACCGAGAGCGAGCTGAAGAGCCTCGCCTTTGCCTGGCGCGCGGTGCGGCACGTCAAGTCCAACGCCATCGTGCTGGCCATCGGCACCGCGACCGTCGGGATTGGCGGCGGGCAGCCGAACCGCGTGGATGCGGTGCGCATCGCGGTGGAGCGCGCGGGAGCCAGAGCGCGCGGCAGCGTCCTTGCCAGCGACGCCTTCTTCCCCTTCCCGGACGGCGTGGAGGCCGCCGCCGAAGCCGGGGTGACCGCGATCGCCCAGCCGGGTGGCTCGGTGCGCGACGCGGAGGTCATCGCCGCTGCCGATCGTGCCGGCATCGCCATGGTCTTTACCGGCATCCGCCACTTCCGCCACTGACGCGCCGTACTACCTGAACCGGTACCAGCCATGCACGTTACTCCCCGCCCCCCAGTGGGGGCGGGGAGTAGCCTCGTCGGCAGGTGCCCGGGAAAAGGACCGCAGCGTTGGTATGGCGCCGGAGGGTGACGCGTGTCCGGAGATGGGTGGTGCGAAGGATCCCGCCACTCGGCGCGTGCCCGGGGCTTGAGCCCCGGGCTGACAAGGAAAGCCGGCTGAAGCCGGCTGGGGCGACGCAGGGCTGGCGCCTTGGCAGGATGGATCCCGCCACCCGGCCTGGACCCGGCGGCTTGAGCCCCGGGCACGTGCAGAGCACGTACGCTTACATACCTGGTCACACCCTATTGGCCCTGGGCACGCCCCGAGCGGCTGGTCCTCCTCACCACTCGGTCGGACGACCGTCCTCAGCCGGCTTCAGCCGGCTTCCGTTGTGAGCCCGGCGGCTTTAGCCCCGGGCACAGATCGCGGCGTGAGAACCTTCTCGCTACCTATCGCGGATCCGTTCGACATTCGCCCGAATCGGCTGAGGAAGGCACGAAACGAGGCGGAGAGCATGCCGGAAAAATTCGGCAATGTCCACTAATCCCAGACCCGGTCCCTACCCGTCCGGATCGATCGCCTCCAGGAGGGGGAGTACACGGTCGTAATCGTTCTTCAGAAGGCGCGCGATCTCGCGTGCAGCCATTTCGAGCCACGGGCGGTCGTCACCGCGCGCCTCGTACACCTGCCGTAGGTGCGCCGCCACAAGGTGGTCGGTCGGTACGGCCGCGTCGGCCGCTACCAGCAGCGACAGGTAGCGCGGATCGCCGGTCAGGTCTCGCAGGTCGTCGCCCTCGACCGCTTCAACCGAGTAGTGGAGCGGCGGGGGGAGCGGCGGGAGCATCCGCCGGATCGCGCCGCCGCGGCGATAGGCAACGGGCAGCGCCTCAAACGTCGTGCGCAGGATCTGCGTCAACTCGGGGTGGCGGCGGTAGACCTCGTCGTCGCGGATCTGGTCCGAGCCGCGACGAATGGCCCGCCGGGTCTCGTCGATGCCGGCCGTCTGCCCGAACGACACGACCGCGTAGATCGTGTCGCCCACGCCATTGGCCACGCGCACAACCGACCCGAGCGGCGGCAAGTCGTGCAGCCGGTCGCTCTCCACCCACAGCCGCACCGTGCTGGTCTCGATCACCTCCCCGAGCCGCTGCGGTGCCGATCCGTTAGACGAACCGACCACGCTTACTCCCGTCCTTCCCGGTGCTCAGCGCGACGATCCCATGCTCCGCCAGTGCCTGCTCGATCAGCACCTCCACCGCCCGGCGCTCCTCGGCGCGGATGACGGCCAGCTCGTGAGCCTCCTGCAACGCCGGAGGGTATCCCCGGCCACGCTGGCACTGATCGACGAGGATCGCGTGCGTCCGGTCGAGCAAGTCGACATCCTCGGCCACCCAGCGCGGGATCTCGACGCGCGCGATCTCGGTGCCGGTGTGCAGGTAGAAGAAGTGGATGTGGAAGTCCGGCCCGTACTGCTCCAGGATCTTGGAGGTGCTGGCGAAGACCTGCGTCCGCTCACCCGGCGCCAGCCCCGCCGCCTGCTCGAACAGGAAACGGTCGGTCACGTCGGGCAACCGGTCGCAGGCCGGCACCCGGCCGTGCGGGATCTGCGACCGGCAGTGGTCGCAGTTGACCGGCAGCCCCCGCTCCGGGTAGTCACAGATCGACACACGCAGCGTGTTCACCACATCGGTCGAGCCGGGGGCGCTGATGTAGGCAGCGACCGGCACCCCGGCATCGCGCAGGCGCGCCAGCGTCTCCAGGAAGGGATCCAGCACCCACTCCACCACGAAGTCGGGCTGGCTCTCCAGCGCCCAGAGGATGAGCGTCCCGTCCTGGAGCGCGAGCGCCGGGCATGGCAGGTCCGTCGCCTGCTCGGCCACCGCCCGCAGCTCTTCGGTGGCCCGCTTCAGCCCCAACACCGTCCCGTTCACCGGGATGCGCCGCACGGTGTGCGGCACGTACAGTTCCTCCTCCTGGTAGTAGAGGTGCGGCTCGGTGGCGAACTCGGCGCGCGGTTCGTCGCCGTAGCGGAGGAGCACCTTGCCGATGTTGATCAGATAGAAGCGGGCTGGGCTGTGCCGGTCGGGGAGGATGAATGACCCGTCGCTCGCCACCACGGCGAAATCGCCGTCGATTGTGGGCGCTGGGATGTGCGCGCGAAAGTCCCCGTCGGTCCGGGCCAGCAGCCAGGACGTCTTCGCCTCGGCGAGCCGCCCGCGGAGGTCGGCGGTGTCGACCGCGGCGTAGGCCTCGCGCAGCTCCGTCAGGCCCTCCAACCCGTCGCCACGCTGGGTGGCGACCATGCGGTTGAGTTGATCCGCGATGCGACTGAGGTCCAGTGTCATCGCCGTCCCCCGATTGGACCCTCGCGGCGCTGTGCTGTGGCGTGCCTGCGCCCCTACCCCTCGCGGGCACGCAACCAGTCGAGGACGTCCGCGCGGCGAATGCTCACGATGTCGGTGCCGACCATGCGAGCCTTGAGCTCACCGCCATAGATCGCGCTCTCCAGCACGTAGGGCCGCAGCTCCAGCAGCGCGGCGAGCTCCTCAAGGGTGTATTCATCCTGCCGCAGCAGGCGCTCGGCCGAGGTGATGTCCGGCTTCTCCATGGCTGCCCCCGTCTCCGGCCGTGTTCGCACGCCTAGAGCGGCGCCGGGTGCTGCGCCGTCGAGACCCGCTCGATCCACTGGTCCGGATTGCGGATCTCGTCCATCGTCGGCAGCATCCACGGCCCCTCCCAGAGCCGCCGCGCGAAGTCGTGCCCGCGCTCCCGAACGACGTGGTTGACGAACGCTTCACCTTGCCGGTACTGCTCCATCTTTATGTCCAGACCGGTCAGGCGGGCGAACAGGTGCTCGGCGGGCGTCCGCTGGTGCTGGCGCCGCTCGAAGCGCCGCGCGATCACCTCGTAGCTCGGGATCAGATCCTTGCCCACGGCGTTCATGACGTGGTTGCTGTAGCCCTCGACGACCGACATGGTCGCCTGCATCTGGTTGAAGAGCGCGCGCTGCTCGGGCGTCATGACCAGCTCGATCCAGCTCCCGTTGGTGCCTTCGCGGCTGCGTGCCCGATCCCAGAAGGCGCGCAGGCCGTCAATGCCGCGCTTGAGATGCTCGATGTCCTGGCCCAGGAATTCGAAGTAGCGCTCGATCATGCCGTTCATGTGCTGCCGCAGCCAGGGGTGTGACTCGAATTCGAAGGCATGCGTGACCTCGTGCAGCGTCAGCCAGAGCCGGAAGTCTTCATCGGGAAGACGCAGCGCGCGCTCGACCGAGGTGATGTTCGGTTGCACGAAGTACAGCTTGCCGCCGGTCAGCGGCTCCCGCCCGAGGAGCGCCAGGTCGTACTGTCCCAGGACGCGCCGCGCGAGGTAGCCGAGGAGGAACCCGATCTCCGCGCTCAACACTGTCTGGTTCAGGCCGCCCCAGAGCAGGCTGATCGTGCGCGGGCCGCGCTGCTCGCCCAACGGGTTGAGCGCCTCCAGCGGCTTGAACATGTCGCGGAAGCCGTCGATGTTGGCGTCGATCCAGTCGATCCGGTCGAAGGCGTACACCCGGTCCAGGGTGCCGGGCAACTCATCGCCGGTGTAGGCCGCGACCAGGGGCACCGCACGCTCGACGAGCTCACGGTAGTAGCCATTGAGCCCTTCGCGGTCCACCCCCTCCAGGCTCGACTCGCGGTTCAAGCTGACGGCGACGCTCCGCACCTGGCTCCAGTTGATGAGCGGCGGTGGCTCGCCTGGCGCGGTGATCTCGCGCGTCGCCTGCCGGGCCTGCTGCTCGCGCATGCGATTGCCCGCCCACACGCCGACCGCGGCTCCGATCAGGAGGCCGATCGAGATGAGTCGCTTATCTGGGGATGTCGATCTTGCCAATGGGGTGCGCCTTCCCAGTGCAGCCTGTGGCACGTCAGTCGTGCGGGCTCGGACGCATAGGAGACATGCATGAATCGTACCCCTCGCGTCCACACCGGGTCAACGCAGCGCGCGAGCGGTGCCACGGTGCTACCGGAGCACCGCGCGGCCTAGCCCGTACCGACCAGGGTCACGTTCGCCGACGGGAGATACTGGCTGCGCAGCGTCAGATCGTCGATCACTTCGTCGCCGCGCAGCACCTGCCGGTGGATGCTGACGTCGAAGCCGTCCTGCGCCCGCTCCACCTGGAGACTGGTCCCGGCCGGAAGCTGGTCCGACTCCCGGTACTGCATCGTCTCGTCGGCCTTGACCACGTTGGTCACCACCGGGTCGTCGACCCGGACCGTCCAGCCCGGATCGGTGCCCCAGATCTCGACGCGGACCCATTCGCCGTCCGCGGTGGCGACGATGGCGATCCAGTCGTCGGTCGTGTTCTTGAACTTGAGGTCAAGCCCGAAGTCGGTGTCGACGGTCGCATCAAGGCCGGTCAGGCCGCTGGGCGGCTGGCCGTAGAAGGGCAACCAGTACAGGTGCCAGTTGCGCTCGACGATCGGCAGCCCCGCCCAGAAGGCCGCCTGGAACACCGTGGTCGACACCTGGCACACCCCGCCGCCGACCGACGGCACCGTTGACACGCTCCCGTTGCTCGTCCCGACGATCCCGTAGCCGACCTTGTACCCCGAGTTGAGATCGATCGCCCCGACCGTATCGACAAACGAGTAGACGCCGCCCGGCGGGATCAGGGCGCCGTTGGCCCGCTCCACCCCCAGTTCGACGTTGTGGCGGCGGTTCTCCAACGCTCCCGCATAGTAGGTCGCGGCGCTGGCAAGAACCTCCCGGATCTGGACCGTGCCGGCCATCGCCGCCGTCACCTGCGGCTCGACCGGTTGCGTCACCAGTTCGGCCTGCGATTGGCCGGTCTCCAGCGCGCGGGCGATGTTGGCCGCGGAGGCGTCGAGGTCAAGTGTCCGTCCCGCCTGCTCGGGAGACCGCACGACCACCTGCCCATTGATATACCGCAGGTCCGCGTTGCGCATCGGGATCTCGACCTCTGCCGCGTGGCGCTGCAGCACCTGCCGCAACGCATCCATGTCGACCTCGGGCACCAGCCGGGGCTCCTCGCCGTGCACGGCGGTGAAACGAATCGCCTCAGCCAGCTCTCCGGGCTCGAGGTGCTTGCTGCCGTCCGGCCAGGTCACGGTCAGTCCGTTGGTCACCAGCGCGGTCGCTTGCTCAGCGGCGGCCTCCGCCTGGGCGTCGCCGATCGGCGCCGCGACCTGGCGGGTCCGGAGCTCAATCCGACGCTCGCCGTCGTCCAGCCCGGCGAGAATCGCGTCCACCGTGGCGTCGACATCGAGGGCTTCACCCGTCCCGGCGGACTGAACCACGAAGCGTTGGCCGTCCCAGACCGGCGTCGCGTCCCGACCAGGCTGCCCCACCCCGTCGGCAAGGCTCGCCACGCTCGCGCGCAGGCGCTCCCGGTCGATGGTCAGTTCTTGGTTCTTCCGCGACCCGTCGGTGGGCACGGTCAGCATCTCACGCAGGGTCCCCGGGTCGAGCACCCAGCTCCGGCCGTGGTACGTCAACAGCACCGGCTCGGCGATCAGCTCCTCGGCTCGCTCCAGTCCGCGCTGGAGCGCGTCGGCATCCACCTTCGGCGAAATCGAAATGGTGACGACTGGAACCGGCTCGGTCGAGAGCTGCTGCACCCGGCGCCGAATCTGGTTGGCGGTCGCCACGACGTCGATCGCGACGCCGTCCTCCTCCGGCACGACCACCAGTCGCCCGTCGCTTCCCTCTTCGTAGCGAGCATCGCGGGCAGGGCGGGTCACCTCCGGTGCGATTGCTTCCAGCTTCCCGTACACGGCCTGCTCGTCGAGCGACACCGCCAGCGGCACCTCGTAGCCGCCCAACAAGCCGCGCAACCAGGCGCGGCTGTCGGCCCAGAGGTCGCCGCTGCGCCCCCAGCGCCAGGCCGCCTCGGCCGTCGCCCCAGGGTCCACGGCGATGCCGAGGTCCGCCAGCGGCACCTGCCAGCGGTTATTACCGGCCTGAAGCTCCACCGCGGCCGGCAACGATGCCTTCACCGCCGCCTCGATCCGCGCCTCCGCTTCGGCCTGGTCGAGGTCGCTGAGGGGCACACCAGCGGCGCTGACGCCGCGGTAGATGGTCGGACCGTGCGTGCGACCGTACGCCAGCACGGCGATTCCCGCCAGCGCGATCACGGCAGCTAGGACCGCTACTCCGGTCAGGACGGGCGTTGCGAAGCGGATGGCCGGGACATGTCCACGCGCCACCACGGCGTGCTGCTGTGTACTGTCGGTGATCACCTGGCTGGTGGCCCTTCCCATCCCGTGACGATTGAACCCGCCCCGGCCATTCCGTCCCCGGCCGGGAACACTCGCGCGACGCTGATTGGTCGCGGTCGCCAGGCTATTCTACATGGCAGGGCTACGCCCGTGGCACCGCCCGCTCTCCCGACCACGCCCGTGCGCCGTCGACCGCCAGCTCCGCGGTCAGCCGCCGCACGCGCAGCAATTCCGTGGGCGGAAGCGGCGGCTTGAGCCAACGGCCGACCTCCTCGACCGGCACCGTCGCGGCGGCCTGGATCACGCGGCGTTCCCGCAGCCTGGCAGGCAGGCCCATCATCCCGCGGAACCGTCCGTCCAGCGCGGCCCAATCACGCCGCACCAGCGCGTAGCCTCCTGCCATCGCCTCGTAGCGGAGGACGGCCCATCCCCACTCCATCAGGAGCCGCGTCGGCATACAGCGGGCGATCACCCAGAGGCGGTTCCGCGCCAGCAGCCGCCGCTTCCAGGGAGATCCCTCGACCGATGAGGCCGAGTAGAAGTGCCGTACCACCGCGTCCGGCGCGTGGACCACCTCCCAGCCGCGCAGGCGCAAGCGCCAGGCGAGGTCCACGTCCTCCAGATACATAAAAAATGGCTCGGGGAAGAATCCCACATCGTCCAGGGCCGCCCGCCGGTAGGCAACCGCCCCCGCGGAGGCCCCGAAGACGGGCGCAGGTGCGGCCAGTGTCGCCCGGGGCAGGCCGACGCCGCGGTCGAGCGCAAGGCCGTCCCGGTAGACCTCGATCCCCGCCGAGGCCACGATGTCGGGCGCACCGGCGAAGACCATGGTCGCGGCCACCGCGCCCACGGCGGGGTCGCGCTCCAACGGCTCAATGATGCGTGCGATGAAGCCCGGCTCGGCGACGGTGTCGTTGTTGAGGAGCACCACCACTTCGCCGCGGGCATGGGCGATACCCAGGTTGTTCCCCGCCGCGAAGCCAAGGTTGCGGCCGGCTTCCACCAGCCGCACCTCGGGAAACTCCACCGGCAGGAGTCGCGTCGTCTCGTCTTCAGAGCCGTTGTCGACCACGATGATCTCGTCGGCCGGACGCTCCTGCTCCCGCAGGGAGGCCAGACAGCCGCGCAGCAGCGGCCACCCGTTGTAGTTGACGATGACGACGGAGGTCGATGGAGCCACCACCCGCTCCCGCTTCCCGGTTTGCCCGAGCTGGAGATCAGTATAGCCAACTGCGTGCCGTGGCGTCCGGTGTTCGAGAGCGTGTTACGATGGGCGCCGGACTGCCGGTTGGAACGCCAACCGGCGGCGTTCGGACTGTGGCGCCCTCGTGATCCGGGCGTTCCCCGCCGACGAGCGGGGGGATGGGAGGAACATGAGCAAGCAGATCATCGCGACCGATCAGGCACCGGCGGCGATCGGGCCATACTCGCAGGCGGTCCGCCTCGGCAACCTGGTCTTCACCGCCGGGCAGATTCCGCTCGACCCGGCGACGGGCAAGCTGGTCGAAGGGGGGATCGAGGAGCAGACCCGGCGCGTGCTGGAGAACCTGAAGGCCATCCTGGCCGCGGCGGGCTCGTCGCTCGACCGGGTCGTCAAGACGACCTGCTTCCTGGCCAACCTGGACGACTTCGCCGCCTTCAACAGCGTCTACGCCACCTACTTCAGCGAGAACCCGCCCGCGCGCAGCACCTTCCAGGTCGCCAAGTTGCCCGCGGGTGCGCTGGTCGAGATCGAGTGCATCGCCGAGTGCGAGTAGCGACTAGCCGAGCCGGCCGGAGGGGGCTCCGTGCCCTCCCGCGCCGGCTCTCCATCGCGCTCCCGCAGGGGCCGGTATCCTTGACACGTCAGCCGACGGACGACTATAATTCCATGCGCTTGCCGCAAGGCAGGGGCCCATGCCGAGGTGGCGGAATAGGCAGACGCGCTAGCTTGAGGGGCTAGTGCCCGTTTAGGGCGTGGGGGTTCAAATCCCTTCCTCGGCACCAACACCGCGAGGTGCGGGCGATTAGCTCAGTTGGTAGAGCGCCACGTTTACACCGTGGATGTCAGAGGTTCGAGCCCTCTATCGCCCACAACTGCGCGGGATGACCCGGCGACAGCCCGCCGAGGTAGCTCAGTCGGTAGAGCACGGCACTGAAAATGCCGGTGTCGCCGGTTCGATCCCGGCCCTCGGCACCGCATGCAGCGACGCCCCGGTGATATCCACCGGGGCGTTCTGCTACCCGCGAACCGTCTTCGGGACGGCCGCCCTACCTCGACACCATTCGGTGCAGCACGCACGGTGACCACCCGGCGGGCTCATCGCCGCCGGGACGGCGCGTCAGACGCGCCGCCGGGTGATCGTCCATGCCAGCAGCCCGGTCACGCCGAGCGCGAGCAGCCAGACCGCAATCATGATCGCAGTGACAAAGGCGTGGGCGAACGGCGCCACTTCCCAGAACGAAGGCATCACCCAGCCGAGGGCTACGGCCACGATCATGACCACTGCCACCACCAGACCGACCAACAACAACAGCAGCATGAACACGCTCGCCCGGTCGACCCCCGGCTGATGTCCGTCTTGGCTCATGGCGACCACCTCCGCCGCGGTGACCGCACGCCGTGCGCCACCAGCCCGGGCCCGCACCAAAGCCAGCCACCTCCATGTCAGCCTGCGCGGCGGCGAACGAGACCGACGCGACGAGCCGGATGAAACAACGGGGCCGGGCGTGCGCACGCCCGGCCCCGTTCCGAGGCACCGTGGAGGCAGCGGCTGGGACCGCTACTCGCCCGCAGCCTCGCTCGCAGCGTAGCGCTGCTTGATCTCCTCCAGGACCGAGGGATCGGTCAGCGTCGTCGTGTCACCGATCACGCGGCCCTCGGCGATGTCGCGCAGCAGCCGCCGCATGATCTTGGCGCTGCGCGTCTTCGGCAGCTCGGCCGTGAAGTAGATCCGGTCCGGCCGGGCGATCGGCCCGATCGTCTCGGCCACGTGCTGCCGCAGCTCCTGCGCCAGCTCATCGGTCGGCTCCACACCGGCGCGCGGGGTGACGAACGCGGCGATCGCCTGACCCTTCACGTCGTGGCTGACGCCGATGACGGCCGCTTCGGCCACTGCCGGATGGCTCACCAGCGCGCTCTCCAGCTCCATCGTCCCCAGCCGGTGACCGGCGACGTTGAGCACGTCGTCGAGCCGTCCCATGATCCAGAAGTCGCCGTCGGCGTCCCGCTTGGCGCCGTCCCCCGACACGTAGACCGTCGGTCCGAATTTCGAGAAGTAGGACTGGACGTAGCGGTCGGGGTCGCCCCACAGGGTCCGGAACATGGCCGGCCAGGGCCGCCGCAAAACGAGATAGCCGCCCTGATCGACCGGCACCGAGTTGCCCTGCTCGTCGACGATGTCCGGCTCGATGCCCGGGAAGCCGCGAGTTGCCGAGCCCGGCGTCAGCGTCGTGAGGCCCGGGAGCGGGGTGATCAGGATCATACCGGTCTCGGTCTGCCACCACGTGTCGACCACCGGGCACCGTCCGCCGCCGATGTGCTCCCGATACCAGACCCAGGCCTCCGGGTTGATCGGCTCGCCGACCGTGCCCAGCAGCCGCAACGACGACAGGTCGTGCTTGGCCGGGTACTCGGGACCCCAGCGCATGAAGCTCCGGATCGCCGTCGGCGCGGTATAGAAGATATTCACGCCACGGCGCTCGACGATATCCCAGAAGCGATCCTTATCCGGCCAATCGGGCGCCCCCTCGTACATCAGGCTGGTGGCACCGTTGGCCAGCGGTCCATACAGGATGTAGCTGTGCCCGGTGACCCAGCCGATGTCCGCCGTGCAGAAGTAGACGTCCTCATCCTTGAGGTCGAAGACCCACTTGGTGGTGAGCGCCACACCGAGCAGGTACCCGCCGGTGGTATGCAGCACTCCCTTGGGCTTACCGGTCGTGCCCGAGGTGTACAGGATGAAGAGCGGGTGCTCAGAGTCGAGCGACTCGGGCGGGCAATAGTTCCCCTCCACCTGGGCCATGGCGTCGTGCCACCAGATGTCGCGGCCCTCCCGCATCTCCACGGGATGCTTGTCACGCCCAACGCGCTCGACCACCACCACGCGCTCGACCGAAGGCGTCTGCTCCAAGGCCTTGTCGGCGTTGTCCTTGAGCGGCACGATCCCGCCGCGCCGGTAGCCGCCGTCAGCCGTGATCAGCACCTTGGCCTCGCAGTCGTTAATCCGATCCGCGAGGGCGCTCGGGCTAAAGCCGCCGAAGACGACCGAGTGCGGCGCGCCGATGCGGGCACAAGCCAGCATGATGATCGGCAGCTCGGGGATCATCGGCAGGTAGATGGCCACCCGGTCCCCGGTCTGCACACCCAGGTTCTTGAGCATCAGCGCCGCGCGGTTCACTTCGCGGTAGAGGTCCTGGTAGGTGAGGATGCGCTCGTCGCCGGGTTCTCCCTCCCAGACGAGAGCAGCCTTGTTCCGGCGCCAGGTCTTGACGTGGCGGTCGACACAGTTATAGGAAGCGTTGAGCTTTCCGCCGACGAACCACTTGACCCAAGGCGGGTTCCAGTCCAACACCTTGTCCCAGCGCTGGTCCCAGTCGAGCATCTCCGCCGCCTCGGCCCAGAATCCCTCTGGGTCCTTCCGGGCACGCTCGTAGACCGCGGGGTCGTTGATGTTCGCCTGAGCGGCGAAATCCTCCGGGGGCGGGTATCGCCGCGTCTCCGTCAGCAACCCGGTTATGGTGCCCATCGGGTCAGTCGACATGACTCACTCCTTCCACGGTCCACACGCGGGGAATGCTTCCTCATTGGCGATGCCAGACGGTGCCACGGTGCCCCAGCGGCGACCTCCATCCAGTCCCAGGAAACCTCTCAGGCGTATCTTAGTCCATATTCCGGATCCGAGAAAGGCTTCGCGCACCCGCGGGGCCGCCTCGCCGTTACGGCATGTTTCGCCTGCGGTTCTTGCGCGATTCCGAGTCCTGAAGCCCAGCAATGCTACTCTGAGTAGCACGGGCGTGACAAAGGCGTGACATCCGCGTATCACAGCTTGTGAACGGCATAACAAAATAGTGACACTCCGCGCTGACCCTGGTAGCATAGAAAGCAATTGGTCGGAGGCGCTGCCCCGAGCGTGAGGGGGTGCTGTGTGCCAGGAGGGGGAGCAGGAGGATCATGACGGGTCTCAGGAGAACGGCCCGGCGGGCGCTTTTCGCGTCGCTTGCAGTCGCCCTCGTCCTTGTTGGTGGATGCGTCGGCGGCACACCGCAGGCGGCGAGTGACCCCGCGGCGGACAATGCCAGGAAGATCTGGGATCTGTTCATGCCGATCTTCTGGATGTCCGTCGTCGTCTTTGTGATCGTTCAGGGCATCATCATCGTCGCGATCATTCGATTCCGCCGGCGGCCGGGCGATCCAGTTCCGCACGCGATGCACGGCAACACCAAGCTGGAGATCGCGTGGACCCTGGCGCCGGCCCTGATCCTGGCGGCGATCGCAGTGCCCACCATCACCACGATCGCGGATCTCGCGCGCAATCCGGGCGACGAGGCGCTGACGGTGCGCGTGATCGGTCAGCAGTGGTGGTGGGCCTTCGAGTATCCGGACAGCGGTGTCGTCACTGCGGACGAGCTCCACGTTCCGGTCGGTCGGCCGGTGCACCTCGAGCTCGAGAGCAAGGACATCATCCACAGCTTCTGGGTGCCCCGCCTCGCCGGGAAGCAGGACGTCGTCCCCGGGCGGACCAACACGATCAACTTCACCGCGGACGCCGTCGGGGAGTACTCCGGGCAGTGCGCGGAGTTCTGCGGCGCCCAGCACGCCAACATGAAGTTCCGGGTCATCGTCCAGACCGAGGAAGAGTTCGAAGCCTGGCTTCAGCAGCAGCAGCAGCCTGCTGTTGAGCCGCAGCCCGGCAGCATCGAGGCCCAGGGCAAGGAACTCTTCATGACCAACTGCCGGGGCTGCCACACGATCCAGGGCACCGAGGCCGAGGGCAAGGTTGGACCGGACCTGACGCACTTCGGCAGCCGCCAGACGATCGCCGGTTTGGTGGTGCCCTACAGCACGGACAACCTGAAGCAGTGGATTCACAACGCACCGTCGGTCAAGCCGGGTCAGCCCGGTCGGTCGATCCAGATGCCCGCCTTCACGGCGCTGACCGACGATGAAGTGAACGCCATTGCGGCCTATCTGGAGAGCCTGAAGTGAGCTGGGCGGTTGAGCACCGAGACGTGCACGACGGGGTAGCAACGATCACGATGCGGCGGCCCGCGCCGCGTCGGCGAGGGGGAATGTAGGAATGGCGCAGTCAGCGTTCACGCTAGAGCGCTCGGCACCGCAGGAGACAGCGCTCTCGCGGCTGTGGAGTTGGCTCACCACCGTTGATCACAAGCGGATTGGGAAGCTCTACTTCTTCACGTCGCTCTTCTACTTGCTGGTCGGCGGCCTGCTGGCGCTGCTGATCCGCACGCAGCTCGCCGTGCCCAATAACGACTTCCTGAGCCCGGACACCTACAACCAGGTGTTCACGATGCACGGCGCGGTCATGATCTTCCTGGTGGTCATGCCGCTCAACGCGGCGTTCTTCAACTACTTCGTGCCGCTGTTGATCGGCGCGCGCGACGTCGCGTTCCCGCGGCTGAACGCCTTCAGCTACTGGGTGTTCCTCTTCGGGTCACTCCTGTTGGCCGCCAGCATCGTCCTGAGGACGGCGCCCAACGCCGGGTGGTTCGCCTACGCCAACCTGACCAACAACACCTTCTCCCCCGGCCACAACCTGGACTACTACTCGATGGGGCTCCAGGTCCTGGGCATCTCGTCGATCGCCTCGTCGCTCAACTTCGTGGTCACCATCATCAACATGCGGGCGCCGGGGATGACGATGATGCGCGTCCCCATCTTCGCCTGGATGACGCTGATCACCTCCGGGTTGCTCCTGCTGGCGCTCCCGTCCTTCAGCGTCGGCCTGATCGAGCTGGCGTTCGACCGCCTCTTCGGCGCCGTCTTCTTCGAGCCATCGGCCGGTGGTGACCCGGTCCTGTGGCAGCACCTCTTCTGGATCTTCGGTCACCCGGAGGTCTACATCCTGATCCTGCCGGCGTTCGGCTACATCTCGGAGATCCTGCCGACCTTCACTCGCAAGCCGCTGTTCGGCTACCCGTTCATGGTCTACTCCGGCATCGCCATCGCCATCCTCGGCTTCGGCGTCTGGGCGCACCACATGTTCACCGTCGGCCTCGGCACGGTGCCCAACGCGGTGTTCGGCACGACGACCATGCTGATCGCCATCCCCACCGGGGTGAAGATCTTCAACTGGCTGGGGACGCTCTGGGGCGGCTCGATCCGCATCTCCACGCCGCTCCTCTTCGCCGTCGGCTTCCTGGGCATGTTCACCATCGGTGGCATCTCGGGCGTGATGCACGCCTCGGTGCCGATCGACTACTGGCAGACCGACACCTACTTCGTCGTCGCGCACTTCCACTACGTGCTGTTTGGTGGCGCGCTGTTCGCCATCTTCGGGGCCATCTACTACTGGTTCCCCAAGATGTTCGGCCGCATGCTCAATGACAAGCTCGGCCAGGTGCAGTTCTGGATCATGCTGGTCGGCTTCAACCTGACCTTCTTCCCGATGCACCTGCTGGGTATCGACGGCATGCCGCGCCGCATTTACACCTACACCGAGGAGATGGGCTGGGCCACGTGGAACCTGGTCGAGACCATCGGCGCCTACATGCTCGGTGTGGGTGTCCTGTTGATGGCCTACAACATGTTCACCTCGCTCCGCTCGGGCCAGCCCGCCCCGGCCGACCCGTGGGACGGCCGCACGCTGGAGTGGTCCATCCCCTCGCCGCCGCCGGTCTACAACTTCGCTGAGGTGCCGGTGGTCTCCAGCCGCGACGAGCTGTGGGAGCGGAAGCTGAAGAAGCAGGCCGTGCCGGCGGCCGTCAAGGGCGGTAGCGGCGAGGAGGCCGAGGGCATCCATCTGCCGCCGCCGTCGATCGTGCCCATGATTGCGGCATTCGGTCTCGCTCTTGCCGGCGGGTCCATGGTCTTCAAGGAATGGATTCTCGTCGGGATCGGCCTCGCGATCTTGCTGTTCAGCATCATCGCCTGGTCGCTCGAGCCGAACGAGTAGCCCGGTGGGCGTGAGTGAGGAAGGATGAGAGAACGGTGAGTCACGCGAACGCAGCCGCGGCCCACGCGGACGCGCACCGGACATCAACCGGGCTGTCGCACAACAAACTCTTGATGTGGACCTTCCTGGCGTCCGACTGCATGTTCTTCGGCTCCCTCATCATGACCTACATGGTCTACCGGGGCCGGAGCGTCACCGGGCCGTATCCGGACGAGATCTTCAACATCCCGTTCACGTCGGTGAGCGCGGCGGTGCTGCTCCTCAGCAGTCTCACGATGGTGCTGGCGCTGGCCGCTCTGCAGCGGGGCAAGGTCAAGGTCTTCCGGGTCTGGATTCTCGCCACCGCGTTGCTCGGGACCCTCTTCCTGGGTGGCCAGTACTACGAGTTCACCGAGTTCTCTCAACACGGTCTCGGGCTCGGCACCAACCTCTTCGGGTCATCCTTCTTCGTCCTGACCGGTATCCACGGCACGCACGTGGGTCTGGGCATCATCTGGCTCCTGACGCTCTTCGCCCTCTCCTTCCGGGGGCTGGTGCGCCAGGACAACGCGGAGAAGGTCGAGATCGCGGGTCTCTACTGGCACTTCGTCGACATCGTCTGGATCGTGATCTTCACCTTCGTCTACCTGCTGCCCTACTAGGGCTTCGCGGCGCGGCGGGGGTGTGCCCCCGCCGCGTAGTCACACCGGTCGGTCCAAGCGCCAGACCGGACGTGAAGGGAGAGACAGAGAGGCATGAGCCATCCGGGTGGTGAGACGTCCGTCGAGCACGCGCATCCAGGAGCAATCACATACGTCAAGGTCGCTGCCATCCTGGCGATCCTCACGATCACCGAGGTGTCGGTCTACTACATCCCGGCCTTGATGACCATCATCACTCCGGTCCTGATCGTGCTGTCGATCGCCAAGTTCTTGCTGGTTGTGGCGTTCTACATGCACCTGAAGTTCGACTCCCGACTCTTCACCGGCATCTTCGCGTGGGGTATGTTCGTGGCTATCGCAATCGTCTTGGCGATGATCGCCCTCTACGCGTACTAGTCACCCCACCGTGACGCCGCGAAGCGCGTCGGGTACACTCCATGCGAGCGCGCGTCTGCAGGCCGCTAACCGCGGTTCGGGCAGACATGATGCGTGGACAGCAGCGCGGGCCGAACGAGCCCGCGCATCGCACGTTCGGGCGCCCGTCGGGGTAGTCACACCGGCCACGGCAGGCTGCCCTCAGGTGGCAAGGGAGCGTCAATGGTCCTGCGAGTGGGGGGAGTGAGACGTCTGTGGATACCGTGACTGTCGCGCTTACCATCGCGATCGTCGCAGGGGTGGCCGCCATCCTCTACGGCCTGTTCCTCGTGCAGTGGGTTCTCAGGCAACCGCGCGGCGAGTCGCGCATGATCGACATCGCACAGGCCATCCAGGAGGGCGCTGAGGCCTACATGCGGCGCCAGTACACGCTGGTCGCGATCGTTGCGGTCGTCATCACACTGCTGCTTGGCCTGCTCATCAACTGGTCGACCGCGATCGGCTTTGTGGTCGGCGCGGCGTCGTCCGCTGCGGCCGGCTTCATCGGCATGAGCGTGGCCGTCCGGTCGAACGTGCGCACCGCCGAGGCGGCCAAGTCGGGTCTCGCTCCCGCACTGCGAGTCGCATTCCGCGGCGGCACGGTCACGGGCCTCTTCGTCGTCGGGCTCGGCCTCCTCGCGGTCTCCGTCTTCTACACCATCACGCGTGATGTCGGTCCGCTCGTTGGCCTGGGCTTTGGCGGCAGCCTCATCTCCGTCTTCGCTCGCATCGGCGGCGGCATTTACACAAAGGCTGCCGACGTTGGGACCGACCTGGTCGGTAAGGTCGAAGCCGGCATCCCCGAAGACGACCCGCGGAACCCGGGCGTGATCGCCGATAACGTGGGCGACAACGTCGGCGACTGCGCCGGCATGGCCGCCGACCTCTTCGAGACCTACGCCGTCACTGCCGTCGCCGCGATGCTCCTCGGCAACCTCGTCTTCGATACCGAGGCGGCGGTCGTCTACCCGCTCGTGCTGGGCGCGGCCTCCATCTTCACCTCGATTATCGGCACCTTCTTCGTCCGGCTGGGCAACAACGGGTCCATCATGCGCGCCCTGTACCAGGGCGTCATCGCCGCGGTGATCCTGGCCGCCGTCGCCTTCTTCCCGCTCACGCTCTGGCTCATGGGCGACAACCCGATCATCGGCGATCAGCCGGTCTCGCTCTTCGGCCTCAGCTTCAGCCTGTCTGCCACGGCCAAGCTCTTCCTGAGCGCGATCGTCGGCATCATCGTCACCATGGGCGTCGTCATCATCACTGAGTACTACACCTCGGAGCGCTACGGCCCCGTCAAGCACATCGCCGAGGCGTCGGAGACCGGCCACGGCACCAACATCATCGCGGGCCTCGCCGTGTCGATGCGCTCCACCGCGCTCCCGATCGTCCTCATCTCGTTGGCGATTTACGTCGCCTACGGGCTCACCTCGGTGCCGGGTGACCTGACGTCCGGTCTGTACGGCATCGCGGTCGCCGCCATGGCGATGCTCTCGATGGCCGGAATCATCGTCGCCATCGACTCCTTCGGGCCGATCACCGACAATGCGGGCGGCATCGCCGAGATGGCCGAACTGCCCGACAGCGTCCGCGACGTGACGGACCCGCTCGACGCCGTCGGCAACACCACCAAGGCCGTCACCAAGGCCTACGCCATCGGCTCCGCCGGGCTGGCGGCACTGGTGCTGTTCGCTTCGTACTTCCTCGAGATCACCGAGAAGATCGCCTTCGATCTGTCCAATCCGAGGGTGCTGATCGGTCTCTTCATCGGCGGCGCCCTCCCCTACTACTTCGGCGCCATCCTGATGGAGGCCGTGGGCAAGGCCGGTGGTGCGGTGGTCGAGGAAGTCCGGCGACAGTTCCGTGAGATCCAGGGCCTGCTCGAGGGCCGTGCCCGACCGGAGTACGGCCGCGCCGTCGACATCGTGACCCGCCAGGCGCTGCGCGAGATGATGCTCCCGGCGCTCCTGCCGGTCGTGGTTCCGATCATCATCGGCGTCACCCTCGGCAAGGAGGCGCTGGGCGGCCTGCTGATCGGCTCGATCGTCACCGGCCTGTTCGTGGCCATCTCGATGACCACCGGCGGTGCGGCCTGGGACAACGCCAAGAAGGCCATCGAGTCCGGCCTCCACGGCGGCAAGGGCAGCTTCGCCCACCAGGCTGCGGTCACCGGCGATACCGTCGGCGACCCCTACAAGGACACGGCCGGCCCGGCGATCAACCCGATGATCAAGATCGTCAACATCGTCGCCCTGCTCATTGTCGCCTTCATGGGCTGGTAGTCAGTACGTACGCAGGTTTTCAGGCCCTGGCGTGATCGCACAGAGCGCGCCAGGGCCTGAACTTTCGTCACATCCCGTTCCATCCCCGTTACACGCGCGCCCGCGTGCGCGCATGAGGCGATCCCAGCACGGTAGGTACGATGGTGATGGCCGCACCAGCGGCGGCAAATGCTCGCGCTGTCGCGCGAGCGTGCCGAAGGCGGCTGCGACAGCAGCGGCGTCACGCTCGTCCGGCCGCCAGCCCCGTTCCGAGCACCGCGCTCAACCCGTCGTCCAACGCCGTCGCCCAAGGATGTCTGCCGTCTTCCCCGACCGTCTTTGACAGGCCGGCGACCGAGCAGTAAGCTGAGCGCTGGTTAATCGCCGATCACTCATTGTCCCGGAGAGAGGTGGGTCTTGCGGGAAACCCCTGCATCAGTCGGCGAGTCGTCGCCGAGTGCGACGTCTCCCGCGGTGGGACCGCACCCATCATCGAGGCTACATCGACTCGGCCCGGCGCTGGTCCTGGCGGTCCTGGCCCCGGTGGTCGCCGAGCTCCTCTTCGGTGCCACCCCGATCACAAACCCCGGCGCGTTCCTGCCCGATTTGGCGGTCTACGGTGGCGGGGCGCTGCTCATCCGCGAGGTCGTCCGGCGCCGCTCGCTCGGCTGGGCATCGATCATCGTCCTCGGCGTGGTCTTCGGCATCGTCGAGGAGGGCCTCGCCCTCGAGTCGCTCTTCAACCCCGACCTCTTCAACGCCGGTGCGTTGGGCGGGCGCGTGCTCGGGGTCAACTGGGTGTGGACGCAGTGGACGCTGGGCTACCACGCGATCTGGAGCATCTCCATCCCGATCCTGCTGGCCGAGCTCCTCTTCCCCGCCCGGCGCGGCCGCTCGTGGTTGGGGACCACCGGACTCATCGTCGCCGCCGCCGCGTACGTCTGCGGCGTCGCCGTCCTTGCGGCTATATTCCGGTTCGTCGTCGCCGCCGACTTCGCAGCCTCCCCGATCGCGCTCGCGATCGCCAGCCTCGTGGCCGCCCTGCTGGTCCTCCTCGCGCTCCGCTGGCAGTGGTCTCCCGTTGACACCGCGCGACCGCAGCCGGCTCGCGATGTCCCGTCGCCGGTGCGCGTCGGCCTGCTCGCCTTCGTGGCCGCGGCGGCCTGGTTCCTTCCGCTCGTGGATCTGCCTCAGCGGCTGCGAGCCGGGGGCTGGGTGTTGGTGCCGATGATCGTGGCGTTGGTCGTGGCCGCGATCGCGGCTCGGTTGATCGCCCGCTGGGCGATCACGGGGAAAGCATGGAGCGACGTGCACCGCCTGGCTCTTGCCATCGGTGCGCTGCTCGTGAGTATGCTCTACGGCTTTTTCTACGTGACGTCAGGCAATGCAGTCGACCAGGCGGGGCAGGCGGTGGCGAGCATCGTGGCGCTCACGCTCCTCGCCCTCTTCGCTCGCACACTGTCCCAGCGCGGCGTCGCGGAGAGCCACCCCACGCACGAGCCCTAGGGGCATCCGCGAGACACCCTCAGTCCTGACCGTCATCATCCCCGCCGTGGCGCCGGCGCCAGCGACGCACCAGCCCGTAGCGCAGCAGGAGCCCGCGCAGCCGCTGCCACGCGGCACGGGCCCGGTTCAACTCGTTCTCCGTCGGCGGCCGCTGGCCGTACCGCTCCCGCACATACAGATCGGTCAGCAGGCGGATGTGCGGCCGCGCCCCCGGCAGGTGGCGGGAAACGACCGCGGCGTACTCGTACGGGGTCATGGAGGTGCGCGTCGGCAAGCCGCTCCAGCCCGTGGCCCGCTGGACCTTGCTGAAGAACCGGGTCGTTGGGGACATCCCGCGCGTGCCGCGCATCCACAAGAAGGAAAAGAGCGTGATCCCCAGCACCACCGCCAGGACCAGCCCGCGTGCAATCCACTCCGCGCGGGTCGTCTTGTCGGGGAGCGGCGCCACCGACCCGCCCGCCGCGCCGAAGCCCTCGTTCAACTCCATGAGGATCTGCGCCTCACGGTCGAGCGGGATGTTGTCGCCGGAGATGGCACTGCCGTTCGCGGTAGACGCCGGAGTTGCTTCCGGCGTCCCGCGCTGGATCGCTCGCCGCGCCGCCGTCGGTTCGAAGGGGATCCAGCCGTACTTCGGGAAGTACACCTCGACCCAGGCGTGGGCGTTGCGGTCACGGTAGAGGTACCCGCCCGAATTGGAGTCGAACTCAGCGGGATAGAACCCGACCGCGACCCGCGACGGGATGTCGAGGATGCGGAGCATCTCGACCATCGCTGAGGCGTAGTAGGTGCAGTAGCCCTGGCGCTGCTCGAAGAGGAAGTAGTCGACCAGATCGCGACCGGCCGGCGGGGCCGGCACGTTCTCGTTGTAGGTCAGGTTCTGACGCAAGTACTCCTCGATGGCGGTCGCGATGTCGTACGGATTGTCCTTGCCCTCCGCGAGCTGCTCGGCCAACTGCCGCGTCCGCTCGGAGTAATCCGGCAATTGCAGGTAGCGCTCGGTGATCTCCGCGGGATAGTCCGTTCCGGCCGCCCGCAGGTCATCGGCCGTCGCCTCGCTGACCAGCGAAACGATCTCGTAGGTTTCTCCCGCCCGGAGACCATCCCGCGCGTAGAGCGCGTCCACGTCGTCGTAAACCGGCAGCGGCCCGCTGAAGCTCAGCGCGTGGACGCGGTAGTCGCCCGGGTCCGGCTCGAACCGCACGCGGATGCCGATCCGGCCGAGCTGCTCCACCTGATCCATGATGGCGCGTTGCTGCTCGGGGATGCCGAACCGCGCCGGGGTCGATGGAGCCGCCGACGCGTCCGGAGTCGCCGTCAGGGCTTCCTCCCCTTCCACCGTCTCGCCCTCCGGAACCGGTGTCGGCGTCGGCTCGGGCGGGGTATAGTCAGCTTCCTTCAGCAGTTCCACCAGCGGCCAGAGCACGTGCGGGGTTGTCTCCTCGGTGGCCGACTGGACGTCCAGGACCTCCCGACGGTAGTTGTGCCACCCAACCTGCAGGCGGGTTGGGACGCTGGCCTGGGCGGCGACCTCGGTTGAGTAGACCACCGCGCCTCGCGGCTGGTACACCTCGATGGAGTACTTCGCCTCGCTGCGTGCGTCGCCCGAATTGGCCGAGCGTGGGAAAGGTTGTCCCGCATCGAACTCAAGCAACGGCGCGTACGAGGCCGCCCGGGAGTCGAGGTCCGACTCCCACGCCCGTCCATCGAAGGTGCTGTAGCGGTGCGCGACCAGGTAGGGGGCGCCGTCTCCCTTGACCAGCACCACGGGCTCATCGCTCAGCCGGAGCGGCCCGCCTAACTCGAAGCGGTCGCCGAAGCTCGCGAAGCCGCCGATGCCGACTCCGCCAGGACCGCGCAGCGAGGAGAACCAGGAGTTAAACGTGTTCTCCACCTGCCGCCAGGGTCCGTTGATCCGCTGCCAGCCGGCCTGAATTTGCTCACTCTGCATCGATAGCGGAACCAGCCACCCGCCGGCGATCACCAGCAGCGCCAGGTAGCTTCCCACCCATAACCCGCGCCAGGCGAGCGTTTCGGGGTACGGGACCGATAGGCTGCGCCAGGTTAGCTCGCGTTGGCTGACGGTGAAGCGCATCAGCAACAGGATGGCGGCGAAGAGATAGAGGACCACCAGGCTGTGGGAGATGCGCTGCGAATAGCCCATGTTCAGTAGCAGGATCACACCGGGGAGCAACAGCGTCAGCCAGACCCAGCGGGAACGGAAAACGAACCAGACCGAGATGTAGCTGAGCACCCACAGCAACGAGGCCATGAGCAGGACGAACAAATAGAGATCGTCCGCGCGCTCACCGTGCCACACCGCGCTGGACCACAGCTCCCAACGCTCCCAGAGATACGCCAGCTTCTCGCGGCGGCCGCCGAGCGTGTCGCTCAGGAAGCCGGTCATCTGGTAGAGCACGACAACGGAACCCAGCAGCAGCGCGACGATATGTGCAGCCAGGGAGGGCAGGCGGCGAATGTTGGAGAGCACCAGCCCGACCAACAGCCCGACGAGGGTGATGGTCGAGAGGATGTGCAGTCCGTCCGCCCAGTCGGCCAATTGCACCGACCAGGTCGCGGTGAAGACCACCAGGACGATCAGAAAGAAGGTGGTCCAGCCTTCGCGAATCGCGAACCGATGCATGTCGCTCCCATCCCGGCAGCCGTGGGGCGCTTCACCCGCCTACGGCGTTTTCCTGCCTGCCCCCATCGTGGCCGCCTGCGTTGCCAGGGCTCGCCCGATGTCGTCGCCGTATTTCAGGAGGTAGGTGGGGATGCCGATCGCCGTCAGGTCGCTCACGACCATCAGGCTGCTCTCCCCCCCATTGAACGTGCTGCTCTCGATCATCACGACGACCACGCCGACACCGCGGGCATTCAGGTTCATGAGCACCTGTGCCCACCGCTCGTCAGTAGACGGTGTCACAACAATGACGGTCGCGTTGCGGTCGAAGTTCCCACCCTCGGCGAGCAGCGTCTCCGCCAGCGGCTGGGTCCCATCGGCCCGCACCACCGCCAGGAACTCCAGGATCTTGACCATCTGCCGCCCACCCCGATCGGTCGGGACGGTCGTCGACTGGCTGTTGTTGGTGATCAGGCCGACGTTGCGGTTCTGGTCGAGGAAGTGGCGCGCCAGCGACGCGGCGGTGGTGACGGCGTACTCTTCTGTCGAGTCGAGCCAGAAGGCGAGCGGGATCTCCTCCGCTCCGCGGCCGGCAGCCCGCGGGTCGAGCGGCGGCATGTGATGGCCGGCCCGCACATGGTGACGCGCTTCCAGATCGAGCACGATCCAGACGTCCGCCGTCGGGTCGAGCTCGAACTCCTTGACCATCAACTGGCCCGTGCGTGCCGTGGCCGTCCAGGCGATGCGGTTGAAGGCGTCGCCGGGCAGGTACTCCCGCACCCCGGCCGCGTTGGGCGTGACGAACTGCGTCCGGCGCTGGAGCGAGTTACCCCCCGGCAACTCCCCCACCGGGAGCCGGAAGCCAGAGAGATCGACGGTCGCCGGATAGACCAGCAACTCGTGGACGTAGGGCACCAGGCGGCTCACTGGGAACAGGCCGAACGGGTCGCCCGACTGCAACGTGAGCGGACCAACCCGAAAGCGACCGCGCCGGGAGCACCAGGTCTCGACCCGCCAGCGGTTCGAGTCGCGTGGACGCAGGTGCACCACCCGGCTCATCCGATGGCCGGGTACGTCGGAGTGGTCGATCAGCTCGACCCAGAGCTTCGCCAGGCGGCTGAGGTTCTGAATGCGCAGGCGCTCGACCAGCGTCTGACCCACCTGCGCGCGGTCAGCTTGAGTCTCGCGGGTGACGACCAGGCCACGCAGGCTCAAACGACTCCAGATGAACGCCACCACGAACAAGCCCGCCAGGACGAAGAAGACCTTTTCCAGAACGTCCCAGCGGCTCAGCTCCGCGAGCACCAGGACAATGACGATGAGAGCGGCCAGCTTCAGGGCGTTCACGAGTTCGTCCCCGTACCCCGCGCGCTGCGTCCGCTACGCCAGCCAATCGTCCGCTCCGGGCTGGGCGAGGTAGGTCGTGCTCCCGGTACCGGCAGGCTCATCAAGATCTCGCGCACGACCATGCGCCCGTCCACGTTCTTCATCCGCGCCGACGGGCTGACGATCAGGCGGTGCGCGAGCGTCGGCTCGGCTAGATCCTTAATGTCATCCGGAATCACGTAGTCCCGACCAGCCATGGCCGCCCAGGCCCGCGCCGTGTTGTAGAGCGCCAACGAGCCGCGTGGACCTGCGCCGAGGTAGACGTCGTCGTGCTCCCGGGTGGCCTCGACGATCGTCACGATGTACTCCTTGAGCGAGTCATCCACGAAGACCCGCTTCACCATCTCCTGTCCGGCCAGCAACTCGTCGATCCCCACCACCTGCTCGAGCAGGTTAAGCGGGTGCGTGTAGTGCTGCCGGTTGAGGATCTCGACCTCGCCGCGGTGCCCCGGGTAACCAAGGGAGATACGGATCAGGAACCGGTCGAGCTGCGCCTCGGGCAGCGGAAACGTCCCCTCGTACTCGATCGGGTTCTCGGTCGCCAGGACGATGAAGGGGTCGGGCAGCCGGTGGGTCAGCCCGTCGACCGTGATCTGGGACTCCTCCATCGCCTCCAGGAGTGCCGACTGCGTCTTGGGGGTCGCGCGGTTGATCTCATCCGCCAGGACGATCTGCGCCACCACCGGGCCGGGGCGAAATTCGAACTGCCCGGTCCGCTGGTTGAAGATGCTCACCCCGGTGACGTCGCTGGGCAGCAGGTCCGGGGTGAACTGGATGCGCTTGAAGCTTGAGCCGATGCTCCGAGCGATGGCCTTTGCGAGCACGGTCTTGCCGACACCCGGCACGTCCTCGATCAACACGTGCCCGCGGCACAGCAGCGCCACGAGCACGAGTTGCACCTCGCGTCGCTTGCCGACGATCACGCGTTCCACGTTGGTGATAATCCGCTCGGAAAGTGCCTGCACCGGCTCCATGATGCCCTCTATCTCCCTTGGCCGGAGAGTGCCGAACGCGAGCGGCCACGTGGAAACATCACGGCCGCGCCGGCGTGCCATCTCGCCTGAAACTGTGAACCATCGATCCGTCGAGCGGGAGGCGATTCAAGATCACTACCGGCTCACAAAATCGGGCGGAGCAATTCCAAGACCATCCCAGCACGACGCTCTGCATTATATCAATCAGCCCCGAAGCGAACTGAGAACGTACCTCGCTTTGCGGGAGATGACCGAGGTGTCAGACACCCGGCATCGTGGATCCCGCTTCCCCACTCTTACGCTCGATGCCTGCCACCGGTTCTCGTGCCCGCGCGGGCAGACATTCCCGTATACTTGTTGCTTGCGGAGAGGAGCGGGGTGAATGAAGTCTGCGCACGATCCTGCAGGGCGAACGATCATGCTCGTGGACGGCCACGGCCTGGCCTACCGGGCCTTCCATGCCCTGCCCGACACACTGGCGACTGCATCCGGTGAGCCGACCAACGCGGTCTTCGGCTTCACCTCGATGCTGCTGGATGCCCTGCGCTCCTATCACCCCGACTACGTCGTGGTGAGCTTCGATGTCGGGCGCACCTTCCGCCACGATCGCTATGAGGAGTACAAGGCACACCGCGCCCCGATGCCCGACGACCTGCGGCGGCAGATGGAGCGGATCCACGAGGTCCTCGCCGCACTCAATATCCCCGTCTTCACCCGCGAGGGCTACGAGGCGGACGACGTCATCGCCACCCTGGCGCGCCTTGCCGCCGAGCGCGGCATGACGGTGCTGGTGGTGACCGGCGACAGCGACCTCCTCCAGTTGGCCGACGGCGGCGTCCGCATCATCCTTCCGGGCCGACTGCGCTTCGGGGACTACCGCGTCTTCGACCGCGAGGCCGTGATCGAGCGCTATGGTTTCCCGCCGGAGCGCATCCCCGAATACAAGGCGCTCGTCGGCGACACGTCGGACAACATCCCCGGCGTCCCCGGGATCGGCGCCAAGACCGCGACCGCCCTGGTCCAGGCATACGGCAGCCTGGAGGAAATGCGCGAGCACATTGACGAGATCAAGCCGCCCCGCGCCCGCACGTCCCTGGCTGAGCACTTCGAGCAGGCCCTCCACGGGCGTGAACTCGCCACTGTGGTCCGCGATATCGACCTTGAGCTCGACCTCGACACCTGCGTCCTCGGTGACTACGACCGCGACCGGGTGCTGGAGGTCTTCCGTGAGCTCGAGTTCCGCACGCTGGTCAACCGGCTGCCGGAGCCGACCCGGCCACAGGTGACGACGGCCCCGCCGGCGCCACCCGCCGAGCGAACGATCGTGCGCTACGACAACCAGCTCGGCGACCTGCTGAAGGAGCTGCGCAGCGCCCCGGCTATCGCGCTCGACGTCGAGACGACCTCGACCGACCCGATGAGCGCACGGCTGGTCGGCATCGCCCTGGCCACCAGCGGGCAGCGCAGCTTCTACGTGCCGGTCAACCACGCGAACGACGACGAGCAGCTCGACGCGGATGAGGTGCGAGAGGCGCTCTCACCGCTCCTGGCCGACCCCAACACCGTCATTTACGCCCACCACGGCAAGTACGACGCGCTCGTGCTGGAGCGGGCCGGTTACCCGCGGCCACACATCGCCTTCGACACCATGATCGCGGCCTACCTCTTGGGCGAGAACGCCCTCGACCTCAAGTCGCTGGCCTTCAACCGGCTCGGTATGGAGATGACCGAGATCACGACGCTGATCGGCCGCGGCCGGAACCAGCTCACGATGGACCTCACCGACGTGCAGGCAGCGGGCGATTACGCGTGCGCCGACGTCGAGGCGACCTACAAGCTGGTCGAAGTCCTCCAGCCCGACCTGGAGGCACAGCAGCAGGAGCGCCTGTTCCGCGAGATCGAGATGCCGCTGATCGACGTCTTGATCGACATGGAGAAAGTCGGCATCGCCGTCGACGTCGACCTGCTGCGCGATCTCTCCCGGCAGCTCTCAGTGCAGCTTGCCGAATTGGAACGAGAGATCTACGGTCTGGCCAAGCACGAGTTCAACATCAACTCCACCCGACAGCTCGGGACCGTGCTCTTCGACGAGCTGGGCCTGCCGACCGGCCGGCGCACCAAGACCGGCTACTCCGTCAGCCAGGAGGTGCTGGAGAACCTGCGCCACGCGCACCCGATCGTCGACTGCATCCTGGAGTACCGCCAACTGCTCAAGCTGAAGTCCACCTACGTGGACGCCCTGCCCGAGCAGGTCAACCCGGAGACCGGCCGCATCCACACCTCCTTCAACCAGACCATCGCGGCCACCGGGCGGCTCAGTTCGACCGACCCGAACCTCCAGAACATCCCGGTCCGCACCGAGCTCGGCCGGTCGGTCCGCCGTGCGTTCATCGCCGACAACCGGCCGGGGTATCGCCCATTCGATGAGGAAGCCGTGCTCCTGTCGGCCGACTACAGCCAGATCGAGCTGCGGCTCATGGCGCACCTGAGCGGCGACGAACGGCTCGTCCACGCCTTCCGCGAGGGACAGGACATCCACGCCGCAACCGCGGCGGATGTCTTCGGCGTCCCGCTGGAGCAGGTCACGCCCGACATGCGCCGGGTGGCCAAGACGGTGAACTTCGGCATCATGTACGGCATGCAGGCCTACGGGCTGGCGCGCGACACCGGGATGAGCCGCCAAGACGCGCAGCGCTTCATCGACCGCTACATGGCGCGCCTGCCCGGCGTGCGCGCCTTCCTGGAGCGCACGAAGCGGCAGGCCCTGCAGCAGGGCTACGTCACCAGCATGTTCGGCCGGCGGCGCTACACCCCCGACATCGACTCCTCCAACGTCAACCGCCGGCTGGCTGCCGAGCGTATGGCGGTCAACATGCCGCTGCAGGGCTCCGCGGCCGACATCATGAAGATGGCCATGATCCGCGTCCACGATGAGATCCGTCGCCGCGGCCTGCGCAGCCGCATGCTCTTGCAGGTGCACGACGAGCTGCTCTTCGAAGTGCCGCGCTCCGAGCTGCGGACCATGGCCGATCTGGCGGTCGAACTGATGGAAAAGGTCGTCACGCTCAACGTACCGCTGGTGGTTGAGGTTGCCGCCGGGGCCAACTGGGACGAGTTAGAGCCGCTCTAACTCAAACTTAGTGACACCATCTTGCTCTAGCATCGGATTATGGATAGAATTACAGATAGTTTGCTCGTAGTAGGTCAGAGGAGGTCCGAGCGGGATGCCGATCTATGAATACGCATGTGGGACGTGTGGCCACACCTTCGAGCGCAAGCAGCGGTTCAGCGACGAGCCGGTCAGCGAGTGCCCGAAATGTGGAGCCCAGGTTCGTCGCGTCCTTCATCCCGCCGGGATCATCTTCAAGGGCTCAGGCTGGTACATTACCGATAGCCGGAAGTCGAACGGCTCGAGCGATTCCAGTGACAGTGCGAGCACGTCGAGTGCGAAGGAGACAAGCGCAGCGGCTAACTAACAGCCCCGGCGCGACCGCTATGAGCAACGGCCACACAAACTCCTCATATCCGCATTACAGCGTTCTATGCTTTTGCTCCTGTCGTTAGGGAGTATCGGCTCCGCCGATACTCCCGTCGCGGCATACCTTTTGCCTTCTGCTATCCAACGTCGCTGACCCGTCACGGGCCAAACCGCTCAACATCTCAGCACCCACCCGCGCCCGGCTGCAGCCGGCAGCGACACCGGACTGCAGGAGGATACGGCTGTGATTCCGGCGGCCCGTCCGTTCGGCCGCGGCACCGCAACAGGAGACGAGCATGACGCTGAGACTGACCGACACTCGCACCGGGGAGAAGCGCCCGTTCGAACCGATCGAGCCGGGCGTGGTCCGCATGTACGTCTGCGGCCCCACCGTCTACGACGATGCGCACATCGGCCACGCGATGTCCGCCATCGTCTTCGACGTGCTCCGGCGCTACCTGGAGTACTTGGGCTACCGGGTCATCCATGCCCAGAACTTCACCGATGTCGACGACAAGATCATCCAGCGCGCGGCCACGCTCGGGATCGAACCCCGCGAGCTGGCCGAGCGGCTGATCGAGGACTGGCTGCGCGATACCGCCCGGTTGAACATCAAGCCCGCCACGATTTACCCCCGCGCCACCCAGGAAATCGACACGATCATCGAGATGATCGAGGGGCTGATCGATGCGGGGCACGCCTACGCGGTCAAGGGGGGTGACGTCTTCTTCCGCGTCGACTCCTTCCCCGGCTACGGCAAGTTGTCGCACCGCTCGCTCGACGAGATGATGGCCGGCGCGCGGATCGACGTGGACCCCCGCAAAGAAAACCCCATGGACTTCGCCCTCTGGAAGGGGGCCAAGCCCGGCGAGCCTGCATGGGACAGTCCCTGGGGTCCCGGTCGTCCCGGCTGGCACATCGAGTGCAGCGCGATGATCTACCGGCACCTGGGCGACCAGATCGACATCCACGGCGGCGGTGCCGATCTCATATTCCCCCACCACGAAAATGAGATCGCCCAGTCCGAGGGCTTCACCGACCGTGAGCCGCTGGCGCGCTTCTGGGTCCACAACGGCTTGCTCCAGCTCGGCGGCGAGAAGATGAGCAAGTCGCTGGGGAACCTCATCACTATCCGCGAGCTGCTGGAAAAAGGGGACGGCGAGGCCTTCCGCTTCCTGGTCCTCAGCTCGCACTACCGCAGCCCGCTCACCTTCAGCGATGAGGCAATGGAATCGGCCCGGCGGGGACTCGCGCGCCTGCAGAGTGCCGTGCGCGACTTCGACCCGGCCACCGCGCCTGAAACCGCACCGGATCACCCGCTCGCCCGCTTGGCGGACGAGACCCGCACGGAGTTCCGGGCCGCGATGGACGACGACCTCAACACGCCGGTCGCGCTATCCCACCTGTTCGAACTGTCGCGCGCCATTAACCGCGAGCGCGACGCCGGCGCGCCCGCCGACGCCGTGGCATACGCCCAGAGCGTCCTCAAGGAGCTCGCCGGGGTTCTCGGGCTGACGCTGGAGACGGCCCCGCAGCGCGATGAGACGATCGAGCCGTTCGTCGACCTGCTGCTGGAGGTCCGCGCCGAGCTGCGCAAGCAGCGCTTGTGGGATCTGGCCGACCGGATTCGAATCCGGCTGGGTGAGCTGGGCATCCGCGTCGAGGACACGGCCCAGGGCAGCACCTGGCGACGGGAGTGACGATGCGCGAGCGACCGCGTGGGACCGAACTGCTTTACGGCCGCAACGCCGTGATGGAGGCCCTGCGCGGTCGCCGCTCCCTCCGCCGCCTGTTCGTCGCCGAGAGCTCGGCCCGGCAGCCGCGGGTCGCCGCCATGATCCAGGCGGCCGAACAGCGCCGGATTCCGGTCAGGCTCCTCTCCCAGCGCGACCTTGCCGAGATGCTGCCAGATGTCAACCACCAGGGCGTCGCCTTGGAAGCGGGTCCCTACCCGTATGTCGAGTTCGAGGACCTGCTCCGGCAGGCGGAGGGGCGCCCGATCCTCGCGCTCGACCACATCCAGGATCCGCAGAACCTCGCCACCCTGATGCGCACCGCCGAGGCGGTGGGCGTCGGTGGGTTGCTCCTGCCCGACCGGCGCGCGGCGGGGGTGACGCCGGCGGTGGTCAACGCCTCGGCGGGAGCCGTTGAGCACCTGTGCGTGGCGCTGGTTGCCAACCTTGGGCGGGCACTGGAGGAGTGCCAGGAAGCCGGCTATTGGGTGGTCGCCCTGGAGGCCGGCCCCGAGGCCCATACGCTCTTTACGGCCGACCTGCCGGAGCCAACCGTGCTCGTCGTCGGCTCCGAGGGAAAGGGCATCGCTCCGACGCTCCTCCGCCGGGCCGACGTCCAGGTCGCGCTTCCGATGCAGGGAAGGGTCGAATCCCTCAACGCCGCCGTGGCCGGCTCGATCGCCCTCTACGAGCTGCTGCGCCGCCGACTGGCCGCCGACAGCGACTGATCGCCACCGCGTCGGCACGAGCACGGTGGGCCACCGGTGCCCTCCCTGCGCAAGCGACCGCCACGCCGGCGAGGAATTCCGCACCCGCATTGCAATCCGCCCGTACGCTCGGTATCATAATGATGGAGGGAGTGGTGTTCGTACACGCGAACACCTGTTTTTGGCGCCGGTTTTCCCGTTTGTGACCGGCGCGTCTTCGTTGACAGAGTGCCGTGCGGGTCGCGCCGCGCGCCGCACCGCGACGGCGACAGAGAGGCATCACAGCATGAAGGTCATCCTCCTGCAGGATGTCCCCAAGTTGGGGAGTGCGGGGGCGATTGCGGACGTCTCCGAGGGGTATGCCCGCAACTATCTGATTCCGCAGGGTCTGGCCGAGATGGCGACCCCGGGCCGCGTCAAGGAAGCCGAGCAGCGCCTGGCCGCCGCGGCGCGGCGCCTCGAGCGTGAGGAGCGCGCCAAGCAGGCGCTAGCCGACCGCATCGAGGGCACGCGCATTCAGATGCTCGCCCGCGTCGGGGAACAGGGGCGACTCTACGGCTCCATCACCGCACAGGACATTGCCGAGGTGCTCACCGCCAAGTTCGGTGAGGAGATCGACCGGCGCAAGGTTCTCCTCGAGGAGCCGATCCGCACGGTTGGGGAGCACCAGGTGACGGTCCACCTCGTCGGCCGGCTGCGGCCCACGGTGACGGTCGTCGTGGTCCCCGAGGGCGGCGAACCGGTTGCCGCCGGCGACGCCGAAGCGAGCGCTGCCGGCGAGAATGGCGCGGCGAGCGCCCAGGACGAGACGGCTGGCGAGGAGTCGACCGAGTCCTAGGGTTGAGCGAGGAGCGAGGCGGTGGCCACGCAGGCGGTCGAGCGACTTCCGCCCCACAACCTGGAGGCCGAGCAATCGGTCCTGGGCAGCCTCCTGATCGACCGCGATGCGGTGATCAGGGTCGCCTCGTTCCTCAAACCCGACGATTTCTTCCGTAGCGCCCACGCGACGATCTTCCAGGCGATCGTCGACCTCTACAACCGCCGCGAGCCGCCTGACTTCGTCACTGTTGTCGACGAGCTGGAGCGGCGCGAGCGGCTTGAGGAGGTCGGTGGCGTCGCCTACATCACCGAACTCATGAACGCGGTGCCGACGGCCGTGCACGTCGAGTACTACGGCCGCATCGTCGAGCGCACCGCGACGCTGCGCCGGCTCATCGAGGCCGGCAGCGAGATCGTCCGCATCGGCTACGACGAGTCGCTCGACATCGACGAGGCGCTGGAGCGGGCCGAGCAGGCCATCTTTGACGTCTCGCAGCGACGGAGCACGCGCGACTTCACTCCGATCGCCGAAATCCTCGAGCACTACTTCGACAAGCTCGACGCCATCCAGCACCAGCGCGGGACCGTCGTCGGCGTGCCGACCGGCTTCGCCGACCTGGACAAGCTGACCGGCGGGTTGCAGCGGTCGGATCTCATCATCCTCGCCGCGCGCCCGTCGGTAGGCAAGACCTCATTCCAGCTCGGCATCGCGCACAACGCAGCCGTGCAGTATGGCAAGACGGTCGCCATCTTCAGCCTCGAGATGTCGGCCGAGCAGCTCGTCCAGCGCCTCCTGGCGATGGAGACCGGCGTCGACTCGCACCGGCTGCGCCTGGGGTTGATCAACGACGACGAGTGGGACCAGATCTCCCGTGCGTTCGGCCGGCTGGCGGAGGCCAAGATCTTCATCGACGACACGCCGAGCATCAACATCATGGAGCTGCGCAGCAAGGCGCGCCGCCTCATGGCCGAGCACGGCGTCGACCTCATCATCGTCGACTACCTCCAGCTCGCCCAGGGCCGCCGGGCGGAGAACCGCGTCCAGGAGATCTCCGACATCTCCCGCAGCCTCAAGGGGCTGGCTCGCGAGTTGAACGTCCCGGTGCTGGCCCTCTCCCAGCTCTCGCGTGCCGTCGAGTCCCGCACCGACCATCGGCCGATGCTCTCCGACCTGCGCGAGAGCGGGTCGATCGAGCAGGATGCCGACATTGTCATGTTCATCTACCGCGAGGACGTGTACGACCCGGACACCGAGAAGAAGGGCATCGCGGAAATCATCGTCGCCAAGCACCGCAACGGGCCGACCGACACGATCTCGCTCCGCTTCTTCGACCGCACCGCGCGGTTCGCCGACCTCGAACTCTACCGTGAGCCGTCGTCGTAGCACGACGGGCTGGGAAGGCTCAGATGCACCACGAGGCCGGGAACGACCCGGACGCCAGGATACCCGTCCCTCGCCAGTTCTTTGAGGAGCTGCTCCCGGCGATGCGCGACATCGCCGAGATCAAGGTAATGCTGACCCTCTATCGGCTCCTCGCCTCACCCGACTGGCGCGACGGGGTCGTGCCCGAGAGTGCGCTCTACACCGACCAGCACCTGCTGGAGGGGTTGCGCCTGACCGGCGCCGCACTCCTGCCGCTCGACGACATCCGCCGCGGCATCGAGCTGGCGGTCGCGCGTGGCGCGCTGCTGCGTTTCCGGGTCGTTGGCGACGACGGCGGGGAGGCGTGGCTGATGCCGGCCACGCCGGAGAACCGCCTGCGGCTGGGCCTGCTCGAACAGGGTCTCGCGCCACTGCCCTCCGTTGTCGGCGCGCGCGAGCCGGCGGTGCGGGTCGAGCGGGAGCGGCCCAACGTGTTCCGGCTCTACGAGCAAAACGTCGGGCTGGTGACTCCCATCATCGCGGACCAGTTGATCGAAGCCCTGGAGCTGTACCCGGAGCAGTGGATTGAAGACGCCATCCAGGAAGCGGTAAGCTACAACCGACGGCAATGGCGATACATCCAGCGGATCCTGGAGCGCTGGGCCACCGAGGGGCGTGGCGATGAAGCGGATCGGCGATCTGGACGTCCTGCACCAGCTTTCGACCCGGAGAGGCACCTCCGCGGCAAACATGCCCCCATCTTCCGACGACCACGATAGCTGCCCCATCTGCAAGGGGGCCGGGTTCCTGCGCGTCGACGCACCGGTCGGCAGTCCCAACTTCGGGCGGCTCATCCCCTGCGAGTGCAAGATCGCCGAGCGTGAGGAGCGGCGGCACCGTGAGATCGCGGAGATGAGCAGCCTGGGCGCGTTTGAAGGGCAGACCTTCGAGACGTTCGATCCGGACGTGCCGGGCGTGCGCGAGGCGTACGAGGCGGCGCTGGCCTACGCCGAAAACCCGGATGGCTGGCTCTTCCTCCTCGGCGGCTACGGCTGCGGGAAGACCCATCTGGCGGCTGCCGTGGCGCACTACGTCATCGCCCACCAGCGGATGCGCGCTCTCTTCCTGGTCGTGCCGGACCTGCTCGACCACCTGCGCGCCACCTTCGCCCCCGACCAGGGCGCAACCTACGACGCGCGCTTCAACGCCATCCGCACCATCGACCTCCTGGTCCTCGACGACCTGGGGACCGAGCACACGACTCCGTGGGCCCGCGAGAAGCTGTTCCAGATCATCAACTTCCGCTATAACGAGCGGCGCCCGACCATCATCACCTCCAACCGCAACTTCGATGAGCTCGATCCACGGGTTGCCTCCCGCCTGAGTGACCCGCGGATCTGCCACGCCGTGCTCATCCCGGCGGGCGACTACCGCGTGCGCCGCGCCAGCACCCTCCGGCGTTTCCCCGGCCGGTAGGAGCGCACCGGGTACACGGTCCCAGACCACATCCGCACCTTTGTACTATCCAGCGGCGCGGCCTGCGCTCGTATACTGCCAATGTGCCGGGTTTCCTCGGCGCCCGATACCGTTGTGAGAAAGGACCCCGGGAACCGTGGAGCACTTCGACGAGCCCGCCCCGACGAGGTCCGTGTCGGGCGACTCCGAGCGACTGCGCGAAAACGTCGAGCACGCCGCAGCGCTCATCGCCGACGGCCAGGAAGACGACGCCATCTCCCTGCTCCGGGCCGCGCTCGAGGCCGGCTACCCGGGTGCCGACGCGCGCGTGCTGCTCGGTGAGATCCTGCTCCGCCGGGGAGACCCGACCGGACGGACGCTGCTGGAAGCCGCGACATCCGACCCCACCTGGGGCGACCGCGCCCAGGCAAGCCTGCGAGCCACCCGCGGCACGGTGGATGAGCGAACGGCCGCGCGGTCACACGCCCCGCAGCAGCCACGTCGAAGAGCGCTGCTCGGGCCGCTGGCGATCGGTCCCTTCTCACACACGAACCGCCTGCCACCGACTGTAGCGCGTGTGATGGCCGAGGCAGATGCGGACGTGGCGCGTGGGCGCCTTGAGAGCGCGCTCGATCTGACCGTCTATGCCGAGACACTGGCCCCGGAGGATCTCTCCCTCTTCGTGCGCCACGCCGAACTCCTCGTCGCCACGCAGCGCCCGGCGAAGGCGCTGACGCTGGCCGACACGATCGGGCGACTCGCGGCGCTGCGCGGCGAAACCGAGCATGACCTGGCTCTGGCGCGCGTCGTCGCGCACGCCGCCCCCACGCTGGACAACGTGCTGGGCCTGGCACGCGCCTCGCTGGCCGCCGGGGACGCCTCGCTCAGCGACACTTACGTCCCTGCCGCGGCCGCCGCCCTCTTGGAGGCAGGCAATCAACCGGCGGCATTGGAGCTAGCGCGGGAGTGGTACACCCAGGCGCAGGGCAGCCCGCTCGCCCGCCTCATCTACGTCCGTGAGTTGCTGCGCGCCGGCCAGGTGGCCGAGGCGGCCGATCTGACTCAGGACGTGGGTTTCGACGCGGCCTCCATCGTGGCGGCCCTCGCCGTCGCCGCCGCCACCGGCGCGGAGGCGCAGTGGTCCCTCATCGCGCGGCTGGCGCGGGACGCCGCATCCGGGCGCGTGGACCGTATCGAGGCCCAGCGACTGCTCAGCGACGTGGCGGCGGTGTTGCCGGCGGGCACAACCATGCCCGTGCTACGCGCGTTGCTGGCGTTGGCCGTGGGCGACGCACGCGAGGTGACCGCCCGGCTCACGGGGTTCCGGCCGGCCGACCGCGTCAGCGCATTCGTTGCCGCGGTGTGCACGCTCCGCTCCCAGGGTCCGGACGCCGACGCGGCGTCCGTGCTCCCGCCACTCCGGGCCGCCTTCGACCTCGCCGCTCACCCCGACGTCGCCGCATTCGTGGCGGAGCATTCCCCCTTCGATCCCCCCGTCACGGCGGCATCCTTGGGTGAGAGCCTTGCCAAGCTGCTCGTCGAGCGCGGTGAGTTCCACGAGGCCCTCGCCGTCTACGAACGACTGCTCAAGCAGTACCCAGACAATCACCGCTACGCCCGCGCCCACGCCGAACTGGTCGGGCGCGCCGGTGAGACGGCCGAAGCCCTCGCCCAGCTCGACGCGTTGCGCGAGCAGGAGGAAGCCGCCGGGCGGCACGCCGAGGCGGAGAAGACCCTTGAGACGATGGTGCGCATCGCCCCGAACCATCTCCCGCTGCGCGAGCGCCTGGTCGAGGTCCATCTCAAGCGCGGCCGGCTGGCCGAGGCCCTCCGCGAACTCTTCACCCTCGCGCAGTTGCTGGAGCGGTACGGCCGTGCGGCCGAGGCGATCGCGCACCTGCGCCGCGCTGCAGAGATCGCCACGCTGACCGGCGACTGGGAGAAAGTCGAGCCGATCTACGACTACATGATCCGCCTGGCGCCTGAGGACATCGGGTTGCGGCACGCCGCCGCAGCCACCTTCGTCCAGCACGGCCGCATCGCGGAGGCCAAGGCCCAGCTCCAGGATGTGGTCAAGATCGCGAGTACCCAGGAGGACTACGACGAGGCCATCGCGGCACTCCACCAGATCATCGCGCTCGACCCGGCAGACCCGACGCCGTACCACCGGCTCGGCGAGATCCTCGCGGCCGTGGGCGAGTACGGACAGGCCGAGCGGGTCTACGGGCGTCTCGCGCAGCTCGTGCCTGACGACCCGGCGATCAAGGCGAAGCAGGCGGCGCTGGCCGCCCTCGCCAAGGGACAACCATGATCGTGGGCGCCGCGTCAGCCCGCGCCCCGTCAGGGTCCGCCGCGGCGCCGTGGTACAATCCAATCAGCTAGCTGGGCAATTCCGTCGTCAGGGTGCCGCACATGCCCGAACTCCCGTGGATCTTTACTCGTCTCGATTTCCGGGCCGTCATCGACATCTTCGCCGTGGCCCTGATCTTCTTCGGCGTGCTCTGGGTCGCGCAGGGCACGCGTGCCACGCAGTTGATCCGCGGGCTGCTGATCCTCATCGTCGTCGTCGTCGGTGTCGCCAATATCTTCAATCTGACAGCTCTGAAATGGCTGCTCGACAAGGCGCTCCCGGCGCTCATCATCTCCGTGCCGGTCGTCTTCCAGCCGGAGCTACGCCGGGCGCTGGAGCAACTCGGGCACACCGGCTCCTGGCTGCGGCCACCCTTCACCGCCGCCGCTGAGACCGACCTGGAACGCACCGTCGAGGAGATCTCCCGTGCCGCCGTCCAGCTATCGCGGCACCGCTACGGTGCCCTCATCGTGATCGAACGGGAGACGGGGCTACAGGATTATGTCGACCGTGGCGTGCCACTCGACGCTACGTTGACCCGGCAGCTCCTGATCAACATCTTCTATCCCAACTCGCCCCTGCACGACGGCGCGGTGATCGTGCGCAACGACCGCATCCTCGCGGCGAGTTGCGTGCTGCCGCTCAGCGACAACGTTGCCACCGGCGGTCAACTCGGGACGCGCCACCGCGCCGCCATGGGGATCACCGAGGAGTCCGACGCCATTGCCGTCGTCGTCTCGGAAGAGACGGGGCAGATCGCGGTCGCGCACAACGGGCGGCTCTACCGCAACCTTGATCCGGAGCGGCTGCGCAAAGTGCTGCGCACGCTCCTGCGGCTCGACCGCCCCGAGCGCACGATCCGCCGGCGCGTGCGTTTGAATGGACCGCCACCGTCGAACGACGGGCTTGGCGATGGCCGTGAGCGAGCACCCGAAGATGGAGCGAGGACTGTAACGCGTGCCGACTAGCCTCCGCCAGTTCCTCGACACCGGGAATCTCTTCCGGTTTATCCTGGCGCTGATCCTGGCCTTCGCGCTGTGGGCCTGGGTGACCAACGAGCAGGACCCGGAGATCAGCAAGGTTCTGCCTGCGGTGCCGGTGGTCGCCACCGACGTGCCCGACGGCTTCGCGGTCATCGGCACACTCGGCACGGTCGAGATCCGCCTGCAAGGCCCCCGCAGCCGGATCAACGCACTGGAAGAGGGGGCCGTCCGGGCCACCGTCGACCTCAGCGACATTGAGGAGCCGGGACTCCACCAGGTACGAGTCTCGGTCGACGTGCCGTCCGGCGTGCGCGTCCGCAGCGTGCAGCCCTCACAAATCACCGTCCAACTCGAGCGCGCCACCGGCTCAGGGTCCTGATCCCTCACCGGCACCAGCCTGCGCGTCAAGGCGACGACTTCGCCCCCCGCAAGGGACGCGGTTGCCGAACCGATCCCCGACCGTCCCCGTGCATTGCTCCCCTCTCCCAACATGAACGTTGCCGAATGAATCCTGTCTCCCCATCACCCGCTCCCGCGCTGTTGTCATCCTGAGCGGAGCCGGCCGGCGTGGGGCGTCGGGCGGCGGAGCGAAGGATCTCGCGTCGGACCGGCCACGTACCGGGGCCTTCCTCCGCTGCGTCAGGGCCGACTGGCCGCAGCTCCGGCTCCGCTCGGGATGACAGCAACCGGGATCGGGGTTGGGGTGAGAGCTGCTCACCCGGAGCGACGCTATGCCCAACGACCACGGTCCGGGTGTGGGCACGCGGCGATAGCCGGCAGAATACCGGCTCTCACCCAGAATGCGCGGATGCTGCGTTGTGGTTGGACTCGACGTGGCTTAGGAGGACCGGGTCTCGACCTGGTGCGTGAGGAGGATGGCCTCGGCGACCTCCCGCATCGACTTGCGGTTGTCCATGCTCGTGCGCCGCATGCGGTTGAAGGCTTCCGCCTCCTTGAGGCCGTGGACCTCCATCAGGATGCCCTTGGCGCGCTCGATCAGCTTGCGCGTCTCCAGCGCGTCCTTGAGCTGCTCCACCTCGTTCTCCAGCCCCTTGAGGTCATGGAACCGTGCCAGGGCCAGCTCGATGACCGGCATCAACTCGCTCTCGCGGAAGGGCTTCACCAGATATCCGGAGACGCCCGCTCGCTTCGCGCGCTCGATGAGGTTCTGCTCGCTGTAGGCAGTGAGGAGCACGACCGGCGCGATCCGGCTCTGGGTGAGCCGCTCGGCGGCTTCGATGCCGTCCATGTCGGGCATCTTGATGTCGAGGACGACGAGATCCGGGTGGAGCTTCTGAGCGAGCTCGATGGCCGTGCGTCCGTCGGCAGCCTCGCCGACGACATCGTAGCCGAGGTGCGTCAGCATCTCGCGCAGATCCATCCGGATGATGGATTCATCGTCGGCGATGATGATTCGCGCTCGGCGCGACGCACTCTCCATATCCCCACTCTCCGCTCGTCTGACGAGGGAAACCCGCGCCGGGGTGCGGAGGCGACGCAGTCACCCGGATATGCATGATGTTGGTCGGGGCGAGAGGATTCGAACCTCCGACCACCGGTACCCCATACCGGTGCGCTACCAGGCTGCGCCACGCCCCGAAACTACGCGCAGTATAGCACAGATGTGCCCCGCCTCACAAAGGGAGCGGCCCACCCCGCGGAGGTATCCACGGGTGGGCCGCTGTCGATTCCGCCACGATGGTCGGCGAAGGTCGTTACTTGACCTCCACCTTGGCGCCGGCCTCCTCGAGCTTGGCCTTGGCCGCCTCGGCCTCCTCCTTGGACACGCCCTCCTTGACGGCCTTCGGAGCGGACTCGACCAGATCCTTGGCCTCCTTGAGGCCCAGGTTGGTCAGCTCGCGGACGGCCTTGATAACCTGGATCTTATTCGGGCCGACGTCGGCCAGCACCACGTCGAACTGCGTCTTCTCCTCAGCCTCCTCGGCCGCGGCCGCCGCACCCGCAGCGCCCGGCGCCGCCGCCACCGCGACCGGCGCGGCAGCCGTCACGCCGAAGCGCTCCTCGAGCGCCTTGACGAGCTGCGACAGCTCCAGCACCGTCATCTGCTCGATGGTGCTGATCAGTTCTTCCATCTTCTCCTGGCCCACAGCCATGTCTGGTCCTCCTATCGTGTCTCTACCGTCGTCTGCTCGTACGCTCTGCCGTTACTACGCCGCCGACGCCTCGCCGCCACCCAACTGCTCGGCACGCGCCTGGAGCACGTACTGGAGCGAGCGGATCGTGCCGGCCAGCACACCGACCAGGCCGTACAGCGGCGACTGAAGACCGCCGACGACCTTGCCCAGCAGCACCTCCCGCGGCGGGAGTGTCGCCAGGCGCTCAACTTCGGACGCCGGAATGACCTGCCCCTCCAGCACCGCGCCCTTGATCTGGAGGATGCGGGACGTCCGCACGAAGTCGTTGATGATCTTCGCCGGCTGCACGGGGTCGTCCATCGCGACCACCAGGGCCGTCGGCCCTTCCAGGAGCGGGTGCAGCTCCTGCAGCCCGACGCGCTCCGCGGCGATCGCGGTCAGCGTGTTCTTGACGACGCGGATGTTCGACTGGTGCGGCCGCAGTTGCGCCCGCAGGCCCTGCAGGTCCGCCACGTTCAGGCCGCGATAGTCGGTCAGGATCGAGAGCGTCGCGCCGGAGAGCATCTGGCTGATCTCTTCGACCTCTTGCACCTTCTTGGGGGTGGGCACCGTCTTCACCTCCTCTCTGTCCCGGGTTGCGTGTGTCGTATGCAGTGTTCCGACCAAACAAGAACCCCGCGCCATGAGGCGCGGGGCGGAATCACCAATCATAGCGCGGGACAGCCCGCGTCGGTGGTCACTTCCCGCGCGCCTCGGCTGGATGATTAAGTGCTCGCGCACCCCAGCGGTCTACGGCGCACGTCGTCTATTCGATCGGTATCCGACGGCCCGGCCGGGCAGCGGCTAGGCGACGAAGTTCGACGCCTCCTCCGTTGCCTTCGCAACGTCGACCGGGACGCCGGGGCCCATTGTACTCGTCAGCGTGATCGAGCGGCAATACGTCCCCTTGGCGGCCGCCGGCTTCGCCCGCATCACGGCGTCCACCAGGGCGTAGAGGTTCTCGACCAACTGCTGGTCCTCGAAGCTCTCCTTGCCGATCACGGCGTGGATCAGCCCCGTCCGGTCGTTGCGGAACTCGACCCGGCCGCGCTTCAGCTCCTGGATGACCGCCGGCAGGTCTTCCGCCGCGCGGACGACCGTACCGGAGCGCGGGTTGGGCATCAGGCCGCGCCGGCCAAGGATGCGACCCAGGCCACCGACCTTGCCCATCTGGTCCGCCATGGCGATCGTGGCGTCGAATTCGAGCCAGCCGTCCTGGATCTTCTTGACCAGATCGTCGCTCCCCACGTAGTCGGCGCCGGCCTCCTGCGCGATACGCACCGCCTCACCGGCGGCGAAGACCAGCACGCGCGGCTCCTTGCCCGTGCCGTGGGGCAGGACGACGGTGCTGCGTACGTTCTGATCCGCCTGGCGCGGATCGATGCCGAGCCGGAAGTGGGCTTCGATGGTCTCGTTGAAGTCGGCGAAAGCCGTCTTCTTGACGAGCGCGACGGCTTCCGCAGGCGTATAGAGACGGCCGCGCTCGATCAGCTTGGCTGCCTCGAGATACTTCTTCCCTCGCTTGGGCATTCTTGTGCTCCTCGTGGTCCTGGCGGGGCGCCGGCCCCTCCCACACGTGCGACATCACCAGCCGGAACGACCCGGCTAGTCGACGACCTCGATCCCCATGCTCCGCGCGGAGCCCTCGATCTGCTTCATCGCGCCTTCGAGGTCCACCGCGTTCAGGTCGGGCATCTTGATCTCGGCGATCTCGCGGATCTGGTCCCGCGTGACCCGGCCCACCTTGTTGCGGATCACGTCACCGGAACCCTTCTCGATCCCCGCAGCCCGGCGCAGGAGATCGGCGGCCGGGGGCGTCTTGGTGACGAAGGTGAACGAGCGGTCCTCGTAGACCGTGATCACCACGGGGATGATCTGGCCGGCCAGATGGGCGGTGCGCTCGTTGTACTCCTTGCAGAAGTTCATGATCGCCACGCCGTGCTGGCCGAGGGCCGGGCCGATCGGCGGCGCCGGAGTCGCCTTGCCGGCCGGAATCTGCAACTTGATGTACGCGCGGACCTTCTTAGCCACGGTACGTCAATCCTCCCTGGTGGTTCAAACGGGGATGAACCCCTCCCACATGCACAACCCGCCGGCACCGGCCGGCGGGTCTATCCGCTAACCCTACGCTTCGCGCTCGACCTGAAGGAAATCCAGCGTCACCGGGGTCTCGCGCCCGAAGAACGACACGAGCACCCGGACCTTGCCCTTCTCCTGGTCGATCTCGTCCACAGTGCCGCGGAAGTCGCTGAACGGCCCGTCGATGATGCGGACCACATCGCCCACCGCCAACGACACCTTGACCCGAGGCGCCTCCGCCTCCATACCGCGCATGATGGCCTGGACCTCGTCCTCGCCCAGCGGCGTCGGCTTGTTGCCCATACCGACGAAACCCGTGACACCGGGGGTGTTGCGGACGACGTACCAGGAATCGTCGTCCATAATCATCCGGACCAGGACGTAGCCGGGGAAGACCTTGCGCTGCACGCTATGGCGCTGGCCGGAGCGGATCTCGACCTCTTCCTGCGTCGGCACGACGACCTCGAAGATCTTGTCGGCCATGTCCATGGTCTCGATCCGGTGGAGCAGGTTCTGGCGGACCTTGTTCTCGTATCCCGAGTAGGTGTGGACCACGTACCATTGGCCCCGCTGCTCGCCGGCCCCCTCGGCCATGGCTTCCTCTTCGCGCCGCCGCGCCAGGCGCGCGCGAAGCGTTCGTGCCGTCATGTGCGACCTCCTAGAAGATGCTCCAGAGTCGAACGAAGGCCGCGTCCACCCCGCCTAGCAGCAACCCGAGGACGACCGAGATCGCAATGACGACCAGGGTCAGGTTTCGGGTCGTCTCGCGGTCGGGCCAGGTGATCTTCTTCATTTCGGCCACGGTGTCACGCGCGACCCGCTGCAGCGCAGCGACCCGGGCTCGCGGCTGCGGTTCATTGGCTCGCGTTCGCGTTCGTGTCCTCGTCGCCATGTATCCTTCCTCATGAGAGCCGCGCTGCTGCCCGGGCCAGGCAAGCCCGCACGCTGATGGCAGACAAAAGGGCGGAGCCCATCGGCTCTGCCCCACTACGACCCCCACTGGGCATTCGCAGCGCGTCGGCTTCTCCCCGATGGGGGAAGCGGCAGGGCCGGCAGGACTCGAACCCGCAACCTGCGGTTTTGGAGACCGCTGCTCTACCAGTTGAGCTACGACCCTGTGCTGCGTGCCGCGCCTGAGCGCGCGGCGCTTAGCGCGTCTCGCGGTGCAGCCGTACGCACCGGCAACGTGGGCAGAACTTTCTTAGCTCAAGCCGCCCGGGATCGTTCCGCCGATTCTTCTGCGTCGTGTAGTTCCGCTCTCGACACTCGGTGCACTCGAGCGTGATCACGTGCCGGTCGGCCTTCGCCTTCTTGGCCATGATACCACATCCCCGTGCTGGATGCGAGGGCCCGCCAGCCTAGCCGACGGGCCCCCGCCTCTCGCTTCTCTACTCGATGATCTCGGTGACGACGCCGGCGCCCACCGTGCGACCACCCTCGCGAATGGCAAAGCGCAGCCCCGCCTCGATCGCCACCGGCTGGATCAGC
>NZ_JADGHZ010000055.1 GCF_019683595.1 Sphaerobacter sp. | reverse complement strand
CCTCGCGGGCCGCCGCGCCGGGCTCACGGCCGGGGCGATAGGTTGTGGAGAAGGCGACCAGGAGCTCTCCGCTCGTGTCACCGCCCGTCGACCCGGTGCGCCCGAGTCCGAGCGCCGCCCGCTTTGCCACCCGCGCCAGTTGCCGCCCGTCGAGCGGTGCATCGGTGGCAACGACGACGATGCCCGAGCCTTCGTCGCGCGACGGCGTGCCAACCTCCTCGGGCGCATACGGGAGGTGCGCCCCGACCGGCACGCCCGCTACGGTCAGACGGTGCCGCCGGCCGAAGTTGGTCAGGACCAGCACGCCGACCGTCCAACCGCCGGCGTCGGCCGGGAGGACGCGTGAGGACGTCCCGATCCCGCCCTTGAACTGGAAGCAGTGCATCCCGGTGCCGGCGCCGACGCAGCCCTCGGCAACCGGGCCGGCGCTGGCACCGTCGAGCGCGGCGTAGACATGCTCGTGCGTCACGTGGAAGCCTCGCGCGTCGTTGAGGAACGAGTCGTCGCACTCCGCCACGAGCGGGATCACCGGTCCCTCGTCCGCCCCGACCCCGCTGTCGCGCTCGACCAGGTAGCGGCAGACCGCGTCATAGACCAGCCCGACGCTCATGGTGTTGGTCAGCGCCAGCGGGGTGTTGATCCGCCCCAGCTCCTCGATCTCGCTGCGCGCCGTCATCTCCCCGGTGCCGCTCAGGGCGAAGAAGCCTGCCGCAACGGGGTTGCGCAGGAGGTCGTCGCGGTGCGGCCAGATCACCGTTACGCCGGTGCGTGCCGGTCCGCGCCCCGGAGGCAGGGTCGTATCACCCCTATGCACCGTCGTGTGCCCGACCGCGACGCCCGGGACATCCGTGATCGCGTTGTACATCCCTGGCGAATAGATGCCGATGCTGATGCCGAGATCCCGCGCTCGAACCCGTGGTTCGCCCACCCCTGTACCTCCCATCCGCCGATGCTGGAACGCGAGATGCCGTCGGGACGGCTATCATAGCGCAACGACGAACGCGCTCGAATCCCCTTTATTCGATCAGATGTTCTGGTACAATGGCCGGGCAATCAGGGTACGGTGACCAGAGGAGGACGGGACATGATCGAGCTGTCGCGGGAAGAGGCGCGTGAGCTGGCGGTCGCCGCCCAGGGGTTGGCCTGTACCCCAACTGAGCCGCCGACCTGGGAGCAGGCCGTCGAGACGGTGCGCCGGCTCGGGTGCATCCAGATCGACACCATCCACGTCGTGGCCCGCAGCCAGTACCTGGTCCTCTGGAGCCGCCTGGGCGTCTACGACCCGACCTGGCTCGATGCGATGCTCGATCCCCACCGCGAGGTGTTCGAATACTGGGGCCACGCCGCCTCGATCATCTCGATTGATCTTTTCCCCTACTTCCGGCGGCGCATGCAGTGGTACACGCAGCGGTACCTGCACGAGTATGACTGGTCCCAGAAGAATGCCCATGTCATCGACGAGGTGCGACGCGCCATCCGTGAGCACGGTCCGCTCGGGTCCACGCACTTTCCAGCTCCCGAGGATGGCAAGCGCCTCGACCGCTGGACCTGGTACGGGAACAAGCCGACAAATCTCGCGCTGGAGATCCTCTGGTCGGCCGGGGAGCTGTCCGTCCTGCGGCGGGTGAACTTCCAGCGAATCTATGACCTGACAGAGCGCGTGCTAGCCGACTGGCACGCCACTGACCTGCCCGACCCCGACGAAGAGCGCCGCGTGCTCGCCCACCGTGCCGCGCGGGCGATGGGCGTCGTCGTCCCCCGCTGGCTCAACGACTACTTCCGCACGCGCTGGGGAAGCCGAGAGCACGGCGGGCCGACCCCCGCGGCGATCCTCGAGTCCCTGGCCGAGGACGGCAAGGTGGTCCCGGCGACCATTGAGGGCCTGGGAACGGGGTACATCGCGGCCGAGAACCTGCCGCTCGTCGACGCGATCCGCGCCGGGCAGCGGAGCAACCACATCACGCTCCTATCCCCGTTCGATAACCTGATCTGGGATCGAGTGCGGACCGAGGCACTGTTCGACTTCGAGTACCGGCTGGAGTGCTACACTCCGGCCGCGAAGCGGGTCTATGGGTACTTCACCCTGCCGATCTTCTACCGCGGCCGCCTCATCGGGCGGGTCGATCCGAAAGCGGACCGGAAGGAGCGCGTGCTGACGCTCAAGTCGGTTCACCTTGAGCCTGACGCCCCTCCGGTAGAAGAACTGGCCGAGACGCTCCGGCCCGCGTTGCGCTCCTTTGCCGTCTTCAACGGCACCCGCGCGATCCGCGTCGAGTCCGCCCCGGCCGGGTTGGCCGAGGCATGGACCGAGGACTGGGCGTGACGCCGCGCGTGTCGACGTCGGAGCCGGATGAACTGGGCAGGAGAGCCGCTGCGTGAACGAGTCGCGACGTCGATCCCCGGAGGATACGCCGGAGCAGCCGGGCGGTCGATGGCTCTCGATCGAGGCCGCCTGCCGCATCCTCGGCGTCGACCAGTCGACGCTGCGCCGCTGGAGTGATCAGGGCAAGATCCCGGTCTTCCGCACGCCCGGCGGGCACCGCCGCTACAACGAGGAGGACCTGCGCGCGTTCCTCCGGGGAGAGTCGCGGCCCCGCCGCCGCATGAGCCGGCAGGTCCTGACCGATCTCTCCTTTTCCGGCTATGAGGCGGGCTACCTCCACCAGGCCCGCACCCGGCCGTGGTACAGCGCGTACAACACCGCGCAGGTCGACGAACTTCGCACGCTCGGCCGCCGTCTGGTGGAGCTGGCCGTGCGGACCATCGCGGGACGCGGCGACAGGGATCAGCTCCTCGACGAAGGGCGCCGCATCGGCCGACGCTACGGCTCGATCAGTGCCGAGGCCGGTCTGACGGCGCCCGATGCCGTCGAGGCATTTCTCTTCTTCCGCACGCCGGTGATCCAGGCAGTGACGCGCTTCATCGAGGAGGAGGACGTCCCGCCGAACCGCGCGCTACGCATCTTCGCCGAGATGACCCAGTTCCTCGATCAGGTGCTGATCGCCACCGTCGCGGCACACGCCGACGCGGCCGACTAGCGCACCTTCCCGCGGGCGATGATCGACCAGGTCTCGGCGACCTCCCCGTCGCGCACGAGGAACATCTCGTCCTGGAGGTTGACCGTCGGGCAGACGTGGTTCGGGATCACCTCGACCCGCTCGCCGACCTCCATGCCCTGCATCCCCGGCGGCAGCAGGACGACGCCGTGCTCCTCACTGAGCCGCGCGATGATCGCGTCCGGGTACTCCACGATGTAGCCATGGCCCTTCCGGCCCTGCGGCGGATCCATCGCCAGCGTCTTCGACCCGGCGTCGATCACGGCACGGTCGGGCGCCGGCCGGCTGATGACCGTCGCCAGGATCCGCAGCGAGCAGCCGTCAACGCCGATCCGGCCGAAGCGGAAGGCGGAGTTGTCGTTGAACACGTACGTCCCCGGCCGCATCTCGGTGATGCCCGGCACGGTCGGGGTGTACCAGGACGCCGGGGTCGAGCCGACACTCACCACGTCGACCGGGATCCCGTTGGTCCGGAGCAGGTCGGCCGTCTCGACCATGGCCTTCCCCGCTGCTGTCGCGATCTCGGCCAGTTCGTCCGCGTTCTGCGCCTTCGCCACGTGCCCCTCGTGGGTCATGATCCCGGTCAGGCGCAGCCCAGGCATCTGCATCACTTCGCGCGCCAGGGCCAGCGCCGGCTCGCCCGGGAGTACCCCTGCCCGATCGAGCCCGGTGTTGATCTCCAGGCGCACGTCGAGCGTTTTTCCCGCGTCGCGGCAGGCCGCCGACAACGCGGCCGCGCCCTCCACGCCGTCGACGGCGACCGTGACCTTGATCCGATCCATCAGCGCCAGGAGCCGCCGGATCTTCTGCTCCCCGACGATCTGGTAGGCCAGGAGAACGTCGTCCAAGACACCCGCGTCGGCGAGCGCTTCAGCCTCACCCAGCTTGGCGCAGGTGAAGCCCACCGCACCGGCCTCGCGCTGCATCTGGGTGATCTCGGCCGTCTTGTGCGTCTTCAGATGCGGGCGCATCGCAACGCCATGCTCGCGCGCGAAGGCCGCCATCTCCTCCACGTTGCGGCGCAGGATGGACTCGTGGACGACCAGACACGGCGTGTCAAGTTCGTCGCGGTACCCCATCGGCTACCTCCCACTTCGCCGGATCACACCGGCCACTTCTTCCCGCTGGTGTCGATCCAGCGCTGCAACTCCTGGCTGCGCTGCACCGAGTCCAGCACTTCCTGCACCTTCATGCCGTCCTCGAACGACGGCACGGCGCTCTCGCCCTCCAGAATACCGCGGACCCACTCGCGGGCAAGCAGCACGAACGGGCGCACGCGATGGTCGGCGAAGTTCGGCAGGTCGCCCCAGACGTCGGGCAGCTCGATCTCGGTCAGCACCTGCTCGTCGCGGCGCATGCCGAAAACCCGCCCGTCGGCCTGCACGGCAAGCAAGGCGTCCGTGCCGACCGCGACGATCTCATCCCCAAGATCCATCGGCGCCACCGCGGACACGTGGATCGTCGCCAGCGCTCCGCTGGCGAACTGGAGGATCAGGCTGAAGTTCTCACTGCCGCGGATGGTCCGCGGCAGCGCGCCGGCGACGGCGTGGATCTCCCCGAACCACCAGCGCAGCGTGTCGATATAGTCGGAGCCGAGCGCTCCCAGCACCCCGCCTGCACGCTCCCCCGCATCGAGCGAGGACGTAGAGTGGCGCAGCCGGTCGCGCCACGACTGGCGAAAGACGGTGAGGCTAACGGACTGCAACTCCCCCAGGTAACCCTGGTCGATCAGGCGCTTGCACACCTGGCGGGAGGGCAGGAACCGCGTCTTGTAGTCGACGGCGTGCCGGATCTTCGCGTCACGTGCCAGGCGGTGCATGTCGCGTGCCTCGGCGGCATTGCGCGCCATCGGCTTCTCGCAGAGGATATGCAGTCCCGCTTCCGCGGCCGCGATCGCGATTGGGTGGTGGTACTCCGGCGGCGTCGCGATCGTCACCGCGTGGAGGTTGGCTTCTCGAAACATGCGGCGGTAGTCGTCGAAAAAGTGGGGAACCTGATGAAGGACAGCCGCGGCCCGCGCACGCTCGATTCGCGAGGCGCCGACCGCCACCACCTCCACCTCGGGGATCTGCCGGAGACCCGGAATGTGCACGGCCGCGCCCACTCCGGTCCCGATCACACCCACGCGAAGTGGTTTGTCTGCCATCGTGGGGATGCTCCCTTCCCCGGAACGTTCGTGGGGCCAAGTATGAACGCGCTCGGGCACCAGCGGCAAGCGGAAGACGTTCGTCAGTCCTTACGGGTCACTCGGCCCCGCCGGGCGGAGCATCGGACAGTGTGGGCAGCCCGGCAGACGACGCAGGATGCGCGAGAGGCATCACTCTCGCGGCAGGACGCGCACGCGACGGCCTTCGATCCGCAGCCGCCCCTCGGCATACAGCCGGATCGCCTCCGGGTAGGCACGGCACTCCTCGGCGAAGACGCGATGCGCCAATGACTCTGGCGTGTCGTCGTCCAGCACCGGGACGCAGCGCTGGATGATGATCGGCCCTGCGTCGTATTCCTCGTCAACAAAGTGGACGGTGCATCCACTGACCTTGACGCCCGCCTCCAGCACCGCCCGATGGACCCGGTCGCCGTAGAACCCGCGCCCGCCGAAGAGCGGCAGCAGCGACGGGTGGATATTCATCACCCGTCCTTCGAAACCCGCGGGGATGGCGAGCTTGGCCAAGAAGCCGGCCAGAACCACCAGATCGACCGTGTACGGCTCGATCGCTGCCCACACGGCGTCACTGAAGGCCTCGACCGAGGGAAACGCGCGGCGTGGGATCACGGTGACCGGCAGCCCGGCTTGGCGCGCGATCTCAATGCCCCGCACGCCGTCGCGACTGCTCACCACCACCTCAACGCGCGCCGGAAGCTCCCCGCGGTCGATGCACCCCAGCAGGTTCTCCAGCGTCCGCCCGCTTCCGGACAGCAGCACCGCCAGCCGCACCGTCGTCCCCATCGCGCCCGAATTCTGACTCACCGCCCGCCTCCTCCCGCCGGGATGATACACGGTGGCGGGGTCCGGATAGGCACCGATCGGAGCACCGAATTCCGGCCCACCCGGAATGCCCGGAAGAGACGTGTCGCGTGCGACTCCCCCGATCGGCCTACACCCGCACCGGTCTCGAGGGCAGGTGCGAATCCGATGTTCCCCTCCCCGGACGCGCCATCCGGTCGAGTACAATTGCGTCCGGAGACGGCGGGCGAGAACGTACGCCCCAGCGCGGTTGGGAGGACGGCCCTTGCAAACCGAAGAGCGATCGACACTGCCGCTGCCCGACGAGGCGAGCGGCTCCCCGGCTTCACCCGATGCGGTCGTGGTGCTGGATTACGGGTCGCAGTACGCCCAGTTGATCGCCCGGCGGGTCCGCGAAGCCAACGTCTACTGCGAGGTCTTCCCCTTCGACACCGGCTGGGAGTCGGTCGCCCACCTGCGACCCAAGGGGGTCATCCTCTCCGGGGGACCGGCCAGCGTCTACGAGCCGGGCGCGCCCACCCTGCCCGCCTGGGTGCTGGAGCAGGATCTGCCCGTCCTCGGCATCTGCTACGGCATGCAACTGCTGGCGCAATCCCTCGGCGGGCGCGTCGCGCCCGCGACGGAGCGTGAGTACGGCCCGGCCACGATCGAGGTTGTGGGGTCGAGCCCGATCTTCGCGGATCTCCCGGAACGACTCGATGTCTGGATGAGCCACGGCGACCGTATCGAGGAGCTCCCCGAGGGTTTCACGGCGCTCGCGCGCAGCGACAATTCACCGTACGCGGCGATGGGTCGCGGCCATGTGATCGGCCTCCAGTTCCACCCGGAGGTCGCCCACACGCCGCTGGGCGGCACCATCCTGCGCAATTTCCTCTTCGACATCTGCGGCTGCGAGGGGAACTGGACGGCCGCTTCCTTTATCGACGACGCGGTCCAGCGGATCCGCGCCCGCGTCGGCAAGGACCGGGTGCTCTTGGCCCTCTCGGGCGGCGTCGACTCGGCGGTCACCGCGGCGCTGATCCATCGCGCGATCGGCGATCAGCTCACTCCCGTCTTCGTCGACACCGGTCTGCTGCGGGAGGGCGAGCCGGAGACCGTCCGCGAAGTCTTCGGCCGCCACTTCCACATGAACCTCGTCTCCATCGACGCGAGCGAGCGGTTCCTGACCCGGCTGCGCGGGGTGACCGATCCGGAGCAGAAGCGCAAGATCGTCGGCGCCGAGTTCATCAGCGTCTTCGAAGAAGCAGCGGCGCGACACGGCCCGTTCCGCTTCCTCGCCCAGGGCACGCTCTACCCCGACGTCATCGAGAGCGCCACCCCGCGCGACTCCAAGACGGCCGCCAAGATCAAGACGCACCACAACGTCGGCGGGCTGCCGGAGGACTTGCAATTTGAGCTGCTGGAGCCCGTCCGGATGCTATTCAAGGATGAGGTGCGCGCTGTCGGGCGCCTGCTCGGCCTGCCGGAGGAGATCGTCCAGCGCCAGCCCTTCCCCGGGCCAGGTCTGGCGGTCCGCATCCTCGGCGAGGTCACGCCGGAGCGGCTGCAGCCGCTGCGCCGGGCCGACGCCATCGTGCGCCAGGAGATCGAGGCCGCGGGGCTCGGGAACGACGTCTGGCAGTTCTTCGCCGTGCTCCTGCCGGTGAAGTCGACCGGGGTCATGGGTGACCAGCGCACCTACGCCGACGTGTGCGCGATCCGCGCCGTCACCAGTGAGGACGCGATGACCGCCGACTGGGCACGCCTGCCGCACGACCTCCTGGCGCGGATGAGCAACCGGATCGTCAACGAGGTGCCCGGCATCAACCGGGTCGTCTACGACATCACCAGCAAGCCACCGGGCACGATCGAGTGGGAATGAGCGGAGTACGAACATGCGGGTGATGGTAGTCGGCAGCGGCGCTCGGGAACATGCCCTCGCCTGGAAGCTACGCCAGAGCCCGCTCGTCGACGCCCTGTTCGTCGCGCCGGGGAACGCCGGGACGGCCGCCATCGCGACCAACCTCCCCATCCAGGCCAACGACGTCCCCGCGCTGGCCGACGCAGCCCAGGAGCACGGCATCGACCTGACCGTCGTCGGGCCGGAAGACCCGCTCGCACGCGGGCTCGTCGACCATTTCCAGTCGCGTGGCCTCCTCGTGGCCGGACCGACCGCGGCGGCGGCGCGGATCGAGAGCAGCAAGGCCTGGGCGAAGGAGATCATGACCGCGGCGGGAGTGCCGACTGCCTCCTGCCGCACGTATGTCGATCTGGACGCCGCGCTCGCGGCCGTGCGGAGCGCCGAGCCACCGATCGTCGTCAAGGCGGACGGGCTGGCCGCGGGCAAGGGCGTGGTGGTCGCCCCGACCCACGCTGAGGCCGAGGCGGCGGTGCGCGACATGCTCGGCGCCGGTACGCTCGGTGAGGCCGGGCGCTGCGTCCTGATTGAGGAGTGCCTGACGGGCCAGGAGGTGTCCCTCCTCGCCATGACCGATGGGGAGACGATCTACCCGCTCATCCCGGCCTGCGACTACAAGCGCGTGGGCGACGGCGACACCGGCCCCAACACCGGCGGGATGGGCGCCTACGCCCCAGTGCCCGCGGTCGACGCCGCTCTCCAGCAGGAGATCGTCGAACGCATCATTCAGCCGACCGTCGCGGAGATGCGCCGTCGCGGCATCATCTACCGCGGCGTCCTCTACGCCGGGCTCATCCTGACCGCCGACGGCCCGAAGGTGCTGGAGTTCAACTGTCGGATGGGCGACCCCGAGACGCAGGTGATCTTGCCGCTCCTCGACGGCGACCTGGCCGCGCTCTTCGACGGCATTGCCCGTGGGCGGCTCGGCGACGTTCCCGCCCCGCGCTGGCACGACGGAGCCGCCGTGGGTGTGGTCCTCGCCTCCGGCGGCTATCCGGGCAGCTACGTCACCGGCTACCCCATCCACGGGCTCGACACGCTCCCCGAGGACATCATCGCCTTCCACGCGGGCACCGCGGTCGGCGACGATGGTAGCGTCGTTACGTCGGGCGGGCGTGTGCTCACGCTCGTCGCGCGCGGCCCGGATATAAGCGGCGCCCGGCAGCGGGTTTACGCGGCAGTGCCGGGCGTCGAGTTCACCGACATGGTGTATCGGCAGGATATCGCGTTGCGGGAGACTCAGCCGCGAGCGGCCGCCCGCGGCTGAGATCGGGCCGGCTACGACCCGGCGCTGACCACGCCGCCGCCAGTGCTCGGCGGCCCGATCTCGACCCAACCGTTGCGGACAGCACACAGGACCGCCTGGACGCGGTCGTTCACCTGCAATTTCCGCAGCACCGAGGTCATGTGGTTCTTCACCGTCTGCTCGGTGATGAACAGCGCCTCAGCGATCTCTTTGTTTGAGAGGCCCTGCGCTACGCAGTCGAGCACCTCGACCTCACGGACCGACAGGGGCAGCCGCTTCGGGTCGGACACCGACCCTGCCTCGCCATCCTCGCCGGTGAGCTGCCGGAACTCGGACAGAACCCGCCACGCCAGCTCCGGCCGCGACATCACCTCCAGGTTGATGAGCTGCTCGCCCTGGGCCACGCGGTCGAGCGACGAGATCAGCTCCTGCGCCTCGATGTCCTTCGTGAGGAAGGCCGAAGCGCCCGCACGGACGGCTTCGAACAGCCGCTCATCATCCACGTGCATCGACAGGATGATGATGTGCATGGAGGGGTGCTGCTTCTTCAGGATGCGGGCCACGTTGAGGCCGGTGACGCCGGGAAGCTGGATGTCGATCAGGGCAATACTGGGCCGGTGGATATCGGCCTCGCGGATCGCTTCGTGGCCGCTCGTCGCCTCGGCTACGACCTTGAACGCGCCGCCCTCTTCGATCAACCGGCGCAGACCCTGACGAAAAAGCGGATGGTCATCGACGATCAGAACGGTACGCCCATTGCCACTGCCTCGTCTACGCTCCACAGTAACCCCCCGATTGCTACAGAGCACGCCGGACGTAATCGAAAACGTGATCCGGACTTAGTCCCTTCGCCCAGATCTCGTGCCCCACCGTACTCTAGTCCCGCATCCAGTCGAAACCAAGAGCACAATGGGGTGGATCGTACTCGGCCCATTCGTACCGATCGACAAGTACTTCCGCACCGCAACCAGACTCCTCGGCGCCGAGTAGGTGTACGTACACTCTGTCCGTAAGTGTAGCATGTGTACGTACACTTGTAAAGAGGGGGCAAACGGGGAAGTCTTGAGCAAACGTTGCGACGGGAGATTGAGGAGGCTGTACGATGGCACGTCCGAGCAGTTAGGTATCGGTTTCGTAAAGACGTGCCAGCGCCCCGGCAGCTCGCGCCATGCGTTCCCGCAGAACCTGCGGCGCCAGCACCTCGGCGTCCGCCCCGAACTGGAGCAACGCGGGCACTGCATGCTCGACCGACTCGATCGGGACCTCGGCGTGCACCCACCCCGCACTATCCGGCTCGCTCGCGCTCGCCAGCGCCATCCGTGCCACGCCCTGCCCGAGCAGGTAGGGCAGAAGAGCCACCCCGCGCGGCGAGAGCCGGACCGTCGCGCGGTCGCGATAGAGCCGGTCGGCGAACCCCTCGGACCAGGACTCCCAGTACTCCGCCAGGTCGAACCCGTCCGGCCGCTCGAACCAGCCGTCCTGGTACTCCAGGTCAAGGATGCGCGATACGCGGTACGTGCGAGGCTGCCCGTCCACCTGTGCCACCAGGTACCAGACGCCCGCCTTCAGGACCAGCCCGAGCGGCTCGAGCGTGCGCGTCACCTCCCCGCCCCAGCGACGGTAGCGCACCCGGATCGGCCGCTGCTCCCAGACCGCGTCCGCGACGGCTCCCAGAAACGGGTTCTGCTCCTCCTCGTGGAACCAGCCGGGCGCGTCGAGGTAAAAGCGCTCCCTGATCCGCGCGGCGCGCGCCCGCAGCTCGGATGGAAGGGCGGCCTCCAGCTTGAGCTGCGCCGTGGCGAGGACCGTGCCCAGGCCAAGCTCGGCTGCCGGTCCCGGCACCCCGGCGAGGAACAAGGCCTCCGCCTCATCGGGCGTCAGCCCGGTCAATCGGGTCCGGTAGCCGTCGAGCAACTGGTAGCCCCCGGCGGGGCCACGGTCGGCGTAGATCGGCACGCCGGCCGCCGCCAGCGCTTCGGTGTCCCGGTAGACGGTCCGCACCGAGACTTCCAGGGCATCCGCCAGCTCCCGGGCCGTCATCCGGCCTCGGGTCTGAAGCAAGAGGAGAAGCGACAACAGACGGCTCGCTCGCATGTTCGCAAGTGTACTGCAATTCCTGCCACGACCTGACAGGTATGCCTGAGATACTGATGATGTCCCGCGGGGCAATGGGACACGACGCGAGCGAGAGGAGCCACCGACATGAACACCACCGCGACCGGCCACTTCGACACGATCTCATGGGATGAGCATCCGTTCGGCGAGGCAAACGGCGGCCCGAAGCTGGCACGCGCCTCGGTGACCAATACCTACCACGGCGAGGTCGAGGGCCGGGGGACGGTCGAGTACCTGATGATGTACCACGACGACGAATCGGCGACGTTCATCGGCCTGGAGCAGATCGGCGGCCGCCTCGGCGGCCGCGAAGGCAGCTTCGTGCTCCAGCACCGCGGGACGTACCGGGACAGCACCGCCACCGGCACCTGGTCCGTCGTACCGGGCTCCGGCACCGGTGATCTCGCCGGCCTGGCCGGCGAGGGCGGTTTCGAGGCCCGGCACGGCGAACCTGCCACCTACACACTGCGCTTCACACTGGAATGAGTCGCATGCGCGCCGCGCTGAACGCGCGGCGCACCTCCCTCGGAAGGAGAGAGCCGCACAGATGACGACCTATGGTCTCTACCTCGAATCCGGCCCCCGGCGCCGCAAGACGATGGTGCACGTGCTGGACCTGCTCGGCTGCGTCGCGGTCGGCCCCACCACCGACGACGCCCTTGCGGCAACGCCGGACGCCATCCGGGCATTCCTGGGCACGCTCAAACGCCAGGGTGAACCGGTCGACCCGGACGCCCCGTTTCAGACCGAAGTCGTCGAGCATGTCATGGAGGGCATCTGGCTCGGCAACGGCTCGCCCTCGATCCTTTTCGGACCCGACCTCGAGCCGCTAACCAACGACGAGCTTGAGGTCCACATCCGGCGCTTCCAGTGGATGCGCGAGACACTGGCTGACTGGGCCGCCACCCAAACCGACGCCGATCTCGATGCGGCACCCGCCGAGGGCGGACGTCCCGGCCGGGCGGTTCTCCTCCACGTCCTCGGCGCCACGGGCGGGTACCTGAGCGTCGCGTTCGGCAGCTCCCGCGGCTTTTCCGCCATCCAAGGCGCGGCCGAGCGCGGCGAGCTCAGCCTCCCCGAAGCGCTCCGGCGAAGTGGCGCTCTCGCCGTTGAGCGGCTTCGGGCCGCTACGCCCGAGGAACTCGCCACCGTGCGGCAGCGATCCTCCGGGCCAGCAACCGTGCGGCAAGGACTTCGCCGCCTGCTCGAGCACGAGTGGGAGCACCTCGCGGAGCTGGCGCGGCGGCCGGGCGGGCCTCAACTCTGAGGCCCGTCTCCCACATGCTTCCCGCCGAGCCGTAGCCCGAGGTACGCCAGCAGCGCCACCACCGACTTCGAGTCCGCGATCTCTCCCCGCGCGATCAACCCGGGCACCTCATCCGGCCGCACTGGCACGACCTCCAGCCGCTCATCGTCAGCGGGATGCATCGCACCCGGCTGGAGGTCGTCCGCCACGTAGACGATCAACTCCTCATCCGCCCAGCCGGGGCTGACGTAGAACCGCACCAACTCCCGCAGCGCTTCCGTCCGGTAGCCAGTCTCTTCAGCCAGTTCACGCCGCGCGCACGTCTCGGCGTCCTCCCCGGGCTCGCGAGTCCCGGCCGGGATCTCCAGCAGCGTCCGGCCGACCGCGTGGCGGTACTGCCGGACCATCACGACCGTGCCGTCGGTCAGCACCGGGAGCACCCCCACCGCGCCCGGGTGCTCCACCACCTCCCGCTGCCGTTCGCGTCCATCCGGCAGCCGCACGGTGTCGACCCGCACACGGATCAACTTCCCGTCGAACGGCCGCTCGCTCCGCACCACCGTCTCCGGCTGCACCGCTGCCTCCCTTCGGGTATTGACCCTTCCCGCACGCTCCCCCGCGAGATCCGCGCCGCGCACGAAAAAACCGGCCCATCGGCCGGTCGTGGAGGCGCCGGGCGGATTCGAACCGCCGAATCAGAGTTTTGCAGACTCCTGCCTTACCACTTGGCTACGGCGCCGTTTGCGTGTTCCGGCAAGGATTCTACCACAGGTCGCCCCCCGACTGCAGCCCACTGACACAAACCAGACACAAACCGCAGGGCCAGGTGGGCAGGATGACCCCTTGCCGGCAAGCGTGTCAACAGCACCGTTTCCGTCTTCCCAAGACGGGATGGCCCTTGCGTAGCGGTTAAAGAGTTCTCAGAAGGTGACGACGCCATTCCCACCAGGACCGTCAGGAAGCGGTATTGGCACTCGCTTCCCGGTTCCCTCATGAAGCGATGCTCTCAACGAACGAACCCGGCCATACGTCTTGTTCCACGACGCGGCCGCGAAGCCAGGAGACAGTCAACCGACACCGACATTGGACCTGATGTACGCGATGGAAGACCTGATTCCGGCTCTTCGGCGTGATCCGGGACACAACATCGAGGGTCAAGTGTGCGGAGGCATTCAACGGCCGTTCGTGCACGATCTCAATCAGTACCGCGATCCAAGAGAAGCTCAGAACGAGCAATCGCGCCCTGCCGTCTAGTTGGGCGCGGCACTACTCCTCCCTCGTCATGTTCCCGCGGCGCGATTGTTCGGCATCCGGATCGGGACCGCTACCAGGTCGCGGCGCACGGGAAGGTCAGCATGTTCCTTGCACCCGGCTCGGTCAGCCGCTAGGCTAAGGACAGGGTGGCCCGGGCTTCGGCCCGTGGGCCGCGCCGCCGCATCGCAGCGCATGGCATACGGATGGGCGGCCTGATGGATACCAACGTCGAGGACCTCGAGCAGACCTCCCTTACCCTTCCCGACGGTACGGTCGTCGTTGCCCGTCTGATCCAGCCCGACGACATGCGCGCCCTCCAGCGTTTCCATACCCGCCTCAGCCAGCGCTCGATCTACCTGCGCTTCTTCGGCGTCGTCCCCGTACTGAGCGACGAGCGCGCGCGCTACTTCACCCACCTCGACGGGCAGGACCGTTTCGCCTACGTCGCGCTCGATCCGAACGACCCCGATGAGATCATCGGTGTGGTGCGCATGGATCGGGAGCCCGGTACGGACTGCGGGGAGTACGCGGTCATCGTCGAGGACCGATGGCAGGGGCGCGGGCTCGGCTTCGCCCTGACGCGCCTGCTCATCGCCGGTGCCCGGCGCCGCGGCTATCGGACCATGTATGCCATGGTGTTGCCAGAGAACGTGCGGATGTTGAACCTCTTGCGCGACCTCGGCCTCCCCGCCCGTGTTCGGTGGGTTGACGGCATGGAGCGGGTCGAGGTCGACATCTCGGTCCCCGAGCGGCCGTCGCTGGCCTGATCGAAAAGCTGCGCCGCCTATTCGCTGGACACAACCGCGGCACGTTCTCCGGCCGTGCGCAGGTCGTCGATGAACTCGCTGAAACGGTCGTCGCGGTCCTGGGTGCGGCGCAGCAGGTACGCTGGGTGGTAGGTCACCAGGGTGGGGAGCCCGTTCGGCCCATCGAACCAGATCCCCCGCTCGCGGGTGATCCGCAGCGTGCGCTGGAGAACGGCGCTCCCGGCGGTGGCACCGAGGCAGACGATCGCGCGCGGGTCGATGACGTCCAGCTCGCGCAGCAGCCAGGGGCGAAACCACTCGACTTCAGCCGGGGTCGGCGTCCGATTGCGCAGGCGGCCACCCACACCCTCCATGGTCGGGCGGCACTTGACGACGTTGGTGATCCACAGTTCGTCTCGGTCAATCCCAGCCAGCGCCAGCGCCTCAGTCAGGACCTGCCCGGCGGGACCGACGAACGGGTGCCCCAAGCGCTCCTCGCGACCGCCGGGCGCCTCGCCGATCAGGACGAGGTCCGCCGCCAGCGACCCCTCCCCGAACACCGGCCGTTTCTCGTCGCAATGGCTGGCGAACCCAGAGGCCGCCAGCATCTCACGCCGGATCTGCTCCATTCGGCGGCTGCGGGCGACGATCTGTTCATCATCGACCATGCTGATGCCCTCTCGCACCCGACATGCGCCGAAGCAGTGCAAGATAGGGACCAGTGGAGCGCGCCGGCTCGAGCCGGGTCATCCGACGAGCACGAGCCCCTGATCGGTCACACGTGCCTCAGGGATGACCGACAGCGCCATGAACGAGAGAAGCCCGAACGGCGCCGGAACGGTGCTCCCGAGCGAACGGGCCACGTCCTCCAGTCGATGGTGGGTGGCGGCAACCTGCTCGACCGGCTCCGGCGACAGGATACCGGCCACCGGCAGCGCAAGCGACTCCAGCACCTGCCCATCGGCGACCGCCGCCAGCCCGCCCTGGAGCGCTGCCACCGCCTCGATCGCAGCGATGATGTCGGTGTCGTTGGTGCCGACGGCCACGATGTTGTGCGCATCGTGAGCGATTGAGGAGGCGAGCGCGCCGCGCTTCAAGCCGAAGCCCTGCACCAGTCCCACGCCGACCCGCCCGGTCCCGTGGTGCCGCTCCACCACGACGAGCTTCAGCAGGTCGCGTTCGGCATCGGCCACCACCGCGCCGTCCTGCACGGTCGGCTTCACCGTGAGCTTGCGGGTCACGATCTGGCCCGGGATGGCGCCCACCGCAACCATCTCCTCCGCGGCAGGGATACGCAGGTCGTCCGGCGTCAGCGAGCCGATGTGGACGGTGTTCAACAGCGACTCCGGGATCGGGGCGGTGACATCGAACTGCGGCCGCCCGTCCACGGCGACCACCGACCCGCCGAAGAGCACCAAGCGCGGGCGGATATCGTCCAACCGCTCGAACACCACCAGGTTCGCCTGGTAACCCGGTGCCACGAGCCCGTACCCGGGCAGCCGCCAGTACTCAGCCGGGGTAAGGGTCGCCATCCGGATCGCCCGGATCGGATCGAGCCCCGCCCCGATGGCCTTGCGCAGGATGGCGTCCATGTGGCCGTCGTGCAGGAGTGTCCCGGCGTCGCGGTCGTCGCTGGCGAAGCAGCAGCGTGGATAGGTCCGGTCATCGACGAGCGGAAGGAGGTCCAGGAGGTTGTTCTGTCCCGAGCCCTCGCGGATCATGACGGTCATGCCCCGGCGCAGTTTCTCGCGCGCTTCCTCCAGGGCCACCGACTCGTGGTCGGAGGTCATGCCCGAGCCGATGTAGGCGTTGAGGTCCTTTCCGCTCACGCCTGGCGCGTGCCCGTCGCGTCGCGGGGCCGGGATGGACAAAATGGCTGCAATCTCCGGATCTCCGGCCAGCACGCCGGGGAAGTTCATCATCTCACCCAGCCCGACCACACGCGGCAGCGCCATCGCCTCGGCGATCGCCTCCGGGGTCATGACCGCTCCCGAACTCTCCATCGGGCTGGCCGGGACGCACGAGGGGACCGTGAAGAACACCCCGAGCGGCAGGTTTTCCGACGCCTCCATGAGCGCTCGGATGCCCGCGACGCCGGCGACGTTGGCGATCTCGTGCGGGTCGGTCACGACGGCGCCGGTCCCGTGCGGCACGACCGCCCGCGCGAACTGGTCGATCCACAGGAGCGAGCTTTCGACGTGGACGTGCGCATCGATGAAGGACGGCGCGAGGTAGTCACCACCAAGGTCGATCACCTCGTGGGCGTCGGTGTAGTCCCCAACCCCGGCGATCTGCCCGCCCGTGATGGCGACATTGACCCGTTCCACCTCACCCGAGGCGACGTTGACCACCCGCGCATCGCGCAGGAGGAGGTCGGCCGGAGCCTGCCCCCGCGCCACGGCCAGGAAGTGCTGCCACCGCTCCACCATCGGATCTCCCTTCATGTCGCCACCAGGGATACTCCGCCCATCAGCGGGCAAGAAACGCCGCGGCTACTCGACCAGCCGCGTCTCAACCAGGGTGATGACCTCGTTCAACTCCGCCAGTCGCTCCTTGGCAATACGGCCGATCTGCTCGCGCAGCGAAAACGGGAGCTGGAAGCGCAACCGCACGCCGACGCCGTGCTCGGCCTCCTCCCACCACACCTCCTGGTTCGGCTCCAGGAAGCCCCGTGCGATGGCCGGCAGCGAGACCCGCGCCAGGCGCTCCATCGCCTCACGGCGACGCTCGTTCTCCTCATCCATGAAGAGCCCTGGCGACGTGTCCCAGACGTCCAGTTCGTAGCCGTCCTCGCCCACGCGGACGTCGACGTGCCCTTCCTCGGTGTCACAGGCAACCGACCAGCGATTCTCTGCGTCAAGCGTGGTATAGGCGTAGAACCCGGCATCCCGCAGGACGTCCGCGACGGGCTCCAACGCCTCGCGCGGGTTGGGCGCGCCGCCATTCGCCCGGCCGTTCGCCTGGCCCATCATGTCGCCACCTCGTCGTCGCTGTCCCCGTCCCCGTGCGCCTCGTCGCCGAGCAGTTGACGCGCGACCCCGGCCAGCGCCCGCGCCACGCGCGCCGCCTCCGGCGCGACGTCCTCCCGCACGTGCAACTCGACGCCGGGCGCCACCGCCCAGCGACGCCAGACCGCGGGGGGCGTGCCCTCTCGAACGGGCACCGTCGGGGCGCCGAGACGGCGGCGGATCTCATCCAGCCCCAGATTGGCTTCTCGCAGCACCTGGATCTGCCGAAGCCGGTCGAGATGAGCGCGCCGGTAGTGCGCCGCCCGCCCGCGGCCGACCGGCGGTGGGAGCAGCCCCTGCGCGACGTAGTAGCGAATCCGCCGGGCCGGCACGCCGCTCCGCTCGGCAAGCTGGTGGATCGTCATCGCATCGGGTTCCGGCTCTCGCGTCCGGTCCGGTCCAGCCATGCGCTGCCCTCTCACTCGCCCTATAATACGGAATCCTCACCGCACCGTGCCGCCCCCCAAGTTGCGACACGCGGCGGCGGATGATCGACGGACGAAGGGAGCGCTACCCATGGCCGCACCAAACGACAGCCAGCTCGAACAACAGATCGCGATCCTCCTCGATCAGGCCGGGATCAACGTCGGCGTGGATGTGGAAAACGGGGTTGCGCGGTTGAGCGGTCTGGTCACCTCGACCGAGATGCATCAGGCCGCCATCGACCTCGCCCGCATGGTGGACGGGATCACGGGCATCGACGACGAGATCGAAGAGCTGGTCATTTCACCTGACAGCGCGTTTGAGGCGCCCGACCGCGACGAGGGCTTCGGCTACGCAGACCGCACGGCGCTGGAGGACGACGTCTCTGACACCGAGCCCGACTTCACCGGCGACGTCGGAGCCGACGCCAATGACTTCCAGCGGGCGATCGAGGAGGGGGAGCCCTACTTCCCACCAACCGATCCGGTGGTCCGCCCCAGCACCGACGACCAGGATCTGCGCATCGTCGGCGGCTTCCAGGATACGTCGATGGACGAGCTCGCCACCGAGGCTGACGCCGAGCCTGATGATGACGCGGACGAGATCTCCCAGTTCGTCGGGCGCGATGACGACGATATCCGTATCGACGTGCTCCGCGAGCTGCGCGAGGACGCGCTGACGACCGACTTGAAGCTGGAGGTCAACGTCATCAATGGCGTCGTCTTTCTGAAGGGCACGGTGTCGAGTCTGGAGGATGCGGAGAACGCCGAAGCGGTCGCTGGTCGAGTCCCCGGGGTGGTCGAGGTGCGTGATCTGACCGAGGTTCGCGAGTGACGACCGGCTGGCCGCCGCGCCTCGTCGGCGTTGTCCACCTCGCGCCGCTGCCGGGCACCCCGCGGGCGGCACTCAGCATCGACGAGATCATCGAGCGCGCGGTGGCCGACGCCCGTGCGTACCACGAGGGTGGCGCCGACGCGCTCATCGTCGAGAACTTCGGGGATGCGCCCTTCTTTCCCGAGCGCGTCGAGCCTCACACCATCGCCGCGATGGCGCTGGCCGTGCGCGCCGTCGCCGCCCAGGTTCCGCTACCGGTGGGCGTAAACGTCTTGCGCAACGACGCCGCGGCCGCGCTCGGCATCGCCGCCACGGCCGGTGCGCGGTTCATTCGGGTCAACGTCCACACCGGCGTCATGGCCACGGACCAGGGAATCATTGAGGGACGCGCCGCGGAGACGCTCCGCTACCGGCGTCTGCTCGACGCTCCGGTCGAGATCTGGGCCGACGTCCTCGTCAAACACGGCGTGCCGCTCGGCCCCCAGACGATCGAGGAGGCCGCACTGGACGCCGTGGAGCGCGGGCTCGCGGACGCCGTGATCGTCACCGGTGTCGCGACCGGCCGCAGCGCAAACCCGGAGGACGTCAACCGCGTCCGCCGAGTCCTCCCCGATACGGCGATCTACGTCGGGAGCGGTGTCACCCCGGAGGCGATCCCTGCGTTCCTGCCTGCGGCGACGGGCGTCATCGTCGGGACGTGGGCGAAGCGCGACGGCCGCGTGCAGAACCCAGTCGATCCCGCGCGCGTCGCCCGCCTGGCCGAGGCGCTCGGCTAGGGGCCGGGGAAAGGCCCTCACCCCCAACCCCTCTCCCAACTGTGGGAGAGGGGAGATCCTTGTGGGCGCCGGG
>NZ_JADGHZ010000269.1 GCF_019683595.1 Sphaerobacter sp. | reverse complement strand
CCACTACCCTCTCTCCCACCCCTTCGGGCACCCCGCGCGAGCCATCGCGCGGGGTGTTTCTTGGGGACACCCGGCCGGCCGAGGACCGACCTGGAGAGGATGCGCAGCGCGACGGGCGGGCGTGGTACAAGGGGGCGGAAGACGTGGTGGTGACAGCTCAGTCGGTTAGGGGACCGCAACCCGTGGTCACGCAGCAACCGCAGACGACAACCAGCGAGCCAGCCTCCGGGCCGGAGGCGATCTGGCCGCCGTTCGTGGCGGCGTCGATCGCGCTGGCGCTGAGCGGTGGCTTTGCCCTCGGCGCGGGGCTGTTCGTCGCGCGGTGGCTGGGCGACGGGACCGGCCGGTGGTGGATCGCAGCCAGCCAGGCGCACGGACAGGTGCAGCTCTTGGGTTGGATCGGCCTGATGGTCCTGGGCGTAGCGTTCCACTTCTTACCGCGGTTGGCGGGGGTGCCCCTGCGGTGGCCCCGGATGGCTGGTGTTGCGCTGTGGTTGATCGTTGCCGGGCTGGCGCTGCGTGGGATCACCCAACCGCTGCTGTCAGCGGGTATAGGCGCTCCCATGGCGAGCTTGGGGCTTGTCGTCGCGGCCGGGCTGCTGCTCGCCGGGGTGACGCTCGCGGTCGTGATGCTGGTCGCGACGATCCGGAACGCGCCACCGCGCAAGACAGGGGCGCTGCGGCAGGTGCGTCCTCTGTTCCTGGTGTCCTTCGGCTCGCTGTGGGTGGGGGCGGTCCTGAGCGCGTACGGGCTGGTCGCTGCCGAGCGAGGGGCAGGCGTTGTCTCGGCGTCGTTGGACCGGATCATCGTCGAGATCGAGTTCTACGGGTTTCTCGTGCCGGTCGCCGCGGCGATGACCGCTCGGACCTTCCCGCTGTACTTTCAGACGCATCCGCCGCGGGCGCGCCTGCTGGTCGTCCCCGTTGCCGGGCTGGTCTGCGGGGTCGTGCTTCGGGCGACGGGCGATCCGTCGCTGGTCGGGGTGGGCCAGATCCTTCACGGGGCGGCGCTCGCGTGGCTGATCGCGGCGCTGCGCGTCTTCGGCCCGCGGCGGCCGCTACCCCGGCGGCCTGCCCGCCCGCTGCGCGATCCGCTCCAGCTTCACGCAGTGAGCGCCTATGCGTGGCTCGCCGTGGCCGGGGGTGCTTCCCTGCTGGCCGGGCTCCACCAGATCGGGCTGGCCGTGCCGGCTGTCCCGGCCGACGTTGAATGGCACGCGCTGGGGGCGGGCTTCGCCACGTTGTTGATCCTGGGCGTCGGGTCGCACATGCTGCCCGGATTCGCCCGGCGGGAACTGCGGAGCGCTGCGCTGCCGTGGGTGACGCTGGCGGCCGGCAACCTGGCGGTCGTGCTGCGCGTCGCGGCCGGACTGACGGGGCAGGGCGGCGCCTGGCTCGGCGGCCTGGCGGGAGTCCTCGGCATGCTCGTCGTGGCGCTCTTTGCGGTCAACGTGCACGGACCGCGTCGGTAAACATCGGGCCAGCGTACCGGTCCTGTACGAACGGACAGTTGTCCCCCTGTCCAATCATATGCAGCGAAACAGTCCCATTGACGGGTGACAGTTGGCGCTGTTCTCCCTATCCTAAGAGCAGGAAATGACGGTGAGGCAAGCCTCGCTGGCGAACGAAGCGTTCCGGATCCGGGCCCGATTGGACGACCGTGATGGGCTCGACGCGGAACCGATCCTGTCCCAACTGGTGGTACGGACACGATTCGAGGAACTCACCGATCCGGGTGGTCGGAACCCCGATCATCCAGACTCCCCTCCCTTCCCCAACGGTCGGAGCAGCCACCTGTGCTCCACCGACACCCCTGACGAAGGGCCTGCTCGTCCCCGCACGGTAACGTGGAGCAGGCCCTGACCTCCTCTTGGCGTGCCCGCGGCGGGCGACCTCGGCGGGGAAACGGTTATGATTAGCGGAGCAGCGCGACGGCAGCGCAGGTCTCCGCGAGGAGACAGCCGAGCACTGCCAACCGCAGAGAGGACACGAACGATGGAGCACTCACGCGGACTGTACCGATCGCGGAAGCACCGGATTATCGCCGGGGTCGCCGGCGGCCTCGCCGAGCGGTTCGGCGTGCCGGTCTGGCTGATGCGGGTCATCTGGCTGCTCCTGCTGCTGCCGGGCGGCCTGCCGGGGCTCGTGCCCTACATCATCCTCTGGATCCTGATCCCGGAGGAACCGGAGTACGACTAGCCGCCGCCACGCGGCGTCGCGGCGCGCCCGGTTATGATACAGTTTAGTTGCCAAATATCCGGCCGAGGCGCCGTTCAGGCACACGGCCTCGGCTGCCGGTCAGCGGTGTGCCGCTCCGTCGGAAGTGAGGAGTCTCGATGGTGGACACAGGGTTGACCCGCGAGCAAGTGATTGACGCCCTGCGCCCGGTCCAGGATCCGGAGATTGGGCGGAGTCTCGTCGATCTCGGGATGATTAAGGATGTGGCGATTGAGGGCGGACGGGTCCACGTCCACGTCGAGTTGACCACGCCGGCGTGCCCGCTGCGCGGGCGTATCGAAACGGACGTCCGCCAGGCCTTGACGGCGTTGCCGGGAGTCTCCGAGGTCGCCGTCCAGTTCTCCTCCCGGGTCCGCGCTGCCGGGAGCGGTATGCCGGACCGTCAGCCGCTCCCCGGCGTGAAGAACACCATCGCGGTTGCCAGCGGCAAGGGAGGCGTCGGTAAGTCCACCGTGGCGGTCAACCTCGCCATCGCGCTGGCCCAGGACGGCGCTTCGGTCGGCCTGCTCGACGCCGACGTCTACGGGCCGAGCATCCCGATCATGATGGGCGTCTCGCACCGCCCGACGATGCAGGACGGCAAGATCGTGCCGCTGGAAGCCTTCGGGGTGAAGGTGATGTCGGTCGGGTTCATCCTGGACCCGGAGAAGGCGCTGATCTGGCGCGGTCCGCTCGTCTCCCAGCTCATCAGCCAGTTCCTCAGCGACGTCGATTGGGGCGAGCTCGACTACCTGGTGATCGACCTGCCGCCCGGCACCGGCGACGCGCAGCTTACCCTGGTACAGCGCATCCCCCTCTCCGGCGCGGTGATCGTCACCACGCCGCAGGACGTGGCGCTCGCCGACGCGGTCAAGGGGCTGGCCATGTTCCGCGAGGTGAAGACGACGATCCTGGGGATCATCGAGAACATGAGCTACTTCATCTGCCCGCACTGCGGCGAGCGCTCCGAGATCTTCGGGTTCGGCGGCGGCGAGCGTACCGCGACGCGCCACGGCGTCCCGCTGCTGGGGCAGATCCCGCTGGAGGGCTCGATTCGGCAGGGCGGCGACATCGGATTCCCGATCGTCGTGTCCGACCCGGATTCGGCGCCGGCAGTGGCCTTCCGCGACGCGGCGCGCCAGGCGGCCGCGCGGCTGGCCGTCGAGGCCGTGCGCAAGCCTCGCCGCCCGCGCATCATGCTCCGCCAGACGACCTAGCGCGAAGCGTCGCCAACACGCACCCCGCCCCGGTAATCGCGGGGCGGGGTTTTTTCCATGGAGTTTGGTGAATGAGTCGCGTCTTCCCGTCACCCGGTCCCGCATTGTTGTCATCCTGAGCGGAGCGAAGGATCTCGCGTCGGATCGGCCACGCAGCGGAGAGATCCTTCGCTGCGCCGGGGGCGGCTGGCCGCCGCCCCCGGATCCGCTCAGGAT
>NZ_JADGHZ010000268.1 GCF_019683595.1 Sphaerobacter sp. | reverse complement strand
GGCCACCGGAACAGGCACGACACGGAGCACGACCATGCGACGCGACGAGGTGCTGGCGATCCTCACCGCCCATCAAGACGAGATCCGCGCCTTCGGCGTGCGCTCGCTCTCCCTCTTCGGCTCCGTGGCGCGCGATGAGGCCGGCCCGGAGAGCGACATCGACCTCCTGGTCGAGTTCGACCGGCCGGTGGGATACTTCACGCTGCTGGACCTGCAAGAGTACCTCGAAGACCTCCTCGGAGTCCGCGTCGATCTTGGGACGCCTGGCTCGCTCAAGGACGCGCTGCGCGATACCGCGATCAAGGAAGCGATCCGTGTCGCCTAGACCCTGGTACGTCCGGATCGACGACATCCTCGACGCGATGACGAACATCCGGACGTTTATCGACGGGCTAACCGAAGACACGTTCGTGTCGGACAAGAAGTCCATCCGCGCTGTCGCCTATGAGATCGCGGTCATCGGCGAGGCAGTTCGGCATCTTCCGGCAGAGGTCAAGGAGCGTTACACGACCGTACCCTGGCCCAGACTTCAAGCGATGCGCAATGTCGTGATCCACGAGTACTTCCGGATCGACGTGGACCTGCTTTGGCACACCGTGGTGGAGAACCTGCTGCCATTGGAGGAGACCCTCAGGGCAATTCGTGACGCAGAGGATGGATAGGGACGCATTCCCCGGACACATCCCAAGCCGCTGGCACGTTGACAGGTGCGCAGGGTGACCGTACGCTCGTGCCGCTGCAGGGTGGATCAACGGAATCGCGGGCGGTAGGGGCGGATGAGCCATGGGGACCTCGGGGGCACTGCTGATCATCGGGCTGGTGGCGGCAGGCATCGGCGCGGTGCTCCTCTTCATCGGCCGGCGCATCCAGGCCAAGACCAACCTGCTGGCCAAGGTGCCGACCGTCACCGCCAGCGAAGTCGCCAGCCTCATCCCGGGCGAGATGATCGAGGTCAAGGGCGTGATCCGCTGCGACACGCCGCTGACCGCTGAACTCGCGCAGCGCGCCTGTGTCTACTACTCATCGCGGGTGGTGCGGGAGTACGAGCATCGCCGGCGAAACGCCAGGGGTGAAACGGTGACGAGCCGCCGCTCCGAGACCGTCGCGCAGAATGAGCAGTCCACCCCCTTCTACGTGGAGGACTCCTCCGGCCGCGTGCTGGTCCATCCAGACGGCGCGGAGGTGGACGCCCAGAAACTCGTGGACCGCTTCGAGCGAAATACCGCCGCCCTGGGCCCCACGATCTCCTTCGGCGGCATCACGCTGAACCTCGGGGGCGGCGACGGGACCATCGGCTACCGCTATGAGGAGAATGTGCTGCCGGTCGACATCCCCGTCTACGTGCTGGGCGTCGTCCAGGAGGGGGGCACGATCGGCCGGCCGCCGCCGGAGTTGAAAGGCCGACGCTTCATCATCAGCTACCGATCGGAAGAGGCGCTGCGGGAGTCGTGGGGCAAGCGGGCGCGCTGGTTGGGATTCAGCGCCGTTGCGCTGTTCGCCCTTGCGGTGATCCTGTTCGTGGCGGCCGTCGTCACGCTCGTCGCGTAGCGGGCGGACCACCCGCGGCTTGGCCCTCCCCCATCGGAGCAGAAGGGACGCAGCGTGACGCCGCGCGTCCGAAGGCGGACGATGATCCTGGGCTGCGTTGCGGTCGTCGTGCTCGGGGTGGCGGCGACCTGCGCCTTGGGCATCCTGGGGCTCACCTGGGCCGGCCAGCGGCTCCCCGAGGAGAGCGCGCCGATCCGCGCGCTGAAGGGCATCCGCGCCTACCGGGTGCTGGGATTGGCCGGGTCCACCTGCCTCAACCGCGCCACCACCAGCTACGAACCCGGACGGGACGCGCCGGACCCCGCGCTCGTCGCCGATCGGCCGGAGGATGCGATCGCGGAGTGGCTCGCCGGGCACGCGTTCACCGTCGACCGCGTCGTTGTGTACCACCGGAGCCCGCACGCCGATGTCTGGCTCCGAGTCCGCGGCCCCGGCGGCCAGGACGAGCGACACCTGCTCACTCTCGTCGCCGGTCGCAGCCAACCCGTCACCCTGGCGCTCCCGCGCCGCACGCTCCCCATCTGCTTCGCCCACGCCGGCGACTGGCGCATCGTCGCCGAGCAGCGGATACGGGAGACGTAGGGCGTGAGGCGGGATGCGTCACACGTCATGCGTCATGCGTCCCCCTCACCCCCGACCCCTCTCCCACCAGGGGAGAGGGGAGCCCTACGCAATACGGATGACGCATGACGCATGACGCCTCACTCCCCCTTCCCCTCTGTACGTTCACCCGCTATGCTGGGAGTGCAGCATCGACTACCGCGTCGCGGCATCCCTCATGCAGCGCACCCGGCGCGACGTGCCACCGAGCTCGGATGACGCAGCACGGACGATGGGATCCCGGCACTGATGACACATGTCGATACACCTTCCGCCCTCGATCGGGCAGTGGCCTGCTACGCGGCGATGCAGCGCCACTTCTACGACGCGCGCCGCAAGCTGTACCGCGAGCCGGGGGGCGGACCCGGTGGGTTTGCCTTCCTCTGGCCCTTCTCCCAGGCACTGGCCGCCACCGTCGATCTCGTCGCCCTGCCCCTGGTGCGCGACCGCTACCTGCCTGACCTGGCGGACCGGCTCGACGGGCTGGAGCGCTACTGGAACCCGGACTCGCGCCCGCCTGCCTACGACTCGGGTGTCCGCTCCTGGCGCGCGGGCGGTGGGGATCAGTTCTACGACGACAATGAGTGGGTGGGGCTGGCGCTCGCCCGCGCGTACCAGCTCACCTGGGACGCCGCGGCGATCCAGCGCGCCTGGGATGTGTTCGAGTTCGTCATCTCCGGGTGGGACGACGACGCCAGCCACGCATCGCCCGGCGGTGTGCGCTGGACACGCGCCGATTGGAACCAGGACCGGAACACCGTCTCCACCGCACCGGGTGCGCTGCTCGCCCTCCGGCTCCACGAGATCCACGGTGAGGAGCGGTACCTGGATTGGGCCCGGCGCATGTACGACTGGGTGCGCTCCACCCTGCGCTCCCCGGAGGGGCTCTACTGGGATCACATCGACCCGGCGGGGAAGATCGAGGAGACGTACTGGAGCTACAACCAGGGGACGATGATCGGCGCCGGGGTGCTGCTCCACCGCGCGACCGGGGAAGCACGCTACCTGGAGGAGGCGCAGGAGACCGCCGACGCGGCGCTCGACTACTACGCGCGCGAGGATCGGCTGGACGCCCAGCGGCCGGCGTTCAACGCCATCTTCTTCGAGAACCTGCTGTTCCTCGACGCGGTAGCGGCGGATCCACGCTACCGACGGACCTTGCGGAACTACGCCGAGCGGACGTGGGCGAAACAGCGCGACACAGAAACCAACCTGTTCACCTTCGACCCCGGCCGGCCGCCGGAACTCCTGCATCAGGCCGCCATGGTACGCCTCTTCGCGCTGCTGGCGTCAGACTGACGCCACGCCTTTGGAGTGCGGCGGCCCGAGCCGCCGCTTTCGTATGCGGCGGTTGCAACCGCCGCTCCCCGGCCTGGTCATCGAGCATGGCCCTCACCCCCGACCCCTCTCCCAACGTTGGGAGAGGGGAGTGGGACGGAAAACGGCCGACGGGTGACGCATGACGTGTGACGCATGAAGTTCCCCCTCTCCCCTTGTGGGAGAG
>NZ_JADGHZ010000267.1 GCF_019683595.1 Sphaerobacter sp. | reverse complement strand
GTACAGACGGATGCTGGCGGTGGAGTCCGGGAAAGTACGAACGGGACCAGCACCTTATAGAGTGGGTAAAGGGACGGGATGGGTGGAATCCGTACTTCCGTATCTATGCGAGCGAACACACGCACCGCCCACCCGAGACGATCTGGAGCCATCAGGAAGTCGGATCTACGCGGGTCTCGGCAAGAGAGATCAAGGCACTGACCGGAGGGACCAGTTTCGCGACACCCAAGCCGGAGCGGCTCCTCGAGCGGATCATCCGTATCGCGACCGACCCTGGTGACATCGTGCTCGACTGCTTCCTCGGCTCGGGCACGACGGCCGCCGTCGCCCACAAGATGGGCCGGCGATGGATTGGCATCGAGCGTGAGGCGGCCACAATTGACACCTATGCCCTGCCACGCTTGCGGAAAGTCGTGGCGGGTGAGGACCCCGGAGGGATCACCACGGTCGAGACGCTCGTTGGTGACGACTTACCCAACGGAGTCAAGCCCGGCGACGCACGCGCTGCCGCACGGACACTGAATGCTTTACACAAGGCCGGGATTTTGGCCCAGGTCAGTGAACTCGATGACTCGACGGTGCGATCGCTCATACGAGCCCTTCGTGAGATCGACAAGACGAAGAAGGAAACGACCTGGTACGGCGGAGGTGGGTTCCGTGTGCTGGAGATTGCCCCCTCGATGTTTGTTGAGATCGGAGGCCAAATCTTCCTGAGTGAGTGGGCCACCAATGGCACACTGGCCGAGACGACCGCTGCCCAACTCGGCTACGCCTATGAGCATGACCCGCCGTTCTGTGGACGCAAAGGCCGCAGCCGGCTCGCGGTCGTTGACGGTGTGGTGAACGAGGATGTGATCCAGCTCCTCGTGCGCGCTCTCGGCCCGGAGGAACGGCTGCTGGTCTGCGGCACAGCCCTCGACCCGGCAGCGGCCGAATTCCTCCGAACGCTGCGGCCAGGCTCCAGCGCCCGTAAGATCCCCCAGTCGATCCTGGCCGAGTATCGCCACGCGGTGCGCGGGCAACATTCCAGGCTCTTTGACGATCCGGAGACAGTACCGATTACGGCGCAGGCAGGGGAGGCAAAGCGATGACCGCAACGCTACCCGCCGCCACGGACCTCGTCGACTTCGACCGGATCGCGGCGATTGCCGCCCGACTCGACCTACGCCCGCCCAACCGCGAAGCGCTGGAGAGCATCGCGGTAGAGATTGCCCACCATTACCGCATCGAGAATCAGCCGCCTCCGTTTGAGGGGGTAATCGACGTGGCCACCGGCGTCGGCAAGACCTATGTGCTCGCGGCTGCCCTCGAGTACCTCGCGGCCGAGGGGGTGCGCGACTTCGCGGTGATCACGCCTGGGCGCACCATCCTCGAGAAGACGGTGGCTAACTTCACTCCGGGCCATCCTAAGAGCCTGCTAGGGGGGATGGAGACCCAGCCGGTGGTTATCACCAGCGACAACTTCATCTCGCCAGCGATGCGCACCGCAATGGACGATCCGACCCAGGTCAAGCTCTACATTTTCACCGTACAAGCCCTGCTTCACCCCCAGTCGAAGGTCGGCCGCCGGACGCACAAGTTCCAGGAGGGGCTGGGCACCGCGTTCTACGCCCACCTGCAGAGCATTCCCAATCTCACCGTCTTCGCCGACGAGCACCACACCTACTATGGCCAAGCCTTCTCGCGTGCGGTCCGCGACCTGAACCCCTGGGTGCACCTCGGTCTGACCGCTACTCCGCACCCGCGCACCCCGAAGGATCAGATCATCTACCGCTACCCGCTGGCGGCCGCCATCGCGGACCGACTGGTGAAGACCCCGGTGCTCGTCGGGCGGACCGACGATCGGACCGACGCCGAGACCAAGCTCCGCGATGGAGTTCGGCTGCTGGAGTTGAAGGAGCAGGCGATTCAGGCCTGGTGCCGCGAAACCGGCGCCACCCCAATTGCGCCAGTCATGCTCGTGATCGCGCCTAACATCGACGAGGCTGAGAATATCACCAGGATCGTCACCGACCCCAGCTTCGCCGACGGTCGCTACGCTGATCGTGTGCTCACCGTGCACTCCCGGGCCCCGGACGACGCACTAGCCAAGCTGGACCAACTTGAAGAGCCGGACAACCCGTACCGCATCGTCATCTCAGTCGGGATGCTCAAGGAGGGCTGGGACGTCAAGAACGTCTACGTCATTGCCTCGCTCCGAGCCTCCGTCTCGGAGCTGTTGACCGAGCAGACACTCGGGCGCGGCCTGCGACTCCCCTTCGGCCGCTACACCGGCGTCGAGTTCCTGGACACACTGGAGGTGCTCGGGCACGAGCGCTACGAAGACCTTCTGCGCAAGGCTCATGTGCTACAGGAACAGTTCATCGACTACCGCACCCGCGCGGTACTGCGCCAAACGGCCCAGGGACAGCTCGAGCGTGTCGTCGAACGGACCGAGGTCAGCCCGCCACTGGGGCAAATGCCGTCGTCGGGCACGAGTGGAACCGCGACGGGCCAGCTCATCCAGGTGCAGAGCGTCGACACCGCAACGGGGCGAGCCGAGCAGCAGGTCGAGGGGCTTAGCCGCACCCTCGTCCCGCGTGATGACCGGCCGGCGCTACGCGTGCCGCGCCTCCTGATGACGGCTGCACCCAGCTCCTTCTCTCTGGCCGACATCACCGATCTCGGGCCGTTCCGTCAGCTTGGTGAACGGCTGGCTGCCGACCCACCAGACGCGTTGCGCCGCGTGCTGCTGGACGTCAAAACGGAGGTCGATCCCGTCGGCTTCCGGCAGACTAGACTCGTCACCCAGCGCGCGGCAGACACCGTCGACTCGCCAGTCCCCGTGAAGCCACTGGAAGAGTTGCGGGAGGAGCTGATCAAACGGGTGCTCGCGGCCCCGGTCGTCCCTGCGCGCCCCAATGAGATCCGCCCGGCGGGCGAGATCGTGGATGCCTTCCTGGCCGGGCTCGGTCCCGAGGCACCAAAGGTACTCAGCGCCTTCTTGGACCGGGCCGTCGAGGGACTCCTCGAGGTGCTGACCACGCAGCAGCGGCGGTTCGCCGCCAAGCCACGCTTCGACCAGGTGGTGGAGCTAGTCACGTTCAATCGGACGCGCGTTGGTCGGGCTGAGACGAGCCAGGACCGCTATGGTCCCTTCCGGCGAGGAGTCGGCTACCAGGGTTATGCCAAGTCGCTCTATCCCGAGGACTGGTTCGACTCGAGCACGGAACGCGACGTCGCGAACCTGTTAGACGACGACCCGGCCATCGTGCAATGGGTGCGGCTCCAGCAGGGCGACCTCCCCATTCTGTGGACGGAGGGGAGAGACTATCACCCCGATTTCATCGCCATCGACCGGGAGGGTATCCACTGGATCATCGAGGTCAAGATGGATCGAGCGATGGCGAGCGATGAGGTGGACGCCAAGCGCGAGGCAGCGCGTCGCTGGGCCAACCACGTCAGCGCCGACCCGAAGGTGGAGGCCACCTGGCGCTACCTCATCGTCTCGGAGACCGACGTAAAGCGGGCCAAGGGATCCTGGGCGGCGCTCCGGCGCTTTGGGGGCGGATGATGGGAAGTAGGACTGCTGACGGTCGCACGGTAGCAGCATGCGCTTGCGTCCACACCGAGCGTACACTATTGACCCTCGATACCTACTCGCACCTGTTTCCGACG
>NZ_JADGHZ010000266.1 GCF_019683595.1 Sphaerobacter sp. | reverse complement strand
TTCGCCCGGGCCACTGGCGGGTTGGCTATAAGTTCTGGCGGGGTGTGGAGCCCGATTCCTCCAGCCGGCTTCAGCCGGCTTTCGTTGGCAGCCCGGGGCTTGAGCCCCGGGCACGGGCCGACCGTGTAGACCCTTTTCATTCGTCACGGACTCCGGAGCCCACCCCGACCAGGGATCGCGTGTAAAGGCCGCCTACCCCGCCTCCTCCGCCAGGGCGCGGGCGAAGGCGTCCCAGAAGGGGTCGACGCGCGGGTGTTCCAGCGGCTCCTCCCGTCCGTCGCGGACCAGGCGGATCCCCTCCTCGGGCGGGGTGATCTCGCCCACCTGCGATGCGGCGATGCCCGCGTCTTCCAGGCGCGCCAGCACGGCCGCGGCCTTCTCCGGCCGGCAGGTGATGATCAAGGTGCCCTCGCTGATGGCGGCGTAGGGGTTCATGCCAAACAGGTCGCAGACGGCCCGCGCGGCGGGGCTCACCACGATGGCGTTCTGCTCGACCACCATCCCGACGCCGGATGCGACGGCGATCTCGTACAGGCCGCCCCAAACGCCCCCCTCGGTCGCGTCGTGCATCGCCGTCACGCCGTCGTCGCGCACGCCGACCTCAACCGCGGTCATGGCGTCCTTCACCACCGACATCTGGTAAAAGGTCGCCTCGGCCTCGCGCGCGATCTCCTGACCGCAGGCGGCGGCGATGCGGTCGGGGAAGGTGACGCCGAACAGTCCGGTGGCCTCAACGGCGGCGCCCTTGGTGACGATCACCGCGTCGCCGACGCGCGCCATCGCCGGGGTGACGTAGCGGTCGCGTTCGCCGACGGCCATCACCATCGCGCCGCCGACCATGGGGTAGTCGGTGCCGTCGTAGCGGGCGGTGTGGCCGGTGACGATCGCCATGCCGATCTCTTTGCAGGTGGCGTCGACGGCGTACCAGAGGGCCTCCAGCCCCTCGCGGGTGATGCTGCGGGGGAGGTTGAGATCAACCACGAAGTAGGTGGGCGGCAGGCCCGAGGTGGCCGCGTCGGAGGCCAGGATATGCACCGCAAACCAGGCGGCGCGTTCCCAGCCGTACTGCGGCACGATGAAGAAGGGATCGGTGGTGACTGCCATGACCCGGCCGCCGCCAATGTCGATGATGCCCACATCCACGCCGTGCTGCGGCCCGACCAGCACCTCCGGCCGGTGTCGCCCCAGCCGCGGCTTGATCACCTGCTCGAACACGTCGGGTGAGATCTTGCCGACCTCAGGGAGCTGATACCCGGGCGCCTGCTCTGCCATGCCGTCCTCCCTCCACGCCGTCGCGACGCTTCATCCACGCGGTTCGCGATCTCCGTACCAACCCGGGCGGTGAGCGGTGCCGAGCGACGCGGAATGCAACGCCCATGCGCCGTATCGGTTGTGTGTTCCCAGATTACCGGCGTCCGTCGGGATTGGTCGAGGCTTCGTGGGCGCTGATGACGTAGCAGCACATGTGGTCGCCGGCGACGATGTGCGTTGCGCGCTCGACGTCGGCGTTGAGGAGCTCCCGGTAGATCTCCGCCTCGTAGCGGCAGGCACAGGGGAAACAGGCGGCGACCCGGCTGATAGTGCAGTTGTACTGCTTGAGCAGGAAGGTGTCCTCGTCCACCTGCTCGAAACTCGCCAGATAGCCGAGGTCGTCCATCCCTGCCGCGAGCGCGGCGACCCGCTCGGCGAGGGTGGTGGCCGGCTGGAGCCGCTGGGCCAGGTAGTCGCGGGTGCGCTCGGCGCGGCGCGAGAGGAGGAGGTCGACCTTCTGCTCGCCGTCGATCTGCACCAGGTCGGCCAGTAGGTCGGTGATCACCAGGTCGTACTGCTTGGGGAAATAGTCGTCCGCCAGGGAAGAGAGGCGGTAGACGTGGGCCGGGCGACCGACGGGGCGTCGCACCGTGGTCGATTCGACCAGGCCGTCCCGTTCCAGGGCAGTCAGGTGCTTGCGCACCGCCATCGCGGTGATGCCGAGCAGCGCGGCGAGCTGGTCCGCGGTGAGCCCTTCGCTCTTCTTCAGCGTGGTGAGGATCTTCCGGCGGGTGGCACCCCGCGGTGCCTGGGTGCCGAGTAGGGGCTCGGGCATACCCGCGTGACGGCTGCTGTGTCGTTGTTTCCGGCTCGGCCGATCCGTCGCCATGGCGCCTCCGGTTCCTATCATAACATAAGCGCCGTTGCCCGAGCGGTGGCCGTGGAAGAGGCCGTTCCTCGCCGAATCGGGATCACCTTTGATGGGGAGTCCCCGGTCGACATCCGGGCTTGCGTGGACGATCCGGATGCCTAGGGCGAATATGAACCAAAGTCCTACCCGGTGGGGGGTGGCTTGATTGCTATACTCGCGGCAGCGTGCGGAGATGACCACGGCGGCCAGCGGCACCGTGGGGCTATCGCCGCCCCGGACTCCTGCCGGGGCGAGCCGGTCGAGGAGCCGTGAGCCGATGTCGGGTAGCAGCCAGCCACCGCGAACCACGCCCGGTCGGCGCAGCCGGCTCATGGCGACGCTGGCCTACGTCGGGCCGCTGTCACTCGTCATCGCGGGGCTGCTCCCCCGCAGCCGCTTCGTCCTGCGCCATGCGCTGATCGCGATGACGCTCCATCTGGTGCGCTTCGCCCTGGCGGGGATGGTCCTGACGCTGTGGCTCTTCCCGGGGGATGGGGTGGAGACCGGGCGCGTGGCGCGGCTGGCCGCCGACCTGGGCACGCTCCTGCTGGCCGGGGTGCCTTGGCCCGGTGGGCTGACGCGCGAAGGCGCGCTGCTCCTCTCGTTCCCGCTGGGCATGACTTGGATCGCGAGCCTCGCCGGGGCTGCCGCGGCCGCGACCGGCCACACCCTCGACTACCACGCGCTGCTCCATGCCGACTGGCCCGATGCCCCGCCGGAGCCGGCGGTGGAGTCGTCGAGCCCCGTCGATGAGCGGGCATACGCGCGCGAGTTGCGTGAGCGCCAGCTCGCGCGGATCTGGAGTGCCTCGCGTGTGGCGCAGGCCGAGCGACGGCGACACGAGCGGATGGAGCAGGTCAAGCGGGAGATGGAGGTGGTGCTGGTCCGCCTGGACTACCTCAACCACCTGCTGTCGTTCGGCGAGTTGAGCCTGAGTCGCTTCACCGCGATGCACACCGAGTTGATTGGCTACCTGGATGCCCTCCGCCGCGAGCTGGCCGACTTGCAGGCCCGCCGCACCGACGTGCTGGCGGCGGAGAACCGGCCGGTGGCGCCGCTGGCGCTGACCGAGGTGCCACAGGTGCAGGTGTTGACGCTGGCTGTGCTCGATCCCAGCGGCGTGCCGATCTTCACCAGCGGGCACTTCCCGCTCGATGAGTCGCTCATCACCGGCATGGTTTCGGCGCTCGACAGCCTGTCGGAGGAGATGTTCGGCTCGCGGGTGCACAAGACCCAGTTGGCCGAGGGGCAGGTCGTGCACTTCGCTCGCGGCCAGTACACGGTGGCCTTCGTGATCTTCGAGGACGAGCCGGCACCGGTGCAAATCGGGCACCTGCGCGAGTTCCTGGACGACTTCGAGCGCGCGAATGCCGCGGTGCTGGCCTCATCCCCGGTCGACACCGACCGGCTTGTCCCGGTACCGGTGCCGTTCGCGTTCCTGCGGCGGGGGGCCGCCCGCGCGCCCGCGCCCCCCCCCCCCCCAAACCCCCCGGGGGAGGAAAA
>NZ_JADGHZ010000265.1 GCF_019683595.1 Sphaerobacter sp. | reverse complement strand
AACGCACACCTCCTCGGGCTCGTGCCGTGCCCCTGGGGCACGGCGACGGCTCACGCACCGTCAGGATAGCGTAGCGCGCGGAATCGGTGCCGTCAGTGGTCCATGATGAGGATCCACATCACGCGCTGCCGTGACGTGCCGCGATGGTACCGGCGCTGCCGGCCAGAACGGCGCCGTTATGCGGCCAGTTCGGGCCAGATCGTCAGGATGACGCGCTCGGCGTCGTGGCGGATCAGCCGTTCGGTTTGCGCGACGGGGCCGGTCAGGACACGGGGCACCAGCGCCCGCACCGCGTCGAGATCGGGTCGCACCGGTTCCGCCCGTTCGGCCGCATAGCGGGCGAGCAGCTCGGGTGGGTAGTCGCCGGTGTTGACGACGACGGCGTCGACCCGGCGTCCGAGGTAGCGATGGACCTCCCGCACGAAGTCGGATGCCGCGAAGCCGTCGGTCTCACCGTGCTTGGTCATCACGTTGCAGATGTAGATCACCTCGCCGTCACTCGCGCGGATCGCCTCGGCCACGCCCTCAACGAGGAGACAGGGGAGCACGCTGGTGTAGAGGTCGCCGGGGCCGATCAGGATCTTGTCGGCCCGCTCCAGAGCCTTGCGCGCCCGCAGCGTCGCGCGCACCGGCGGGTCGAGGAAGATCCGCCGGATCGGGAGCACCGGCCGGCCCTCGGGGCGGTCGATGGCCGCTTCGCCACGGATGACGGTCCCGTCGCTCAACTCGGCGCAGAGCGTGGACTGATCGAGCGTGACCGGGATGACGTGGCCGTTCGTGCGGAGCAGCTCCTCGGCGTCCTCGATGGCGCCGAGCAGGTCGCCGTCGTTCAGGTCCTGTAGTGCGTGGAGGATCAGGTTGCCGAGCGCGTGGCCGCCGACGCCCTGCGTGGTGGCGTCGGGGAACTCGGGGAAGCGGTAGTTGAACAGCTCGCGCCAGAGCGCGCTGGCGCGCGAGAGGGCCACGAGCGCCTGGCGCAGGTCTCCCAGCGGCAACGGGCGGCCGAACTCGTCGATCAGCCGGCGCGAGGATCCGCCCGAGTCCATCATGGTGACGATGGCCCACAGGTTGGTGGCAACCTTGCGCAGCTCCGACAGCATGGTGTAGGAGCCGGTGCCACCCCCGATCGTCACGATGCGCTCGTCGATTCGCTGGCGCATGCCCGCCCCTCGCAATCCGTCCGGGTGCCGGCCCGCGCGGATCGGTCCGCCGCACCCTGCCGGTGGCGGTCGCCGTAAGCCCGCCACGCGGGCAACGACCCCCGTCACTCCCGGGACCGTGACCTTCCCTCTCCCCTGTACCTTCATCGTACCGCACGATGCACGAAGATGAACGATACGGTCAGGGGGCGCATCGCGTGGACGTGGTGGGGATCCTGCGGTACAGTGCGGTCGACCACCGGTAGTTCGCGGCGTGCGCTGGAGATGAGAGCCGCTATGCATACGGTCGTCATCTTTTCCCAGCCTGGGTGACGGGCCTGCCGTCAGGAGATGGAGTATCTATCTCGACGCGGCATCACCTATACGGTGCGCGACATCACCGAGGATTCGGACGCGCTCCGGGAGCTGTTGGAGCTGGGCTCGTACCTGACGCCGACGACGCTGATCGATGGCGAGCACGTCGTCATCGGCTTCGACAAGGCGCGGCTCGACCGCCTGCTGGGCCTGACCTGATTCGAGGGAGCCTATGTCCGAGAAGTCGGACCAGCCGCTGCACGAGACCATCCCGGAGGACCTGGACCTCGTGGGCCACGCAGGGCACGAAGAGCAGGGTGAGGATGAGGAGGAGGAGATCCCGCGGACGGCGATGGTCGTCATCATCGTCGTGGCCGTGGCGATCGCGATCCTCTACCTGACTGCGGGCGGTGGCCACAACCACTTCCACTAGTGCCTGCTGCCCGGATGGACTGCCCTCGGCGCCGCACAGCGTGACCCGCGTGGGGTCGCGGGCTGCTGACGGGGATACCAGGCTCATTCCTCAACGTTCATAAGCGGGCTGGGGCCGAAGCCGACCGGGTGGTGAGCGGAACCCGGCGCGGCCGGCACGTGGCCGGGGAGTGGGTGGCGTGACGGATCCCGCGCCGCGGTGCGTGCCCAGGATGGGTGGTGTGAGGATCCCGCGCCGCAGGAGCTGGGGAGCCACCGCCGCAATCCCCGACCACAGCTACCTCAGGTCAGCAAACTCACGACCCGCGCGACATTAGGACACACAGGGCACCGGACCTGTTAGACTCTGTTCGTCGTCTGCGTCACCCCGTACCGTTAGCCTGCGAGCGCATATCGTCCCGATGGGTGACGCCGCACAGCGGGGCGTACCTGCAATGTGTGGCAGGCGCCGCGGTCCAGGGTCGGAGTCCGGTCGTGTCCAATTCCCTCCGTGTCGCGATCATCCTCACCCTGCTCCTGGCCGGCATGGCCGGTACCCCGGTCGGCGTGCGCGCTGCGCCGGATACGCCCGCCATCGGTGAGCCTGCCTTCGCTCGTCTCTGGGAACGGACCGACCGGCCGGTCGCTACCTCGGCGGTCACGCGCTCCTGGCTTTGGGGGCCGGCGCCGCTCGACGCCGTCGTCACCGAGCGCTACGTCGACGCGCCGGGTGGTGCGCGCCGGGTGCAGTACTTCGACAAGGGGCGCATGGAGTTGACGAACCCGCAGGGTGACCAGACCAGCCCCTGGTACGTCACCAGCGGCCTGCTGACCCGCGAGCTGATCAGCGGGCGCGTGCAGATCGGCGACGCGACGTTCCTCAACGGGCCCGCGGCGGAGGTGCCGGTGGCCGGCGACCCCACAAACACGTTCCCGACGTATCGTGACCTGCAGGCGGTCGTCGACCAGAGCCAGCCGGACCGCACCGGCGAAGCCGCGACGATGGCGCTGCTGCCAGACGGCCCCAGCACGTACGACGGGGCCGTCCAGGACCCCAAGGCGCGCTTCACCCGCTACATCACCTACACCGGTCCCTGGGGCACGCCGGTGGGGTACAACATCCCGGTCGCCTTCTGGGAGTTCATGACCCAGCCCGGGCTGGTGGCGAGCGACGGCGGATTCGCCATGGCCGATCCGCTGTTCGACTGGCTGTTCGTCCTCGGCTATCCGATCGCCGACCCGTTCTGGACGCGGGTGCAGGTGGCGGGCGTCGAGCGCTGGGTACTGGTGCAGCCCTTCGAGCGCCGCGTGCTCACCTACACGCCGGACAACCCAGCCGGGTGGCAGGTGGAGATGGGGAATATCGGGCTGCACTACTGGCGCTGGCGCTACGCGGCCACGCCCCCCACCACGTCCACGGGCGATCTCGTGGGGTACGGCATGGTCCAGGGTCGGACCTGGACCTATGCGACGACGATGGGCATGGACACCGAGTGGCGGATCGCCGGCACCTCGGACTCCTTCACGGCCGGATCGACGTTGATCACCCGCAGCGAGTCGGGCTGGAACGGGCGCTTTGTGACCTACTGGTCGGTTGGCCCGGATGGGCTGACGCTCCACGGGCACGATCGGGTGGATGATTCCGGCCGCCTGCTGGAGTCGGTAGTCTACTGGCCGCCGGTCCGCTATCTCCCGTCGCTGCCTCTGGCGGACGGCGTGCAGTGGCAAACCAGTACCACCGTGCTCTCGACCAGCGACCCGCCCCGGGAAACGATCGTCAGCGGCCTCGTCCTTGGCCGCGACCTGGTAGCGACTCCCGCCGGGCTCTTCCCG
>NZ_JADGHZ010000264.1 GCF_019683595.1 Sphaerobacter sp. | reverse complement strand
AAGCCGGCTGGGGCGCCGCAGGGCCGAGACCCAGATGATACGGCGTACACCGCCTGGCATTTGCCCGGGGCTCAAGCCGCCGGGCTGACACTGGGTAAGCCCACTGAAGGGGCTACGATGACCACGCGCAGGCGTTTCCGCTCCAGCACCCCACCGGGCGCATGATCCCCAGCCCCTTCAGTGGGCTTCGCTTTCTCAGCCCGGCGGCTTGAGCCCCGGGCACGTGCCGGGCGGCGGAATCCCCCATGCCGAGGCGCCAGTCCTGCGTCACCCCAGCCGGCTTATGGGGTCTGACGAATTAGTCGTGTCTAGCCGATAGCCGCCCACGACTCCCCGCGTTGTCATCCTTCGCTGCGTGGCCGCTCCGATGCGAGATCCTTCGCTCCGCCGCCCGGCGCTCTGCGCCGGCCGGCTCCGCTCAGGATGACAAGGACGAGACGACGGACCGGTACGTGTACCACAGTAATTCGTCAAACTTCATTACCCCCGGGCACGGGCTGACCAGGGACACCCTCACAACTCGTCAAACGCCGATCAACCCCGGGCACATACCGAGCCACGGAATCCAACGCGGGAACGTGAGCCTGATGCTACCCATCCGCGCCGCCCGTGCGGTCGACCAGGGCGGCGACGCGTTCCAGCAGGACATCGAGGTCGAACGGCTTTGCGAGATGGTCGTCGGCGTGGACATCCGCCCCGCGCTGGAACGGATCCTGGGAAGCGGTAATGACGATGATCGGCGCCTGGTGCCCGTGACGCTCGCGGTAGTGCTCGACAAAACCCCAGCCGTCGATACCCGGCATCCGTATGTCGAGGAGGATGACGTCGGGGTGGCGCAGGTCGATCATCGACAGCGCGGCCTCACCGTCCGCTGCCTCGTCGACCGTGTAGCCCTCGTCTTCCAGGGCGAAGCGGATCACCTGGCGGATGCTGAAGTCGTCGTCGACCACCAGGACATGGGCCACTTGATTCGCCTCCTCAGCAGTGCCCGGAGTAATCGGGATACTAGCAGACAGCAGGATCACGACGAACCGGCTGCACTCTCCTTCTCGCGCGATCGATTCATCCCGTGCGAGGGCGGTGTTCGTTAGTTTCCGGCAAGGCGTATGCCCTCGATCCACCGTGCCGATGGCCGACGTCGGACGATGGCGGGTGAGCGATGGGCCGGGCTCCCGGCGAGCTTCGCAGCGGCGTGGGGAGTACGTGAATGGCTGCGGCACGGGCCGAAGCCTGGTTCTACCGCGGTACTCCAGTTGACCGATCCCCGGCAGTTCCCGGCACCGGGTCATCGCCGCCGGGGTGTTCGACAAGCCGGACGGTCTGGACGTTCCGTTCGTCTTCGGGCTGGAGCACATCCTCGACGGCGTCGAGGCGCTGATGCCCCGGAAGGCGTGAGGGCGGTCACTCGTCGCGTTGCTGCCGCTCGTACATCTCACCGATCCCCGCACCGATCGCGATCCCCATGGCGATCCCCAGCGCGAGGTTGTCCATCGCCAGACCGAGCCCGACCCCGAGCGCGATGCCCATACCGATGCCCGTAGTCATCCCCTGCCATCGGTCTCTGCGACGTGGCTCGTCGGGCCGTTCCGGCGTCTCGTTGTTTCGCGGCTGCCGCTCGTCGTCCACGACGGAAAACCTTCCGGTGATGCCGTGCTCTTACCCCGGTAGCGCGGCGGTCAGGTCGATTTCGACACGCTGTTCGGGGAACCCGAGCTGCGCCACACCCAAGAGCGTGCTGGCGCTGGCAAAGGCTGGCGCCAACGCCGAGGCCCGGAAGCGCCGCCAGACCGCGGCCAACTCCGCGCGGTCGTCGCTGACGACGTAGATCACCGCGCGGACTACGTCCTCCGGCCCCGCGCCGATCGCGGCCAGGGCCGCCAGCGCGTTGGCCGCCACCTGATCGACCTGCGCCATGAGGTCGTCAGCACCCACCACCGCGCCGGAGCCGTCGAGCGGGCACTGCCCGGCCAGGAATGCCAACCGTCCGGCCTCGACCACGGTGACGTGGTGGTAGCCGGGCGTCGGGTGCAGCGTCTCGGGGTTGATGCGTGCGATTCGCTCCGCCATGGGTGCGGAGTATAGCAGGGACGACGCGAGGTGTCTGCGCGTTCGCGTGTCCCTGCGATCTGGACCAGCACGGATCAGCGAGCTAGAGAGATCCGTTTCCCCTCACCCCAGCCCGTCGAAAGGACGGATCCTTCCAGCTCGCCTCACACCGCCTGCATCAAACGGGAGCTAGCGCCGCTCCAGCTCGAGTGACAGGCTGTTGATGCACCAGCGCTGGCCGCCGGCCTCGATCGGCCCGTCGTTGAAGACATGCCCGAGATGCGAGTCGCAGCGGGCACACCGCACCTCGATGCGGTGCATGCCGAATGACACATCCTCGTGCAGCGTCACGGCCGTGGGCGAAATCACCTGGGTGAAGCTCGGCCAGCCGCAGCCGGCGTCGTACTTCGTCCCGCTATCGAACAGTGGGTTGCCGCAAGCACGGCAGCGGTAGATGCCCTCGTCGTCGGTGTAGGTGTACTCACCGGTGAAGGGCCACTCGGTCCCCGCCTCCCGCAGCACGGCGTACTCTTCGGGCGTGAGGCGCTGCCGCCACTCCTCCTCGGTGCTCGCGAGCGGCTTCAGCCCGTCATCCTCGCCACCGGTGATCGCCGGGGCCGGGCAGGCGACGCCGGTTCCCTCCAGCCCGCAGTAGCCATTCGGCACCTTGTGGAGGTACTGCTGGTGGTACTCCTCGGCGTAGTAGAAGGGGCCGAGCGGCGCGATCTCGGTCGTGATCTCCTCACGGTGACCGGCCTGGTGCAGCGCCACCTGGTAGGCCGCGCGTGCCCCCTCGGCGATCCGCCGCTGCCGGTCGTCGGCGTAGAAGATCGCCGAGCGGTACTGCGTCCCGATGTCGTTGCCCTGGCGCATGCCCTGGGTCGGGTCGTGCTCTTCGAAGAAGGTACGCACCAGCGACTCGTACGACACCTTCGCCGGATCGAAAACGACCAGCACCGCCTCGGCGTGACCGGTGCGCCCGGTGCAGACCTCCTCGTAGGTCGGGTGCGGCGTGAAGCCGCCGGTGTAGCCGACCGCCGTGGTGTACACCCCGTCGATCCGCCAGAAGAGCCGCTCGGCGCCCCAGAAGCAGCCGAGGGCAAACACCGCCGTCTCCAGCCCCTCCGGGAAGGGCGGCTGGATCGGCGTACCCAGCACCGCGTGGTGGGTGGGAATCGCGAACGCCGGGCGGTCACGACCCGGCAGCGCCTCCTCGGGCGCGATCAAGGTCGATGGGGTGCGATGAAACCACATAGCCATTCCTCCCCGATAGCGCCGACCGGTACGGAGCCCACCGAAGCAGGTCGCATTCCGCCAGCCCGCAGCCACGCCCGGTCGTTGCTCGTCTATACACTCAATTGTATCGAGGCTGGGAAGGCCGGGCGTGGAGGGGTGGTGGCATCAAGGATCCCACGCCGTGGCGCGTGCCCGGGGCTCAAGCCCCGGGCTGACAAGAAAAGCCGGCTGAAGCCGGCTGGGATGACGCAGGGCCGGCTCCTCGGCATGAGGACCCTGCCGCCCGGGAGGTGCCCGGGTGGCGGGATCCGTCGCACCACCCACCTCGATTCCGGACCACAGCGCGGGGACCCGCGCGCCACCCAACCCGTGCCACGACACCTGTGCAGAACCAGCCCCGGGGGGGGGGGGGGCCGCCCGCCCCCCCCCCCC
>NZ_JADGHZ010000263.1 GCF_019683595.1 Sphaerobacter sp. | reverse complement strand
GCGCGCGGCTGCTCCCGCGCGATACCAAAGCGGCGGCCGAAGCCGCCGCACTCCATAGCCGGCTTCAGCCGGCTTCCGTTGTGAGCCCGGGGGTTAACCCCCGGGCACGCGCCATGCCGCGGTGATCCTCACGCCACCCACCCCGGAGACGGTCGGCAGCGGCCCGAGCCACCGGAGGCGGGCGGGAAACGGCGCGGCTGGTAGGCAGGGTGAATTCGTCCCACTCCATTTGCCCCGTGCCCGAGATGCTCGTCACCCCGCCGCGTGGCGTCGGCAGGTACGTTGTGCCGCCCACGACCCGCGCATAGACGAACGTACCGGTTTCAGCCCCGTCAAAGGGCCGCTTAACAGGACGAAAATCCCTTGTGAAAGGGAGAATTCTCCCTTCACGCTGAGGCTACGCGGGTGCTTCGGTTGTCCGTGATCTGGAGATCGGAGTCAGCCGATGCACAGCCATCGGCCAGGTTGGAGTCACACAGCGGGACAGGCGGTCGTCGAGTTCGCGATCGCCGGTGTTCTGTTCTTCATGATCGTGTTCGGCACGGTCGACTTCGGTCGCGCGATCTTCGTGTACTCGGAGTTGACCAATGCCGTCCGCGAAGGGGCACGCTACGCCCAGATACACCCGACCCAGACCGCGGGCATCAAGGACGTGGTCGTCAATAAGTCGCCGAGTCTGGGTATCCGCGCCGCGGATGTCACGGTCAGTTGTTCCCCGGGCGGGTGCGAGCCCGGCGGGACGGTACGGGTCACGGCCAGATTGCACTTCCAGGCGGTAACCCAGCGCCTGCTCGGCATCCGGCCGCTCACCCTCCAGGCATCGGCGGAGAACGTCATCGAGTGACGCCCACAGAACCCGCGGGCGAGAGAGGTTGATGATGCGCGTCTGGGCCGACAAGCACACAACACCGCGCCGGCGAACCCCAGGCCAGAGCCTGGTGGAGTTGGCCATTGCGCTGCCGCTCTTGCTGCTCTTGCTGCTCGGCACGATCGACCTCGGCCGGATGTTTGTGGACTACGTCCAGATGCGGAATGCGGCCTTCCGCGGGGTGCGCTACGGCATGACGGCTCCGGACGATACCGACGGCATCCGGCAGCGCGTACACGCCCACGGCGTGCCGTCGGATACGGCGGTGACGGTCACCTGTCGTCCCGTGGCGTGCAGCCAGATTCAACTAGGCCAGGAGGACGCGACGATCACGGTTTCGGCCACCCGCACGTTCAGGCCGGTCACCACGAGTTTTCTCCAGAGCTTCTTCGGGCTCGGCCCCGTGAACCTACGGGCTCAGGCGACGGCGAGGATAGCGACATGACGTGGGAAACAATGCGCCGCTGGTTGTGGCAGGCCCGCGCGCGCGGGCAGGTACTCATCCTCTTCGCCGTGGCGTTGGTGGGGATGGTCGGGATGACCGGCCTCGCCATCGACCTGGGCTACACGTTTTCCCAGAAGCGCGCGATCCAGAATGCCGCCGACGCCGGCGCGCTGGCCGGCGCGCAGTACCTGACCAAGTCAACTCCGGATGTCCGTCTCCCGGTCCGAAACGAGGTCGCGCAGGTCGTATCCCAGAACGGATTCGGCGGCGCAACACCCCAGTTGGTGTCGTGCCAGTACGTCGACGCGTCGGACAATCCCCTGGGGGACTGCAGCGAGGAGCCGCCGGACGAGGCGACGGGCGTGGAGGTTCGGGTCAGGGAGACCCACCGAACCTTCTTCATCCAGATCGTGCCCGGCGCGCCCGATACCGCCTCGACCGAGGCGATGGCGCGAGCGCGAGTCTTCAAGGTGACCAATGCTCCAGGTGATGCGCCGTTTATCGTCTGCGGGTACGACACCGAGCTGGCCGATGGCGGAACGCTCTCGATCCTGAAGCCGGGAACGAGCGAGATCGACCCGGAGGCGATCGGCAAGACGTTCCGCATTCACGCCCCGCAAGGCATCTCCCGCTGTGGGACGGGCAACGCGTTCAAGGGCCTCGTCGGAGACAACGACGAGGAAAACATCCCGATCCCCGGGATCTGGGAGGGCACTCCGGGTACGCGCGCCAGTGTACGCATCAAGGTGCCCGGCCTTCGGGGATGCCGGCCGGGCTCATCGGTCAACGATTGCATCCTGCTCCTGCCAATCGCGGACTCAGGAGAAGGCAACGGGTCGCATGTCAAGTTCCATGTGGTCGCCGTCGCGGCCTTCTGGATCCAGGAGTGCCACGCGAACTGTCATGAGGGCACGCTGATCGGGCAATACGTCATCGGCCCCGGTGACGGGTGGCTGCCCGACCCGGGCGACACCTGGCAACTGGGCGACAACGGCCTGATCATGATCCGGCTCGTCGCCTGATTCCCACGGAGCGATCTGACCTCGGGCGCAGCAGGAGCCCGGCGCGGATCTCCCTGCGGCTCACCGCCCACGGATCGCCTGCATGAAGCGGTCCAACTCGATCGCCGGCATGGTGAGGAACTGGACCGTCCCCCGGCTGCTGAGGGCAACCGAGACCTTGGCGATCGTCTCGTTGTCGGGCGCCTCGACGATGTTGACGAAGTCGTAGGGCCCGAGGACCGCCCACTGCTGCACCACCCGGGCGCCCATCGCCTCGACCTCGCGGTTGACCTCGGTGATCCGCTCCGGCCGCTCCTGGATCGTCTCCCGGCCGTCGTCGGTCAGGGTGCTGAGCATGATGTAGATGGGCATGGCTTCCCCCCTCCACTGCGGGCGTGCGCCAACCGCACGACGCCCCACCTACCCCGCAATTCCCGTGCAGACGCGGACCTTGACCTGCCGGACCCTGCCACGGAAGATGGTGAGAATGGGAGTGGGCAATACCGCGCCGCGGGCGCGGCTGAGCGAGAGGAGTCGTGCCGGTGGAGTCGATGCACATCGTGCGCTACCGGGATGGGGAGCGCGCGGCCTACGGGATCCTGGAGGACGGGGTCGTACGTCAGGCGTCGGGCGATCCGTTCAGCGGGCTGACGCCGGGTGCCGAGGTCGGCCCGCTGGAGGAGGTCACGCTGCTGCCGCCGGTCGAGCCGAGTAAGATCGTCGCGATCGGCCTCAACTACCTGGACCACATCACCCAGGACGCGCACGGGTTCGAGCAGCCGGAGAACCCGATCATCTTCCTGAAGCCGCCGAGCTCGCTACTGGCGCACGGCGGCAATATCGTGCTGCCGCGCGGCACCGAGCGGGTGGAGAGCGAGGCGGAGCTGGCGGTGGTCATCGGGCGACGGGCCCGCTATGTTCCCGCCGAGCGCGCCTACGACTACATCCTCGGCTTCACCTGCTCGAACGACGTGAGCGCCCGCGATTACCAGTTCAAGGACGGGCAGTGGGTACGCGCCAAGGGCTTCGATACGTTCACGCCGCTCGGCCCGGCCATCGCCACCGGCCTGCGCGCCGATGACCTGGCGATCGCCTGCCGGCTCAACGGCGAGGTGCGCCAGCAGTCGACGACGGCAAAGCTGCTCTTCGGCGTGCCGTACCTCGTGGAGTTCATCAGCCGGGTCATGACCCTGGAGCCGGGCGACGTCATCATGACCGGCACCCCGGCCGGTCCGCCGCGCATGGCCCCGGGCGACGTCGTCGAGATCGAGATCGAAGGCATCGGCGTGCTGCGCAACGGCGTGGTGGCGGAGGAAATGCCGGAGTAGATGGCCCTCACCCCCTAACCCCCTCTCCCAACTTTGGGAGAGGGGGAATGGGATGACGAAACACTCCCCTCTCCCAAGGTTG
>NZ_JADGHZ010000262.1 GCF_019683595.1 Sphaerobacter sp. | reverse complement strand
CCCCCCCCCCCCCCCCCCCCCCATTTTTTTTTTCAAGCTGATCACGGAATACGAGATTCATGAGCGTCTCGTGGGCTCGGGGATAGCGGGCTCATGGTCACGCGGATGGGCCTGGGGATGGCGGCGTTGGGGCGCCCGGGCTACATCACCCTGGGTCACGCGGACGATCTGGGCCGTCGCTACGACGTGGAGGCGATGGAGCGCCACGCGCATGCGGTGCTCGACGCCGCTTGGGCCGCCGGGCTCCGCTACTTCGATGCCGCGCGCAGTTACGGCCGCGGCGAGGAGTTCCTCGGCTCGTGGCTGCGGGCACGGGGGATTGACCCGGCCGCGTGCACGGTCGGGAGCAAGTGGGGTTACACCTACACCGCCGGCTGGCGAGTCGATGCCGAGGTTCACGAGGTCAAGGACCACACCCTGCCGACGCTGCAGCGCCAGTTCGCGGAGAGCCGGGAGCGGCTTGGCGACTACCTCGATCTCTACCAGATCCACAGCGCGACCGAGGACTCCGGGGTGCTCGACCGGCCGGAAGTGCTCGATGAGCTGGCACGTCTGAAGGAAAGCGGTGCCGTCCGGGCCGTGGGCCTGACGCTCAGCGGGCCGGACTCGGCGCGCACGTTAGAGCGGGCCTTCGCCATCGAACGTGACGGCCGGCGCCTCTTCGACAGCGTGCAGGCGACGTGGAACGTGCTGGAGCCGTCAATCGGCCCGCTGCTGGCGCACGTGCGGCAGGCGGGGATGGGCGTGATCGTCAAGGAAGCGTTGGCCAACGGCAGGCTGACACCGCGCAATACCGACCCGGACTTCCGCGCCGGCCGAGCCGTCTTGGAGCGGGAGGCGGCGCGGCTCGGCTGCACGATCGATCAACTGGCGTTGGCCGCAGTCCTCGATCAGCCCTGGGCCGACTGCGTCCTCTCGGGCGCCGCGACGATCGAGCACCTGCGCTCGAACGTCGCCGCTCTCGACGTGCATCTGGACGAACCTGCCCGCGCCGCGCTCGCCACCCTGGCCGAGCCACCGGAACGGTACTGGGCCGCCCGTGCGGCGCTGCGGTGGCAGTGAGGGGACGCGTCATGCGTCATGCGTCATGCGTCACCCGTAGTGCGTACTGTGTGTTCCGTGTTGCGTGTTGCGTGTATCTCCCCTCTCCCCTCGTGGGAGAGGGGTCGGGGGTGAGGGGGACGCATCACGCATGACGCATGACGCATGACGCATGACGCATCAGTAGTGAATGCTCACCGTGGACCCGATGTCCAGGAAGTCCCAGAGGAACGCGGCATCGGGCTCGAGCAGGCCGATGCAGCCGTTGCTGCCGAAGCCGCCGAAGGCGGACGGGGGCGTCCAGTAGTTCTCATGCAGCGCGTAGCCCCCTTCCTTGAAGTACTGGGTGTACTCGACTTCTTCCAGGTAGTAGTACCGCGGGTCGTCCTCCGGAATGCCGACCGTCGTCGAGTCCATCGTCTCGCGGCGTACGCGCTGGAACACCTCGAAGACCCCGGTCGGCGTCTTGCCGTCGCGCCCGGCGGTGATGATCGCCGCATAGATCGGTGTGCCGCCGTCGTAGGCCACGGCGTAGAAGCTTGAGAGATTCACGTCCACCCAGTGGCCGGGGAAGGTCTGCTCCGGCGGGGTCGGGATGAAGGGCGCGACCATCGCCGCGCTGATGTAGCGGTCCGGGCCGATGCGGTACCACGTGGGGTTGCCGTCGACCGGATCCCCCGGCACTTCGTCGTAGATAGGGACGGGGTGGCGGCCGAAGGCGGTCCCGACGATCTGGGCGTCCAGTCCCGGCGCGGACCGGATGTTCACGGCGTCAGCCGTCACCACGCCGACGCGCGCTCCATCGGGGGTGCGGATGGCGACTTCCCACCGCAGGTCGGTCGTATTGCCGCCGATCCCAGCCGGCTCGGGAGCCGGAGTCGGGGTTGGGGTCACGACCGGCAGCGCCTCGGCCGACTCCTGCGGTGCGGCCGCCGCGGCCAGCGGGTCGCGTGTGGTAGTGAAGTCGCTGCGGGCGATCGGGCCAAGCGAGGCCAGGCTCAGGATACCGGTGCCGCCGAGGGCGGCGACCAGCAGTGCCAGGCCGATCGTTCTGAGAACACGACGCATCGACGAACCTTTCCCACCCGTTCCCGCCGTGCGACCGTTCCGGTGGCCGCCGAGTGTACGTTCACTATTGATAACTCCGGCGTGGACCATTTCGTTACGACGGCCGGTGCTCTACGCGTGAGCCGGCCGCGGTCGGGAGGTGAACCCGCCACCGTGGTGGCGCGGGTGTTCGTACACATTGTACCGCTTTTGAGGATGCGCAGCGGGTGCCCTGCCCACCTGGGGCGTGGTGGGCAGGCGCTTATCCAATCGATTGGCGTCCTTGGGGACGTGCCAGTTGCTCGACCAGGCGGCTCGCGTAGCGGTCCACCTCGGTGGGGTAGGTGTATCCCAGCCGCGCGCAGGTGTCCCCGGCAACCCCGCGGAAGAGGTCCATGGTGTTCATGAGAGCGAGCCAGACGGCGCTCTCGTCGTAGCGGGAGAAGGCGCTGCGCAGGTGCGAGAGGGTTCGTGGATCGGCCCACCGTTCCAGGAAGCGGCCTTCATGCCAGGTGTCCACGTGCGGATCGCGCGCGTGCGCGTCCCACTCCAGCATCCGTAGCAGGAGGGTTTTCATGTAGCCGTCGCAGCAGCGCAGGGCGACCCACAGTTCACCGCGCCGCAGCTTCCGGGCGGTCCAGACGGCGTGGTACCAGAAGTCCTGGATCAGTTCGTCCATCTCCTCCGGGCTGGGCAGCGGCGGAGAGGGGGGCGAGGCGCCCTTCAGCCCGGTCAGCACGCGGCTCAGCCGGCCATCGCGGTCGATCAGGATCCGGTAGCCCCGCGCCACCACCGGGGCAACGGCCGCCCGCAGCGCCTGGTCCCCGTGCTCGGGATCGAGCGCATCGAGCCAGGTTGCGGGCACGAGGGTGAAGTCGACATCGAGCCCGCCCTCGAAGAGCACGCGGCGCTCCCGGCCGATCCCGAGCGCGGTCGGTTCGGTGAAGGTGATTCGCGGCGGCGCGATGGCGTCGAGCCAGCCGGTGGACTCCAGGTACGGGGTTGGGTCGTCCGCGAACAGGACCAGGTCGAGGTCGGACCACGGATCCGCCGGCGAGTCGGTGCGCGCGTAGGAGCCGACTACGACCAGCGCCTGGACGTCGGGTCTCGCGGCGGCCCAGCGGGCGATGGTGCCTTCGAGCGCGGGCATGGCGGGTTGATCTGCGCGCATGGCTGCCCTTTCTAGTCGCCAAGACGGGGCTGCGCGGATATCGTAGCACGCCGTCGTTGCCCGCGCGGGCCGCTCATGGCGGTTAGTGGCGCGGCAGCTTCTGGTAGGGGTACTCCCCTCGGATGTGCGCCTGGAAGTACTGGCCGTGTGACGTTGCCGTGAGCAGGTCCTGGTAGACCGGCTGCGGGACGTCGCGGTACTGGTAGACATCACCGCTCTTGACGAATTCGATCTCCAGGATCTGGTGCTGCGGATCGTACCCGACCGACCGGATCATGCTCGACTCAACTGCCTGCCGTTGCATCGCTCCCGCCTCTCCGGTACCGGACTCGTGTGGGCCACGCTCCAGTGCCCGGTCAGCGGAGAATGCACGAAGCTTGCCGGGGAGTGTGCGTCATGCGTCAACCGTCATACGTCATGCGGCAGGCGTGATGCGTGGGGGGGGGGGGGGGGGGGGGGGCGGCGGCGCGCCGGCCGGGCGGGGGGGGCG
>NZ_JADGHZ010000003.1 GCF_019683595.1 Sphaerobacter sp. | reverse complement strand
TAAAGCCGCCGGGCTGACAACGAAAGCCGGCTCAAGCCGGCTATGGCGACGCAGGGCTGGCGCCTCGGCATGATGGACCCCGCGGCCAGTTACTCCAGCATCCGGCGCTCGCGCTGGAGCCAGCGCACGAGCCGCTCCTGACGCTCCTCGGCAGAGAGCTTCGGCCGGTCGTAGGCGCCGACCGCGCGCCGCTGGCGCAGTGCCTCGTAGAGCGACACTGCGCAGGCAACGGAGATGTTCAGGCTCTGGACCATGCCCATCATCGGGATGACGACCGAGCCGTCGGCGTTTGCGACGGCCTCGTCCGACACGCCCCGGTGCTCGTTGCCGAACACCAGTGCGACCGGCCCCGTGAGGTCCAGGTCGTAGAGATCACGGCTGGCGGCCGACAGGTGCGTGGCGTAGATGGTGAACCCCTGGGCGCGCAGCGCCTGGTAGCATGCCTCGATGCTCTCGTGCCGCACGATGTCGAGCCACTTCACCGCGCTCGCCGACGACACGCGGCTCAGCTCCGGCCACTCCTCGATGGTGTACACGAGATGCACCGTCAGCAGCCCCACGGCGTCGCAGGAGCGGAGGACGGCGCTGATGTTGTGGGGATCGTGGACGTTCTCGATGACGACCGTCAGATCCGGCTGGCGGCGCGCCAGGACGTCGACCATGCGGCGACGGCGCCGCTCGGTGATCGGGCGGGCATCCTGCGTCTCCATGTCCCCGATTCTACGGGCCGCCCGCCGGCCGCGACAACCTGAGGCGGGCGGCACCCGGGTTGCAGAGTAGAATCTCAGCATGAGCGAGCAGGGCGCAGGCGGGCGCGGGTACTGGGACGAGAGCAACGAGGCGCTGGTCGCGATCATCCGCGACCGGATCGCCGACGCGGGGCGTATCACCTTCGCCGCGTTCATGGAGCTCGCCCTGTACCATCCCGAGTACGGCTACTACCGGACCGACGCGGTGCGAGCCGGGAGGGCGGGCGACTTCATCACCGCGCCTGAGGCGCACGCGATCTTCGGCCACACCATCGCCCGCCGCCTCGCCGCGATGTGGCGCCAGCTCGATCGCCCCGAGCCGTTCACGCTGCGGGAGTACGGCGCCGGCGCGGGGACGCTCGCGCTCGCGATCCTCGACGGTCTCCGCACCGACGGCGACGACCTCCTCGCCGCCCTCCGCTACGAGCCGGTCGAGATCAACCCGGCGCGGGAGGCGGAGCTGGCCGAGCGCCTCGGCGAGGCCGGATTCGCCGACCACCTGTGCCAGCCGGAGCCGGGCGGGCGGATCACGGGCTGCGTGCTGGCGAACGAGTTCGTCGACGCCTTCCCGGTGCACCGGGTGGAGATGCGCGACGGAGAGCTGCGAGAGATCTACGTCGTCTGGCGCGACGGCTGGTTCGCCGACGAGCCAGGGCCGCTTTCAACGCCCGAGATAGCAGAGCGGCTCGAGCGCGAGGGCGTAACGCTGGCTGAGGGACAGCGCGCGGAGGTCGCGCTCGGCCCGGCTGGCTGGATCGCCGAGGTGGCCGCCGCGTTGGAACGCGGCTACGCGCTGGTCATCGACTATGGCTACCCGGCCGCCGAGTTGTACGGGCCGGAGCGACGCGACGGCACGCTCAAGGCTTACACGCGGCACACCGTCCATGACGACCCGTACCGCGCCGTCGGGGAGCAGGATCTCACCGCGCACGTGGATTTCACGGCCCTCATGGACGCGGCGCGGGACCACGGGTTGACCGTGCTCGACCTGACCACCCAGGCCGACTTCCTGGCCAACGCCGGCATCGGCGAGATCCTGGTCGCCATGCAGCGACGACCGGGGATCACGGCTGAGGAGTACCTCGCCGCCCGGGCCGCCGTCATGCACCTGATCGACCCGGGCGGGATGGGCCGCTTCCGGGTGCTGACCCTGGGGCGTGAGACGTGATGCGTATTGCGTGTTCCGTGTTCCGTAGTGGGCGATGGACAGGACACGGCTGGCGCTCGGCGGGACATGTGCGACGCCATACGCACGACCTACTACGCACTACGCAGTACGCAATAGGAAGGAGCCCCCATGACGATCAGCGACACCAAGCGGCGCGCGATCCCCAGTCGCGGGGACCAGATCGACTACTTCACCGCAACCGGATCGGACGGCGAGACGATCCGGACACGCGACTACTTCATGCGGCGTAACCTTGCCTTGGTCTTCACCCACGAGGCGGACTGCGCCGCGTGCCGCGAGCTACTGCGCGGGCTGGCCCAGCAATACGCCGCCGCGCGGGCGGAGGACGGTCAGGTGATCGCGGTCGTAGCCGCCGAACCAGCCGCGGCAGAGGCGCTGCGTCACGATCTGGACCTCCCCTTCCCGGTCGTGGCCGACGCCGACCTGACGGTGCATGCGCGTTTCGGCCTGGTAGAGGATGGCGCCCCGCTCGCCGCGATCTTCGTCACCGACCGATACGGCACGATCTACGACGCCTCAGTCGCCGACGCAACGCACCAGATGATGGCCCCCGAAGAGGTGCCCGGCTGGCTCGAGTTCGTCGCCTGTGAGTGCTGAGCCGAACCGGGAATATTGCGCCTCATCCGAGACGCGCCGGCAGCCCCCTTGGTTCACTGTGTGGTGCGTGCCCGGGCCAATGGCATTTGACAAATTACATGGATGTACGCGCTCGGCGCGTGCCCGGGGCGAAAGCCGCCGGGCACATGCCGAGCGGCGAACACCGTCTCACCGAGCCGTGAGCCATACCCCGTCCCAGCCGGCTTTAGCCGGCTTTGGTTGTGAGCCCGGCGGCTTTCGCCTCGGGCACACGTCGCGGTGCGAGATCCTCGTACCACCCTCCCCGGGCACGCGCTGACCGGCGGACACCCATACTAGCCGTCAAATTCCATAACTCCCAGGCCCACACCACGGCGTTGGGATCCTCACACCACCCGCCCCGGGTACGCACCACAGCGCGAGGACCGTCAGCATGGCGCTCATGTCAAGCGGAGAAACGCGAGGTGCACGCCTGCGAGCCTTCAGGCACGCAGGTGGTTGATCGTCAGGCGGCGGATACGGTCGCCATCCACATCGAAGATCCACTCGATCTGCGCGGGGGCGAACCGGGGTGTTTGCACGACACCATGCAGGACCACCCGGTGGGTTCCCATCGTGCGCTCGGCGATCTGGGCGGTTGTGGCCGGTGGCGCGGACTCGATGAGGGCGGCGATGGCATCCCAGCCGCGATAGACGCGCCCGGCCGGGAGGATGATTTCGCCGTCCTGGGCGAAGAGCGCCGCGGCCCCGCTGCCGTCCCGCCCGTTCACGCACGAGATGTACTCCCGTGCCAGGTCGATCGCTGCCATGGTCCTGCTCTCCCGTCCTGCACGGTGCGTTCGCCCCCGGCATTCGTCGCGAGCGACGTGCCAGCGCCGGGGTGGCACCCATCGTACGACTGGAGTGATAGGGCAAAACGGTTTGACAGCATTGGCCACCGTCTTGTACTTTCCGTGAACATAGTCTTTGTTCGAGCCCGTACGGATCGGGTGTGTTGAGTGGGGATTCGTGTTGGAGAGAGGGATTGACGTATGCTGCGTTCCGGACGACATAGACCCCTGCGCGCGCTCAGCGTCGGGCTTCTCGCCTGGAGTCTCGTGCTTGGGGCCTGCGGCGGATCGGCCGCTGATTCGGAAACCCCTGCACCGACGGCGTCCGACGCGCCGGCGACCGTGACCGCGTCGAGCCCGACCGCGGCGCCCACGACCGCCGCCGAGACGCCGACGCCGGAAAGCACCCCCGAGGCAGAGGCAACGGAGAGCCCGACCGAGGCGCCGTCGGCCGGGACGGCGGCCACCGACGTGCTCGCGCCGACCTTCGCGGCCTGGGAGCAGGTTAAGACGCTGCGGATGAAGATGACCATGCCAAGCGCCGCTGCCCCCGGGGAGACGCACCAGATGATATTGGAGATGGTCCGCCCCGATCGGATGCGCGTGACCATGGAGACGGCCGAGGGCACGTTCGAGATGATCATCATCGGGGATGTGTCCTACATGAACCTGGGCGGCACCTGGATGCAGCTCCCTGGGCCGCAGGATCTCAGCACCTACGGGGCGCTGTCGCCGGACGATCCGGTCGACGAAGTCAGTGCACCGGATGTCACCGTGGTCCAGAGCGGCACCGAGACGATCGACGGCGTCGCCTGTACCGTCTGGGATGTGACCATTCCGGACGAGGAGGCAGGAACAATTACCGGGCGCATGTGGGTCGGCGCAGACGACAACCTGCCGCGGCGGTTGGTCTTTGAGACGCCGGACGGGCCGATGACGGTGGAATACTCCGGCTACAACGAAGACATCACCATCGAGCCGCCGATCTAGGGACGGGTCCGCCGTGCACTGGCGGTCGAGCCACCCGCCGGCGACGGTGTACTCGCCGTCCCCGGCAAGGCCGCTGACCGCGCTGGCGCACGGTGGGTCACACATCACGTTGACTCCCACCGGGAACTCGAACAGCAGCGCGCCGACGATCGGCGCGCTGTATCGTCACGGACGGCAGCCCCTGCGCGGGTCATCGAGCGAGCGCGCGCCGGGCCAGGTGAAGCTAGGCGTCGCGCTCGCGGCGAGGCTGGATATCCGGCGGGGTCAAGGGGAGCCGAACGGTAAAGGTCGATCCGACGCCCTCGGTGCTCTCCAGCGTGATGGTGCCGCCGTGCTGCTCCACGATCTGCCGGGAGATGAAGAGGCCGAGGCCGGTCCCGCCCATTTCGAGCCGCGCCCGCATCGTGCGGCTGAAGGGCTGGAACAGTTGCGCCTGTTCACCGGCGGGAATGCCGATCCCCTCGTCGCTCACAGCCAGTTCCACCTCGTCACCGCGCCGGCGCACGCTGAGCCGCACCTCGCCGCCATCCGGTGAGTACTTGAGCGCGTTCGAGATGAGGTTGGTCAACACCTGATCGAGCCGCACCGGGTCCCAGACACCGTGGATCGGCTCCGGAGCGTCGAAGACCAGGCGGTGGGCAGGCGTCCGATCGGGCGACTGCTCGAAGCGAGCCAGCACCGATCGGGCCAGCTCCGTCAGTTCGGTGGACTGCGGGCGCAGCGCCAGCCGGCCCTGCTGGATGCGGGAGACATCGAGCAGGTCGTTGACGAGCATTTCGAAGCGGTCGGTCTGGTCACGCAGGTGAGTCGCCAGTTTGATGAGGTGCTCCCGGTCCAGCGTGGGCTGCTTGAGGAAGCGGAGGAGCAGTTGGCCGTAGCCCTTCACCGTGGTCAGCGGCGTCTTCAGCTCGTGCGAGGCGGTGGACAGGAATGCCTCGCGCACGCGCACCGCGCTCTGGGCCTCCCGGTAGAGTTGCGCGTTCTCGATGGCCAGCGCAGCCCGGTCGGCCAGATCCTGGATGAGGGTCGAGTCGTCCGAGGTGAACGGCTGATCCGTCAGGTCGCGCCACACGGCCAGCGATCCGATGGTGTTGCCGCGCACGGAGAGGGGCACTGCCAGCAACCGGCGGAGCGGGAAGCGATCGACGTAGGGGAGATATTCCGGTCGGATCGTGCGGCGGAGCGACGCCCGGTCCGTCACTTCGAGGACGACGGGCTGCCCGCGCTGGAGTGCCTCCCAGTGCAGGTCTTCCAGCGCCGAGCGGTCGCTGGAGGTGAACAGGGCGCGCGCCAGCGCCCGCGCCTCGGGGTCCGGGTGGTAGATCGCCCCCGGCCGCAGGCTTGGCTCCGACTCGTCGTTCCCCGGAATGAGCCGGATTAGGCAGCCGTCGCTCACGAGTTCGGCGACCCGCTCGGCCGCGGTCTCCAGGACGGCGTGCAGGTCGAGGCTCGCCTCAGCGAAGGCGCGGGAAGCCGCGGCCAGCGCGGTCATGCGGGCGGCCTGCCGGCGGCTCTTCTCCTCCGCTGCCTGGGTGGCGCGGAAGAGGAGTGCGTTGTCGACGGCGATGGCCGCGCGCTGAGCCAGGTCTTCCGCCAGGGCGAGGTCGTCCGGACCATAGTGGCGCCGGGAGTCCGAGCAGATAAAGGAGATCAACCCGATGCGGTGCCCGCGTGCGATCAGCGGCGCGACGATGATCGAGCGCGGCGCGACGAGCCGGATCACCTCCAGGTGCTCCTCGTCGCTGGCCATCGTCATCCAGTCCGTCTCATCGACCGTGGGGCGCAGCACGGCCTTTTCGCGTCCCAGCGCCTCCGCGATCGGATGGGGATGGACGTGGTGTGGCGGGCGACGCGTGTAGGCCTCGTGGAGGCGATCCCGGCGCTCGGGATCGGTATGCGCGATCGCCACGTGCCGGAGACTGGCTCGGTCATCCAAGATGCGGACGATGCACCAGTCCGCAAAGTCGGGTACGGCCATCTCGGCGATCGTGCGCATGGTCTGCTGGTAGTCGAGTGACGAGTTGAGGACCGAACTGGCCTGCGCCAGGAAGGTCTGGCGTCGGCGGGCGGCCTCCTCAGCCGCTCGTGCGTCCTGCTCGGCCTGGTAGAGGCGGGCGCGGTCGAGCGCGTGGGCGCTCTGGCGAGCCAGCGCCAGCAGGAACGCACGATCTTCCTCATCGAAGTCCTGCGGTGTGCTAAAGGCGAGCCCCATTGCCCCGATGACGCGGCCGTCGACGGTGAGCGGCATCACGGCGAGGGCCGCGTCATCGGAGCAGTGCGGATCGGTGCTGCACGCCGGGTAGCGCTCCGCGATCGCCTCGCGCGATTCGAGGAAGATCGGCGTGCCCGTTCGGGTGACGTCGGCCAGGGGGGCCAGAACCTCACGCGGGAAGCGGCGCCCGTACTCGCCCCACTCCTCGGGGCAGCCGACCGCAGCCAGAACCTCCAGCACGTCGTCATCGTCGGTCACCTGGACGATGATCCCGCGGCGGATACCGAGGGTGGCGAACTCCTGGCTGATAGTGACCGCGGCGATCTCGCGCGGTGTCAGCGCGGCGCCGAGCGCCGCGGTTAGCGTCTGGAGCTGGGAGATGCGCGTGGCCGTCTGCTCCGCCGCCCGCCGTGCCTGTTGCTCGGCGGCGTAGAGCCGGACATGATCGACGGCGAGGCCGATGCGGCGAGCGACCTCCCGAGCCAAGGACACGTCGTCGGCCGTGTAGCGCCGGCCCGACTCGGCCATGGCCAGGGTGAGAGCGCCAATGCTGCGCCCACGCGCCAGGAGCGGCGCCACGATCATCGAGCAGAAACCCGCCTCCTGCAGAGCACGGAGGTGCTCCGGGTTCCGGCTAACCGCTTCCAGCAGCGTATCCGTGATCTCCGGGTAGAACTCCGGCTGGCCGGTCTGGATCACGCGGGCTATCCCGTGCGGGGCATCGGGATCAAACGGGTGGCGCCGCTCGATCTCCAGTGCCCAACGAACCTTTTCCGGATCCTGGTGGGCGATCACCTGCCGCTCGACGCGACAATCGTCATCGACGAGGAGGATGGCGCACCAGTCGGCCAGCTTCGGCACGGTAAGCTCGGCAATGCGCTGCAGTGTCGTGTCGACATCGAGCGAGGATGTGAGGACATCCCGAACGTCGGCGAGATACCGCTCGCGCTCTTCGGCGAGGCGCCGCTCAGTAATATCGATGAACGAGACGACGCCGGCCACGATCCGCCCATCCCGGTCCCGGATGGGCGCCGCGTCGACGCGGATGCTGCCTCGCGATCCGTCGCCGCGAATGATGTCGAGTTCCTCTCCAGAGACGGTCGTTCCGTCGGTGATGGCGCGTGCGAGCGGCCACTCCTCCGGCCGATAGCGGGTACCGTCCGGATAGAGCGCCCGGTAGCCGATGGTTTCCCACTCCTGCACGCTGCCGGCGGGCCGGAACGGCAGGCGCCAGATGCGCTCCGCCTCCGCATTGGCAAGGATGAGCCGGCCGGAGGGGACTTCGGCGATGATGACGCCGGCCGGCATCTGCTGCAGCACCGTCTCCAGGTGCGCCCGCTCGGCCTCCAACTGGGCCAGCAGCCGCTCCCGCTCCTGCTCGGCGCGCTTGGTTTCGGTGATCTCGGCGGCGGCGATGCCCACGCCGCTCACCTGGCCGTCCGCGCCGGGGACGGGAAAGTAGCTGATGAGCCAGGTACGGGGAGCCTCCGCCCCGGCGGGCAGCGCGCCCGTGAGCTCCGTGTTGGCCAGCAGCTCCCCCGTCTCCAGCACCCGCCGCACGTGGGGCTCGATCTCGGGCGCCAGATGCGGGAAGAGGTCGCGGACGGTCTTGCCCAGGTGCGCCTCCGGAGGGAGACCGTTCATGGCGGCGATGGCGTCGTTCACCCGAACGTAGCGGAGGTCGCGGTCGAGAAGCGCCAGGCCCACCGGCGCGCTGGAAAAGAGGGTGTCGAACAGGGCGAGAGATGCGGCCTGCTGTTCGACCGCAACAGCCAGTGCCCGGTGAAGCAGGGCGTTGTCGACGGCAATGGCGACGCGCTGGGCGAGTTCCTCCGCCAGTGCGATGTCCGACGGGCCGTACTCACGGCCCGGCTCGGTCAGAATAAAGGAGATCACCCCGAGTGTCCGGTCGCGGGCGATGAGCGGGACAACGATGCTGGAGCGGATCCCCAACTTGAGGACGATGTCCAGGTGCTCGGGGTCCCGGATGACGGCACGGTGCATCGCTTCCGTGATCGTGGGGTAGAAGGCGGTGCGCAGGGTGCGGAGGACGTACGCCGGGCCGTGGGGGGCATCCGGGCGGCTGGCAAAGCGCTCCCTCATGCGGACGGCGAGCGCCTGCTTCTCCGGATCGGCGTGCGCGATGGCGACGCGTTGCAGAAAGCCATCGTCGTCGAGCAGGTAGACGGAGCAGCAGTCACCGAGGGCTGGGACGGCGAGCCGGGCCACAGCGGCGAGGGTTTCCCGGTAATCGAGCGTCCGCGCCAGGGCGATTCCGGCCTCGGCGAGGAAACGTAGTGGCTCGTCACGCACGTCAGGAGCCGGCTGCTCGTTTCCCGCCACCGGACGCTCCAGCACGATCCTCTCCCCTCGGTGAACGGGCGCATCCGTAGTCCGGCCAAAAGCCGGACAGACTCCCCCCTGAGCTCGTTTGCGCCCGCGCGATTACCGCACATTCTATGCCAGCACAAGTGCGCGATACGTCATATGTGATGCGTAATGCGTCACTCGTGTTCCGTGTTACGTGTGTCTCCCCTCTCCCCTGGTGGGCTCCGTTCGAGAGGGGCCGGGGGTGAGGGGGACGCATGACGTATGACGTATCACGCCCTCTCACCCCTCCACCGGCAGCTCCTCCCACGGCTGCCAGGTGAAGCGCTCGTGGAAGCGGTCGAGCAGTGCCAGGACCGGACGGGCCAGCAGCAGCACCAGCACCACGTTCGCCGCGGCGCGGAAGAGGTCGTGGACGAGCGAGGTCACGAGGTAGAAGCGAGCGTAGGTCCGCAGCGTTTCGGCAGCGCTCATCCCCGGCACCCAGTACAACCCGGCCGGCTGCTCCAGCCCGGGCGCGGCAAAGGGCCAGAAGTAGAGGTTCATCACCGCACCGAAGAGGAACCCCCAGACGGCGCCAAACACGGCCAGCACCACCACATCGCGCCGTCCCCCTCGGCGTGGCAACCAACCGGCGCTCATCCCGACCCAGCCCGCAGCCAGCATCTGGAAGGGGAGCCACGGGCCCAGCCCGCCGGTGATGAAGGCCGAGACGAGCAGGGTGAGTGCGCCCATCAGGAAGCCGAAGTCGGCGCCGTAGGCAAACCCCACCAGGATGATGAGCAGGAAGATCGGCGAGGCGCCGAGCAGGCTCGGAATCAGGCGCAGGGCGGCGTTTACGGCCACCAGGACGCCGAGGAAGGCCACCATCTTCGACGTCGCTGCGCCGCGCGCGGTGGCACCCGCCTGGACCTCCAGCAGGATGGTTCCCAGGCAGACGACGGACAGCATGGCGAAGAGGAGCGCCACCTCGGTGCCACGCCCGGTCAGGCGCTCCGGGCGACCCAACGCCGGAAGGAAGAAGGGATAGGTGAAGGTGAGGAGGCCCACCAGGCTAGCCGCCCAGATGACGGGTGAGCCACGCCGTCGAACCACTGCCGCGGGCGTCAGGTCGACCTGCTCGGTCACCGGACCGGCTCCGCAACCCCGAGCCGGATCTGCTGCACGGTGCCCGGCGGCCCACCCCGAGCGAACCGCTCCGGGTGGAGGATGCCCGTCAGGATCTCAATCCCGCCGACGATCCGCGGGCCCGGCCGGTTAAAGTAGCCGGAGCCGTCCACCGCGTAGACCTGCCCGTCGCGCACGGCCGGGATGTCGTCGAGGAAGGGCGGTAGCACGCCGGCCGTGCGCGCCGCGCGCTCCGCCTCGGCGATCGTCCCCTTCAGGTCGTAGCCGCAGGGCATCAGCACCAGCACCTCCGGCCCGGCGTCGCGGATCTGCTCCCAGGTCACCGCGAACGACGGTTGCCCGGCCCGACCGAGCACGTCCTGCCCGCCGGCCAGCGCCACCATCTCCGGCACCCAGTGGCCGCCGACCATCGGCGGATCGAGCCACTCCAGGCACACGACCCGGCGCGGCGCCTGGCCCGGATCAACCCGTCCTCCGATGTACGCGATTCGGCTCCGCAACGCCGCGACGACCGCTTTGGCCGTCACCGTGCGCTCCGTGAGGCTGCCGACGGTGAGGATCGACTCCAGCACCTCCTCGACCGTGCGCGGCTCGACCGAGACGACGCGGGGCGGGTTGGGTAGCCGCTGAGCGATGGCCTGCACGTCCTCGTAGGAGACGGCACAGACAGCGCAGAGCGCCTGGGTCAGGATCAGGTCCGGAGCCAGCCGCTCCAGCAGCTCCACGTCCAGCTCGTAGATCGACTCCCCTTGCAGCACCCGCTCACGAATCAGCCGGTCGATCTCGGCCCCGTCGTCGACGTCGGACGGCAGAACATTGCGGGTGATCCGCGGCCGCTTCTGTGCCGCCGGGGGGTAGTCGCACTCGTGGGTGACGGCGACGAGCTGGTCGCCCAGGCCGAGCGCGAAGCAGATCTCCGTGGTGCTTGGCAAGAGTGAGACGATCCGCATCCCAGCCGTCCTTCCCGCTCCACCGACGAGCCTACCCCCATCATAGCGCAGCGGGGGAAGGGGCTACGGTCCTCGGGCGAGCATGACGCATCGGAGCGACACACGAGGAGCGCCGATGCCGGACACAGCTCCGCCTTGCCCCTGGCCTGGCTCCCCTCTCCCAACGTGGGGTTTGACGAACTAACTCAGTAAACCCGCCAGCCGCTCGCGACTCCCCGCGTGTCATCCTGCGCTGCGCCAGGGACGGCGGCCAGCCGGCCCCGGCGCAGCGCAGGATCGCTCCGGTGCGTGACTGAGCCGACGCGAGATCCTTCGGCTCGGACGGCGACGCCGCCCGGCGCAGGCGCACCGGCCGGCGGAGCGAAGGATGACAGCGAACGGGCAACGGGGTCGGCTCCGGTATATCACGGTCATTCGTCAAACTCCATGTTGGAAGAGGGGGCGGGGGTGAGGGCCACTCCCGCGGGGACGGGCGAAGGTGCCCGGTTGTACTGCCACAGGGGTTCCCGCATACACGATACCTATGTAAATCATTGCTCCGCTCGCGGCGCGGGATGTGCGCGGCGGGCCGGGCAGCCGTGCGTCGACGTGGGAGGCACATGGACGGGAGCGAGCCGTGACCGAGGGTGTCAAAGGCATAGTGTTCGACCTCGATGGGCTGCTCATCGAGTCTGAGGAGTACTGGGAGCAGGCCCGCCGGGAGTTCGTCGCCCGCTATGGCGGAACATGGGGCGAAGACGCCCAGCAGGCGGTGATGGGCGCCAATACCCGCCAGTGGTCGCGCTACATCCGCGAGGCGTTCGACATCCCGCTCACCGAGGAGGAGATCGCGGCCGCGGTCATCGCCCGGATGCAGGAGCTCTACCACGATCGTCTGCCGCTGCTGCCCGGTGCGGTCCCGGCAGTGCGAGCCCTGGCCGACCGCTACCCGCTGGCGGTCGCCTCCTCGTCGCCGCCCGTGCTCATCCGCTTCGTCCTGGCGGAAATGGGCGTGGCCGAGTGCTTCCAGTCGGTCACTTCGTCGGATGAAGTCGCGCACGGGAAGCCCGCGCCCGACGTCTACCTCCTCGCCTGCGAGCGCCTGGGCGTCGCGCCCGAGCAGGCGGTGGCCTTCGAGGATTCGACCGCCGGGATCGCCGCGGCGCTCGCCGCGGGCCTGCGTGTCATCGCCGTCCCGAACCGGGGTTACCCGCCCGACCCGGACGTGCTGCGCCGGGCCGACCTCACCCTCCCCTCGCTGGAGGAGTTCGACCCGGCCGTGTTGGAACAGTGGTAGCCCGGGAGGTCCGTCCTCAGCCGTCCGATCGGTCATCCTCCCCGGCGTCCCGCGGGCGGAAGGCGACGAAGGGGACGGTGTCGAGGGCCTGCTGCCGCGCGGCTGGGCCGCGTGTGTCCAGGCCGAGCAAATAGGGGAGAATGCGTGCCTCCAGCGGGTGCTCCTTTTCCCAGCGAGCGAAGAACGCCTCCGCCTCCTCGCGAGACAGCACCCGGTGGGCCGGCACGTAGCGGAGCCGCCCGGTCCGCACCTCCACCGCGCCCCCGGCCTGCACGTTGCGGAACCAGTCGGCACGCCGCCCCCAGGCCGAGACGACGATGCTCTCCCGCGTCGCCGGGTCGAACTGGAGGACTTCCAGCACCGTCCGGTACGTTCGCCCGCTCGTCCGCCCGTGATGGGTCAGCAGCAGAAAGCGGTGGCCCAGGAGCCAGCCGAGGTCACGCTCGTACAGCACGACGGGAAAGCGCAACAGGCGCTTCACGAGGCCGCGCGGCTTGGTGCGGACGAGCCCGGATGGCATGACATGCCTCCACCGCGTGGTGCGCCCGTGGGAGGGCAGGATGGGGCGCCGCTCAGTTGAAGTGCTTCGCCTGCGGCCAGATCTCGGCCATCGACCCACGCAGCCCACGGGCGACCAGGATTGGCACGTTGGCCTCCTCCGGCATGCAGTCCTCGCAGGTCACCGTCGCAGCCTGGGTCACGTCGTCGAAGAGCGCATCCAGATCCGCGGGCGTGTAGCCGACCGAGATGACGACCTCGCCCGTGCAGTCGCCCGGCCCCCACAGGTAGTAGCTATTGTGCCCGCTGATCGCGCGCGGCAGCCCGTGCGCCGGGCCGAAGAAGTCAATGGCCCCGGCCTCGCCGTAGTTCGCGGTAAAGATGCAGGCACGGGCGCGCTCCTCGGCCGGCAGCCCCTGGTAGACGCCCGCGACCGTCTCCACCATCGCCTCCCAGCCGAACCGGTCACCGAGCCACTGGGGCAATGCCCCGCCCTCATGCACCTGCTCCTGCGCTGTCGCCCCGGTCACGAAGCCGTAGTAGCGGACCCAGGTATCCGGCGCGAGGATCGGCAGGGCAACGGGAGCCGTCAGCACCCCGCTGAGGAACAGCAGGGCCGGGTAGGCGACGCGGATGCTGCGCATGGCCCCGCGCCGCGTTGCCCGCTCGATCGCCACCGCGCCCCCGGCGAAGAGCATCGGGTAGGCCGGTGCCAGGAAGTACGACTTGGCGCCGGTGAGGGCAAACAGTACGAGGAGAATGAGGAAGGCCAGCCCGAGCGCGCGGTAGGGACGGCCCTGCGCAGCGCGCAGGAAAAAGGCGAGCCCGGCAAGCCACAGCGGCAGCGTCATGGGATTCATCGTGAGGATCTGCTCCAGCAGGAAACCGACCGGCGAGCTCTCGGTCAGCTTGCCGCCGTAGTTGCCCCAGAACTCGATCGTCGGCCAGCCGTTGGCCGCGTTCCAGATGATGTAGGGAAGCACGAAGGCGAGTGCCACCAGCCCGCCCAGCCAGAGCCAGCGCGTAAAGAGGAAGCGGCGGGCAGGCGTGAGCAGCAGCCCAACCACGAGCGCGAAGCCGAAGGCGGCGATGGTGATCTTGGTCGCCAACCCGATGCCGGCCACCAATCCGAGCAGGAGCCATAGTCGCGGCCGCTCTTCCTTGATCAACCGCACCAGGACGTAGGCCGCCAGCCCCCACCAGAGCTGATCGAACGGGTCCATCGAGAAGAGCGAGCCCATGGCCAGTATGACCGTGGCGACCAGCGTGCCCAGCGCTGCCAATCCCTGCGCGAAGCGCCCGCCACCCAGCTCCCGCGCGATCAGCCCGGTCACCACCACCAGCGCGGTCCCGGCCAGCGCCGGCACGACATGGAGCGCCACCAGCGAGTCACCCACCGTGCCCCGGACCAGCGCCGCGACCAGAGCGATGAGCGGCGGGAACTCGACGTACCCGAAGGCAAGATGCCGCCCTGCAGCGATGTAGTAGAGCTCGTCCCGGAAGTAGCCGTAGTTCCCCGCGACCGCCAGGTGTGCGGCCAGCTTCACCGCGGCCAGCAGGGCCAGGATCGCGTTCGCGCCCAGCAGCACCCGCCGGCCCGTGTCCACCGGCTCGGTTGTGACCACTGCTGCGCCTGGTCGTGCCCCCATGCCAGTTTCCTCTCCTCGACCCGGCGGCGTATTGTCGCAGAATGTACGCCGCCGCGCAGCCGTGATCAGACCATAGACATCGGGGAGAAGGGTCGGCAATTTTCCGGCCCCTGTCGTCCCTGCACGACGGGAGCACAGGGGACCGGCAAGGACGTCGTCGCTTCTGTGCTCCCCCTGGTCCGCGATATCGGGCCGCAGTACAGTGAGAACCGGGATGCCACGAAGCAAGAGTGGGAGGGGGAGACGAATGGCCGATCTGCCTGACGCCACCCGGGTCTTGATCGTCGGGGCGCACCCGGACGACCCTGACTTCTTCTGCGGCGGGACGGTCGCGCGCTGGACCGCGGCGGGCGCAACCGTCGCTTACGTCGTCGTCACCTCCGGCGACAAGGGCATGCCCGACCCCAGCCTCGACCCGGTGGCCTTCAGCCGCATGCGCGAGGCCGAGCAGGAAGCGGCCGCCCGCGCGCTCGGGGTGATCGACGTCACCTTCCTGCGCCTGACCGACGGCGAGGTGTTCGACACCCTGGAGCTCCGCGCCCGGCTAACCGCCGAGATCCGGCGCTTCCGCCCAGATCTGATCGTGACCCACGACCCACTGACGCGCCGCTACCGCCAGCACCCGGACCACCGCGCCGTCGGCGCGGCCACGCTCGCCGCCGCCTTCCCCGCCTGCCGGCTGGCGACCTTCTTCCCGGAGCAGGTCGCGGCGGGACTGGCGCCGCACGTCGTCGGGCGCGCGCTCCTCTTCGGCAGCGACCAGCCCGACACCTTCGTCGATATCGCCCCGGTCTTCGACCGGAAGATCGCGGCCCTGGAACAGCACGCCAGCCAGGCATCCGCGTTCCCCGGCGGCCTCCACACTCGGGTACGCCAGTGGGCCGAAGACGCCGGCCGCCCCGCCGGCCTGGCGCTCGCCGAGGCTTTCCTGTCGGTCGATCTGGAGTAGTCGGGGCCGGGCAGGACGAACCGTACGGGGGCGGAGGCCGGCCAGTTCGTCCTGCTATCGTCGTATTCGCTGGCTCATGGGAATCCGTGTGGAACACCCGATCACGACGGATCGAGTCGTGCCGACGTTCGCGTAGACGTGAGGGATATCGCTGGGGTGGTAGATCGTATCCCCCGGGTAGAGGTCATAGACCTCATCACCCAGCCAGACGCGGATGTGGCCCTCGAGGACGTGCCGGAACTCCTCCCCGGCGTGGACGACAGGCTCACGATAGCCGGCGCCGGGTTCCATCGTGCTGTACCAGGGATCTATACCCCGCTCCGGGTCCACAACGAGCCCCCGGACCACGACCCCCTCGTTCGGGCTGAAGAGTTGCGGCGCCTCCGCCAGTCGTACGACGCGGCGGACCTCCCGGCGCTCGTTCCCGATGATGTCGCTGACACTAATGCCGTAGAAGTGGGCGATCCGTTGGAGCCGTGCCAGCGAGACATCCGACTTGTCATTTTCGAGGAGGCTGAGAAAGGAGACTGAGAGGCCCGTACCCGCGGCAACCTGCTGCAAGGTATACCCGCGCGCGGCCCGCAGCGCTTTCAAGGTCGTACCGATCCGGAGCGGCGCCGGGCCGTCCGGCTCACTGCGTTTCGGCATGAGACGTCATCCTGACTAGGTGGACACTTGTACTCGGCGATGCACCCAAGGATCCCAGGCGCACACCGGGTATAGGGGCACTGTTCGTCGACCTGCTCTCCCTGCGCGAGAGCTTACCGCAGTTCGGCTGTGGTTGCACACCTGCTGATCCGTCGCTGCGCATTCCTCAGCAGGACGCGGAGCGGACCCAAGTTGGGTCCGCTCTGTAGGGGGTTGCGTAGGACTGACTACCGCCAAACCTGCTCGAAGACGCGCAGGTAGTTCTCACCGAGGAGCTTGCGGATGTCGGCATCGCTGTAACCCCGCGCGAGTAGGCGGTCGATAAGGGTGCGGACTTCAGGGTAGGTGCTGAACCCGTCGATCCCACGCAGCCGCGAGCGAACGTCAGACGTGATGTGCTCGTCGTAGCGGGCAGTGTAGTTCGGGTAGTCCGGCTCGCCCCACGGGTCATGCTCGTGATAGGGGTAGGTGCCGAGGCTCATGTCGGTGCCGATGCCGACATGGTCGATCGAGCCGGTCAACTGCACGATGTACTCGATGTGCTCAACGAGGTCGTCAACCGTTGGCCACGTGGTGCTACCCTCCTTGAGCACCAGTGGGCCCCAGGGGGCGACGCCGATCACGCCGCCCTTCGCCGCGCAGGACTTGATCTGCTCGTCGTCGATGTTGCGTGGGTTGTCCACAATCGCCTTGACGTTGGAGTGACTGAAGACGACTGGCTGGCTGCTCCGGTCGATAATCTCGAGACTGGCTCGGCGCCCGATGTGTGAGCAGTCGAGCAGCACGCCCACCCGGTTGCACTCATCGACGACCAGTTGACCGAAGCGGGTGAGGCCGCTGTCGGTCCGGTCGAGGCAGCCGTCGCAGATGGCGTTCGTGCGGTTATAGGCCGGAATCAGCATCCGCAGGCCGAGGCGGTAGAACGCCTCGATGCGGTGCAGCTTGTTCTCGATGAAGTCGCCCCCCTGGGCTGCCATGATGAAGGCGGCCTTGCCCTCACGCTTGGCTCGCCGGATGTCATCCACCCGCTCGACCACCAGCGTGTTGGGGTACTTGCGAGCGATGAGGTGCCAGAACATGGCGCCTTCGAGCGCCTGCTCGACCGTCGCATGCGGATCCCAGGCGGTCACCGCGTAGGCGGTCACACCATGCCGGTGGGCGTTGGCGTAGTCGGCGTCCGGCCAGGCCTGCATACAGGAGTCGATGAAGATGTAGGGCAGATCCTCGTCGATCGTGGGATGGAATCCCTTATTGTCGGTCGTCGTCACGGCTTGCTCCTTCCGATCCCGCTTAGCTGCCCCAGACCTCACGCAGGTGGCGAAGGAAGTTCCCCCCGATCACCTTGCGGATATCCTCCTCACGGTAGCCCCGCCGGGCCAGCCCTTGCGTGATCGGCGAAAGGTCGGCAATACCGCCCTCGACCCCGACTGGCTGGGTGATCCCCGTCCGATCACTGAAGTGCGCGTAGTAACCCGAGGCAATCTCCGGGAAGGCAGTGTTGAACTCGAGGCTGTGTTGTGCCACCCAAGCGGTGTTGGCGGTGCACGCAGAGTCGGTCGCGATGCCGACGTGGTCGATGCCGATCAGGTCGACGACATAGTCGACGTGGTCGAGGAAGTCATCGACGGTCGGCTGAACCCCAGCCCGGTTCTTATAGCACAGCGGGGCCCAGGTGCAGCAGCCAATCAGGCCGCCGCGCTCCCCGATGGCTTTGATCTGCTCGTCAGTGAGGTTACGCGGGTTGTCGGTTAACGCGGCCGGGTTGGCGTGGCTAAACATCGGCGGCTTCGGAGATGCCGCGATCGCCTCCAGACTCGTACGTCGTCCGACATGGCTGAGGTCGAGTGCGACGCCGACGCGGGCCAGCTCTTCAATGAACTCACGCCCAAAACGGCTGAGGCCACCGTCGACCGGCTCCAGGCAGCCGTCCCCGGTCCAGGTGCGATCGTTGTAGGTGAGCTGAATGATCCGAACCCCCAGGTCGTACAGCTTGCCGATCCGGGACAGGTCGGTGCCGATTGGCAAGCTGGCTTGCAGGCCAAAGATGATGCCAACCACACCGTCCTGCTTGGCCTGCTCGATGTCGGCCGCGCGCTCGACCAGGCGAGCACCTGGATCTCGAGCCAGGGCCGCCCGCACCGTCAGGATCTCCTCCACCGCCGCACCAAAGTCGTTGTAGGTCTCGGCCACGGTCACGTTGGTAGCGGTGATCAGCTCGGGGTTCAGGCGCGGCGTCGGGCCGTCGTAGTAGAAGCTCAGACCATCGATGACGATCGCGTCTTTGTGGAGGCGGGCCGCCTGCTCCGGACTCAGTGTCTCCGTCTTGTTCATGACATTACGCTCCCCACGACTCACGGTAGACCCGAAGCAGGTTCTCTCCCAGCAGTTTGCGCACATCCTCTGGGCGCCAGCCACGTTCCAGCAGCGCCGCGGTCAGGTTGGGGAACCCCTCCATGGATTCGAAGCCGGCCGTGTGCCGCACGCCAGGGTGCGTTTCCTGGAAACGGCCTGTGACTGGGCCATACGTGGCTCCCAGGCTCGTGCGCAGCTCCTTGGGGTAGGCGCCGGGTGTCGCCTCGGAGTCAGTGCCAATGGCGACGTGGTCGATCCCGACCAGATCGACCACGTACTCGATGTGGCCGATCAGGTCGTCAAGGGACGGCGGGTTTGGTCCCCCGGTCCAGCAGATCGGCGGCCAGGGAGAGAGGCCAATGACCCCTCCGGTCTCGGCGCAGCGGCGGATCTGTTCATCGGTGATATTGCGCGGATTATCGGCGCGCGCCTTCGGGTTGGAGTGGGAGAAGATGCACGGCTTGGTGGAGATGTCCATCGCCTCCAAGCTGCTACGCTCACCGACATGAGAGAGGTCGACCTGGATGCCGACGCGGTTCATCTCGCGGATGACCGCCTTGCCGAAGCGCGACAGGCCGGCGTTGGTCGGCTCCAAGCAGCCGTCCGCCAGGAGGTTCCGCTCGTTGTACGAGATCTGAATCACCCGGACACCGAGCCGGTGGTAGACCTCCACCAGCCCGGGATCCGTTTCCAGAATATCGGCGTCTTGGGAACCGAGGATAAAGCCGACACGGCCCTCGCGTTTGAACTGCCGGATGTCCTCGGTACTGGTCACCAAGCCGAGCCGGGCATCCTCGTTGACGAGGCGATAGTAGTGTTGGTACCGGCGGACGGCTCGCCGGAAGTCATCTCCCGGCCAGGGCACCGTCATCTGCAGCGCGGTGACCCCGGCGATCGCCAGCCGCTCGTGCCACCCCTGGCTGAAGAAGGAGCAGCCGTCGATGACGATGGCGTCCGCATGGAGCGCCCTTGCCTCCTCGGAGATCGTACTCATGCGGGGTTCATCCCTTCGTGACCACCGTGCGTCCGGCAGCACCTCGCTGCCGGACTCGTACGGGAACGACTCACCGACGACTAGTCGACATCGACGGTGAAGAGCCAGAGCACCTGGTCCGTCCGCGGCTGGAACCCCCTGACTCGCTTGCTGACGCCGTAAATATCCTGCGGGATAACCAGGAAGAGCATCGGCGGGTCGTCGTGCATGATCTGCGCGGCCTGGTGGTACAGCGCGAGCTGCTCATCGAGGTCCGTCCGACGGGACGCCTCGTCGACCAGCCGGCTGTACTCATCGCCCAGGTCGTGCGTCTCATAGGCCGAGCCTTGCACGAAGTTGCCGTAGTTGAAATAGGGCTCCGGAGGGAGCAGGAGACCCCACTGGTGCGAGCCGAGCGTGCCCTCCTGACGCAAGGACGTGAAAGTGCCATACTCCAGCGGTCGCTGGATTACGTTCACCCCGACCTGCTTGATGTAGTCGCAGACGATCTCGCCCAGCTCCTTGTCCTGGGGATAGCGGCCGACCGTGTAGGTCACCTGCAGGTCGAAGCCGTCGGCATAGCCGGCTTCGGCCAGCAGCGCCTTGGCCTGCTCGACATCGTAGGGGAACATCGAGATGTTCGGGTTGAAGCCGAACTCCTGCCGCGCCTCCCATTGGCCCTCCATCGGGTCGGCCGCGCCCTGGAAGATGCCGTCTACGATGGCCTGCTTGTCGACCGCCAGGTTGAGCGCGATCCGGACCCGCTTGTCCTTGAGCGCCTCCGGCCCGGTCTTGGTATCGAAGTGCAGCGCGAACTTGCGCAGGCCCGGGTGGGTGACCGCGTCGACCGTATCGCTCGCGTTGAGGCGGTTCAGCGCGGAAACCGGCAGGAGCATGGCGAGGTCGATTTCCCCGGTCTCCAGGGCGGCCAGCCGGGCCGTGTCTTCCGGAATGACCCGGTAGGTGACCGTCGCCACCGGATGCGGCCCGTTCCAGTAGTCGTCGTTGCGCTTGAGCGTGATGTGATCGTCCTTCACCCATTCGGCCAGGACGAAGGGGCCGGTGCCGATCGGCTGCTGGCCAAAGGCGTCCTCGCCGACCTCGGCGTAATACTTCGGCGGCAACGCCGCGCCCCCGCGCGCGAGGAAGCCGATGAACGGGGCGTAAGGCCGATTCAAGTGAACGCGGGCAGTGTACTCGTCGACGACCTCGGTCTCCTTGTATACGTCCGGCGGGATCATGAACGCGTACGCCTTGGCTGCAGCGAAAGCATCGATCGAGAACTTGACCGATTCGGCGTCGAACGGCTCGCCGTTGGTGAAGCTGATGCCCTGACGCAGTCTCAGTTCGAGCGTGGTGTCGTCGACCCACTCGAACGACTCGGCCAGCCACGGGCTCACTGATCCCCCGTCGGGGCCGAAGATCACCAATTGCTCAAGGATCTGCGCATAGATGCTCTGGTAGGCGGCCGTAGTCGTCAGGACCGGATTCAGGGTCGTTGGGTCAAGGCTCATCCCGACGGTGAGCTGCTTCGTGCTCTGCAAGTTCGACTCAGGCGCCTTGGGCGGCACGAGCCCGCCGTTCGTTGACCCACTGGTGTCGATGTTCGCCGGCACCGTCGGAGCGGCAGCGGTGGCCGTGGGGGCAGTCTCCCCGCCTGATCCGCCTGATCCCTCACCGGTCGCGGTCGGCGTGCTCTCGCCGCCGCCGCAGGCAGCCAGCAGCGTCGCCGCCAATGCGCCGCCGACGAACCGGCGACGCGACATCCCTGTGAGTAGCCACTTCCAGTGTTGTCCCATCGTCTCCTCTTTCTCCAAGCGCCCGTGCCGGGCAGTTGGCCAGCGTCACGCACTGTCCGCGAAACTCTCCGTCAACAACGATGCGCCGCCCGTTCGACCTCCTTCACATGACCTCCGGCATGCCGCCGCGATGCTTGGTCGTGCCTACCTCACTGGCGGGTGTGGGGATCGAATGCGTCTCGCATCGCATCGCCGACCAGGTTGAAGGCCAGTACGGTCAGGATGATGGCGAGGCCGGGGAAGAGCGTGGCCCACCAGGCGTCGTACATGTAGTTGCGGCCGTCCCCGATCAACGCGCCCCAGGTCACGGCGGGTGGCTGCGGGCCCAGCCCGAGGAAGCTGACCGACGACTCGGTGAGGATGAACGAGGCGAGGTTAAGCGTAGAGAGCACCAGGATCGGCGAGGCCACGTTGGGCAGCAGGTGGCGCAGCAGGATGTGGCCGGAGCGTGCGCCAGTGCAGCGCGCCGCCTCGACGAACTCTCGCTCAACCAGGCTCAACGTGGCACTGCGGATGACACGGGCGTAGCCGGCCCACCCCGACAGCGCCAATACGATGATCACGCTGCTGACGCTCTGTCCCAGGGCAGCCACGAGCGCCAGCACCAGGAGCAGGATCGGGAAGGCAAGCATGATGTCGACGAGCCGAGAGACGACCATATCGACCCAGCCCCGGAAGTAGGCCGCGCAGAGTCCGGCTGCACTGCCGATGATCGTGGCGAACAGAGTTGCTAGCCCAGCAATCAGGAGCGTCAACTTCGTCCCCATGAGGATGCGGAAGAAGACATCCCGCCCGAGCGCGTCGGCGCCGAACAAGTAGTCGGTCGTGCCCATCAGTAGCCCCGGCTCGCGGTGGCGCAGGGTCAGATTGCTGTCGAACGCGGTGTCAGGCCAGACACTGGTGGGCACAAGGGCGACCCCGATCATGACCAGCAGCAAGAGGGTACTGATTCGGGTCTCCCAACTCCGCCAGAACACGCCGAATCGGCGAGCCCAGACACTCTGCACCGCCGGCTCCCGCCCGGCACGCAACGACTCCGAGAGAGCGGACATCGTCCCTCTTCCCCTACCGGCTACGAGTACCGAATCCGCGGATCCAGGTACGCGTAGGCGAGATCAACGATCAGATTCACGAGGACGACAAAGGCGGTGAGGATCAACACGGTCCCCTGGATGACCGGAAAGTCGCGCGTGGAGATAGCCTGCAAGGCGAAGCGCCCAATTCCGGGCCAGGAGAAAACCGTCTCAGTAACCACGGCGCCCGAGAAGACCACACTCGACTGCAGGGCCAGGACGGTCACCAGTGGGATCAGTGCGTTGCGCAGTGCGTGCCGGCGGATAACGGCCCCCTCGGCGACCCCCTTCGCCCGCGCGGTGCGGATGTAGTCGTGGTGGAGCACGTCTAACATCACCGAGCGCGTGAATCGGACGGAGAAGGCCACGAGGTAGGAGGCCAGTGTGATGGTGGGAAGAACGAGATGAGATAGCCCACCGCGCCCACCAGTGGGCAACCAGCCGAGCCCTACGGCCACCACGATGATCAAGACCAAGCCGAGATAAAAGCCGGGCACGGCTTGCCCAAACAGCACCGAGACCCGGATCACCTTGTCGAGCGGGGATCCAGCGCGCAGCGCTGAGTAGACCCCAACGCTGACGCCGACGAGAAGCGCGAGGATGTAGGCCGACAGCCCGAGTTGGATGGTGGCCGGCAGGCGCTCTGCAAAGAGGGTGAGGACTGGCTGTTGGTAACGCAGTGAGGTGCCGAGGTCGCCGCGCGCAACTCCGGCCAAGTAGTTCACGAACTGGACGGGGAGCGGCTTGTCTAGCCCGTGCTCGGCGCGGAACGCCTCGATCGCGCTCGGCGGTGCGGTGTCCCCCAGCACGAAGCGCGCGGGGTCTCCCGTGACCCGGACGAGCAGGAAGGTAATCAGGGTAATCCCGATCAGGGTGGGAATCGCGATCAAGATGCGGCGGATGGCATATGCCAGCACACGCCTACTCCCCTCATTTGCCGCTCAAATGCCGGCGGCGCACTGGTCACGCTGGCGTCGGCGGTGGTGGCGGCGGTGAAGGGAGCGACAACCACAGCAGTTTGGCGCCTGCACTGCACCACACGGGCCGGTGCCTGGGGCTGCCGTGACACGCCGACGACGGCTTCCCGCCGTGATGGTGAAAATACTGAATGCAGATTATATCAGACTGAAATCCCTGTCAAGCCCGATGCGCGGTCGTGTCCGATGCGCTGGGCTGGTCATCTGGGAAGTGGGCTATCGGGGCACGGCGCCAAGCGGCGAGTATACTTGATAGGATAGGGCTCCAGCGCCGGCACGTCAGAGCGAGTCGGCCCAAGGCCCGAGGCCCGACGAAGGAGAGCATCGCTGCCGTGACCGCGCCGCTCCCGGCCGACGCCCCGCTCGGGGTCTACATCCACATCCCCTTCTGCACTCGCATCTGCCCCTACTGCGACTTCAACACCTACGCGCGGCAGGAGCACCTGATCCCGGAATACGTGGAGGCGCTGATCGGGGAGATGGACCTGACCCTGGCGGCGATCGGCCCCCGCCCGGCGCAGTCGATCTTCTTCGGCGGCGGCACGCCGTCGCTCCTCCCGCCGGAGCTCATCGCGCGGCTGATCGACGCGGTACGGGAGCGCTTCCCCCTGCCCGACGACGCCGAGGTGTCGCTCGAGGCCAACCCGGAGACGATCGACGCCGCGACGCTCGACGGGTTCCTCCAGGCGGGGGTGAACCGGATCAGCCTCGGGGTGCAGACCCAGCAGGCACGGGGGCTGAAGGTGCTCGGCCGCGCCCACAAGCCCGACGTGCCGGAGCGGGCGCTGGCCGCGGCCCGAGCGGCCGGGGTGGACAACTTCAGTGTCGACTTCATCTTCGGCTGGCCCGGCCAGACGATGGCCGAATGGGAGGACGACCTGGACAGTATCCTCCGCTGGCAGCCGGACCACCTGTCGCTCTACTCGCTGATCATCGAGCCGGGCACGCCCTACGAGCGGGCCGTCCAGCGCGGCATCCTGACCGTGCCCGACGAGGACGCGACCGCCGACATGTACGAGCGCGCGCTCGACCGGCTCGCCGCGGCCGGCTGGTACCACTACGAGATCTCCAACTGGGCGCGCACCCCGGAGCACCGCTCACGGCACAACCTGCTCTACTGGCGCAACGGGCATTACCTCGGCCTCGGCGCCGGGGCGCACGCCCACCTCGACAACGTCCGCTCCAGTAACATCCGCCTGCCGGCCCACTACATCGCCGCCGTGCGCGACGGCCGGTTGCCCATCGAGGAGCGCGAGGAGCTGGACGAGACGACCGCCATGGCCGAGACGATGATGCTCGGCCTGCGGCTGCCCGAGGAGGGCGTCTCCGCCACCGCCTTCGCCGCCCGCCACGGCCGGGAGCTGGAGGAGGTCTACGGCCGGCAGCTCTCCGACCTGGCCGCTGCCAGCCTCCTGCACTGGGACGGCGAGCACGTCCGACTCACCCGCCGCGGCCTCCTCCTCGCCAACGAAGTCGCCGCCCGCTTCCTCCCCGAGCCCGCGAGGGCGGGGTAGCGTTCCGGTTGCCCAGAGAGGCGGGCACCGGTCGGCGCATCACCCGACTCGCGCAAGTAGCTCCCCTCTCCCAACGTTGGGAGAGGGGTCGGGGGTGAGGGCCACTCCCCAGCGCGTCAGCCTACGCCCCGTTGAACTGCCAGCGGGTGACGCTGTTGGGGAACGCGGCGAGGGTCCAGCCGTAGGCGACGCGCGGGCGCATGACGTAGAACCCCTCGGGGCTGTCGAGCGGCTCCTCGCCGTACTTCGCGCGGAGGGCGTCGCCCAGTCGGGTGAAAGTCGCTTCGTCCATCGCCGTCACCGGCCGGGCTTCACCCTCCAGCGCGACCACCTCGTCGCCACTCTCCAGGTGCACCGCGACGGCCGGGTTCGTCGCCAGGTTGCGCGCCGTGCGCGTCGTCGGCGCCGTGGAGAAGTAGACCGCGCCGTCCACCCAGGCACCCCAGACCGGTACCGCGTGCGGCTGCCCCGTCGGCGCGGCCGTGGTGACCCAGTAGTTGCGGGCCCGCTCCAGCCGCTCCACGGCGAACGTCCAGTCGAGCATCCCCTCCGCCTCGGCCGGGACGCCGTACCCTTTCATCCATGGCCGGCTGGCCCGCGGCTCATCCTGCCGTGCGCTGGGTACCCGCTCGCTCATGCGCCATCCTCCCGGTCACTCGACCCGGCATGGGTCCGGCTTGCAGACGACACCCAGCATAGGGCACGATATTGGACACCTGCTGTCATATTTCCCGCTACGATGCTCGATGACGGGCGAGCGGATTTCGTGAGCGAGGAGGGCCAATGCGCGCGGACCGGCTGCTCTCGATCTTGCTGCTGCTCCAAGTCCACCGGCGCATGACCGCGCGCGAGCTAGCAGAGCGCCTGGAGGTCTCGCCCCGCACAATCCAGCGGGACATGGAGGCACTCAGCATGGCCGGGGTGCCGGTCTACGCCGAGCGCGGCGCGCGGGGCGGCTGGGTGCTGCCCGACGACTACCGCACCGACCTCTCGGGCCTCACCGGGTTGGAGATCGAGGCCCTCTTCCTCACCAAACCCGCCCGCCCGCTGGCCGATCTTGGCTACCGAGAGGCTGCCGAGGGGGCGCTGCTGAAACTGCTGGCAGCGCTACCCACCATGCGGCGACGCGAGGCGGAGAGAGCGCGCCAGCGGCTACTGGTCGATACCTCCGGCTGGCGGCAGGGTGAGGATCCCGCGCCCTGCCTGCCCGCCCTCCAGGACGCCGTCTGGCGCGATCGCCGGGCGTGCATCGTCTACCGGCGGAGCGACGGCACGACGGTCGAGCGCGTGGTCGACCCGCTCGGCCTCGTCGCCAAGGGGAGCCTCTGGTACCTGGTCGCCGCCGTCGAAGGGCATCCCCGCACCTACCGCGTCGCCCGCGTGCAGGACGTCGAGGTGACGGAGGAGCCGTGCGAACGCCCCGAAGGCTTCGACCTCGCCGCCTACTGGACCGAGTCCACCGCCCGCTTCGTCCGCGAGCTGCCCCGCTACCCGTTCACACTCCGAGCCGCGCCCGAAGCGCTGCACCGGCTCGGCGCCAGCGCGGGCTACGTGCGCGCCGAGCGGATCGACCCGCCCGGCGCCGACGGCTGGTCGACCGTGCACCTGGTCGCCGATGTGGAGGAAGTCGCCCTCGGCTACGTGCTCGGTTTCGGCGACACCGTCGAGGTCCTCGCCCCCCCAGCCCTCCGTCAACGCGTCCTCACCACCGCCCGCAACGTGGTGGCGTTCTATGAGGGGCGGGGTGGGGAAGGGCGATCGTCGTAGGGAGTCTGGCGGATCCATCGGATCTACGGCGGTTGCGCGAATGTTCCTACGCCGTGGCATGTGCCCGGGGATAAATCCCCAGGCACCAACCACGATGCCGGATCTTCGTGGTTGCTACCACGCGATCGTCGCGGTCTGCGAGCAGCGTGATAATCGCATGGCCCTCCGGGATGTGTGACAGGATTCGCGCAAAGCCGCGCCCCCACTCCCAATCGCGTAGAATCGGCGCTACGCCGTTGGAGCAGCCAGCCGGTTAGGAGGGCGTGATGAGCGGGATGGATGAGGGCGTACGGCTGAGGGCGTATATCGAAAAGCTGGTGCCGGAGCGCCCGCCGGAGATGCAGGCGATGGAGGCGTACGCGGCGGAGCACCGGTTCCCGATCGTCGGCGCTCCGGCGGGCTACCTCTGCTACCAGATCGCGCGGATCGCCGGGGCGCGGCGGGTCTTCGAGCTGGGATCGGGCTACGGCTACTCCACCGCCTGGTTCGCGCGCGCTGTGCAGGAGAACGGCGGTGGCGAGGTCTACCACGTCGTCTGGGATGAGGAGCTGTCCCAGCGCGCGCGTGGACATCTGGAGCGCCTCGGCTACGGCGATATCGTGCGCTACCGGGTCGGCGAGGCGGTGCAGACGCTGCGGGAGACCGAGGGACCGTTCGACCTGATCTTCAACGACATCAACAAGGAGGGCTACCCCGCCTCGCTCGACGTCATCGAGGAGAAGCTCCGTCCCGGCGGAGTGCTGATCATCGACAACATGCTCTGGGGCGGGCGGATCTTCGACGACGCCGACCGATCCCCGGCTACGGAGGGGGTGCGGGAGGCCACCCGGCGGCTGACGACCGACCCCCGATGGATCACCACCCTCATCCCGATCCACGACGGCCTGGTCATCGCCTATCGCCGGTAGCGGCCGGGCCACACCCATGCCTCGCGCCTGCCGACGGGCGTCAGGTGCGGGAGGCCGGCATGAGCACGGGTCCATTCGTTCAGCCTACAATGGGGAATGGGTTTCTCTGCCCGAGCGGGCGACGTCGCGACGGAAGGGAGTGCACGATGCAGGAAGAGCGCCAGCCGCGCGACCCGACGCGCAAGATGCTCCGGGTCTTCGGGGTGAAGGTGACCCAGTACGAGGAGCGCACGGCCGCGCTGCTGGAGCAGATCGCCGCTGCGCCGGCCGACCAGCCGGAAGATCTGCTGCGGCTGGCCGCGGAGATCGTCGACCTCACCGCCGACATGAACCAGCACCTGCGCGAGATGGTCGGGCACGTGCTCAACACCCAGCAGCGTGTCCTCACCGACCTCCGCGCCGCGATCGAGCGCGCCCAGGAATGACCCACCCGGCAGGTGGGGACAAGGCTGGGGAGCGATCGAGGAGCGCTGAACCGTGAGCATGATCAGCGTCGATATCGGGCCGGCACACTTCCTCTATCGGGTCGGCGGCGTGTGCCTGCACGACGGCCGGGTCCTGCTGCATCGCGCGGTGGGCGACGACTTCTGGTCGCTGCCGGGCGGGCGCTGCGAGATCCTGGAGACCGCAGTCGACGCCCTCACCCGGGAGATGCGCGAGGAGTTGGCCGTCGAGGTCACGGTCGGTCGGCTCCTCTGGGTCGTCGAAGACTTCTTCACCATGAACGACCGGCCCCACCATCAGATTGGGCTCTACTTCGCCGTCGACCTCCCCGACGGTTGCCGCCTGCTCGATACTGAGGCCGTTCACGCCGGGCAGGAGGGCAACGACGTTCTCGAGTTCCGCTGGTTCCCTCTGGGCGACCTCGATCAGGTCCGCCTCTACCCTCCCTGCGTGCGCACCGCGCTTCAGCAGCCGCTCGACACACCGCGCCATCTAATCGGAAGACCCAAACCGGACACGTCACCCCTCGGGTAGCGGCAGGGATTGCCACGGAAGGGGGCCGCTGCGGCGCGCCGACGACGCGCAGGCCCTGAGCCGCTTGCCGCCATCCCCTCGTGCCGGGGAACTGGGGCTTGACATGACACCATTTGGTGTCGTATCCTGTGATTGGCCACCAAATGGTGTCATATTTGGGGGCTGGGCAATGGCGTCGGATGTGCGCCAGAACAAGGAGGACGTTGGCCCCATGCGAGATGTCTACCGTGCGGTGGCCGATCCGACTCGCCGCCGGATGCTCCGCATGCTGGCCGAGGTCGATGAGTTACCCCTCCATGAGATCGCGGCCCAGTTCCCGATGGGCCGCACGGCCGTCGCCAAGCACCTGGCCATTCTCAAGGAAGCGGGGCTCGTGATCGACCGTAAGGTTGGAAGGGAGACGCGCTACCGCCTGAACGCCGCTCCGCTTCGTGAGATTCAGGAGTGGCTTTCGTTCTACGAGCAGTTCTGGACGCAGCGGCTCGACCGCCTGAAGGAACTCGTGGAGGAGAACAACGAATGAGTGAGACCGTCGTCCTGGAGACCGAACTGAAGAGACCCATCGAGCGGGTCTGGAACGCGCTGACCGATCCCGAGACCCTCTCCAAGTGGATGCTCTTCAAGACCAACGACTTTCAGCCGGTCGTCGGGCACCGCTTTCAGTTCCGCGACGCGCCCGGCTGGGACGGCGTCGTCGACTGCGAAGTGATTGAGGTGGATCCGCCGCGACGGCTCGCCTATACCTGGTCGACCGAGGGGGTCGGCAGCGTCCCGCACTCGACGGTGGTCTCCTGGACGCTGACGGAGGATGAGGGCGGCGTCACCCGGCTGCGTCTGGAGCAGAGCGGCTTCCGACCCGAAGCCAAGCAGGAGATCGGTGGCGCGCGGTATAGCTGGCAGATGATGCTGGATCAGTTGCAGAGCATCGTGGCCGAGGCGTAGCCGCGCGGTATCCGGCACGGCGGCCACCGCCATCACCTGGACGTATCGAGCCGATTCGCGACAGCAGAGAGGAGCCCTGCAATGGCCGACTCACGGACGAACGCCGAGAACACCGCCGCGACCGACGCGGAGGCTCAGACGTTCACCGAGGAGGAACGCGCCGCCATGCGGGAGCGCGCCAAGGAGCAACGCCGCAGCAGGCGCGCCAGCAAGGCGGACGGGGAGCGCGACGTGCTCGAGAAGATCGCCGAGATGGACGAACCGGATCGCTCCATGGCCGAGCGGATCCACGCCATCATCAAGGAGAGCGCGCCGGAGCTCACGCCACGAACCTGGTACGGGATGCCGGCATACGCCAAGAACGGCAGCGTCGTCTGCTTCTTCCAGAGCGCGGGCAAGTTCAAGACGCGGTACGCCACCCTCGGCTTCAACGACTCGGCCAACCTCGACGACGGCACCATGTGGCCGACCGCCTACGCCCTGAAGGAGTTGACCCCCGCCGCCGAGGAGCGGATCCGCGAGCTCGTGAAGAAGGCGGTGAGCTGAGGGCTGACCGTACCGACCCTCCGACCCCGGACGGGATCGCCCCAGGGGATGCGACGCCCGCGGCGCCGCCGGGAAAGTATCCAAGCCCAAATCGGTATACTGGCTCGGATCGAGCCAGCCAACGACGGCGGAGCCATCACAGGCTCCGCCTGCTGATTGGAGGAACGATGTCCCACACCCCGAGGCCGGACACGTCGTCGCCCACGCGGCACATCGCCGACAGCCACGACGCCATCCGGGTGCGCGGCGCGCGGGAGAACAACCTCAAGAACATCGACCTCGATATCCCGAAGCGGCGCCTCACCGTCTTCACCGGGGTCTCCGGCTCTGGGAAGTCGAGCCTCGTGTTCGGCACGATCGCCGCCGAGTCGCAGCGGCTCATCAACGAGACCTACAGCGCCTTCATCCAGGGCTTCATGCCGAACATTCCCCGCCCCGACGTCGACGTCCTCGAAGGGCTGACGACCGCGATCATCGTGGATCAGGAGCGGATCGGCGCCAATCCCCGCTCGACCGTCGGCACCGTCACCGATGCCAATGCGCTGCTGCGCATCCTCTTCAGCCGGCTCGGGCAGCCGTACATCGGCCCACCCACCGCGTTCTCCTTCAACATCGCCGCCGGGCAGGCCAGCGGTGCCATCACCGTCGAGCGCGGCCCCGGCGAGGGGAAGACCGAGGAGCGGACGGTCACCCTCTACGGCGGGATGTGCCCCCGCTGCGAGGGGATGGGCCGCGTGACCGATTTCGACCTCACGGCGCTGTACGATGCCGACAAGTCGCTCAACGAGGGGGCGCTCAAGATCCCCGGCTACAGCATGGACGGCTGGTACGGGCGCATCTTCCGCGGCTGCGGCTTCTTCGACCCGGACAAGCCGATCCGCGAGTTCACCGAGCAGGAACTGAACGACCTCCTCTACAAGCCCGCGACCCGGATCAAGGTCGATGGCATCAACATCACCTACGAGGGGCTGATCCCGCGGATCCAGAAGTCGTTCCTCTCGAAGGACCGGGAGGCGATGCAGCCGCACATCCGGGCGTTCGTGGACCGGGCGATCACCTTTACCACCTGTCCCGACTGCGGCGGCACACGGCTCAACGAGCGGGCCCGGTCGTCGAAGATCAAGGGCATCAGCATCGCCGACGCCTGCGCGATGCAGGTCAGTGACCTGGCTGAGTGGGTTCGTAGCCTCGATGAGCCGTCGGTCGCGCCGCTCCTCGCCAAGTTGCAGCACGTGCTGGACTCGTTCGTGGAGATCGGGCTGGGCTACCTCTCGCTCGACCGGTCGTCCGGCACGCTGTCGGGCGGCGAGGCGCAGCGCGTCAAGATGGTCCGCCACCTCGGGTCGCCGTTGACCGATGTCACCTACGTGTTCGACGAGCCGACCACGGGCATGCACCCGCACGATATCCAGCGGATGAACGACCTGCTGCTCCGGCTGCGCGACAAGGGCAACACGGTGCTCGTCGTGGAGCACGAGCCGGAGACGATCGCGATCGCCGACTACGTTGTCGACCTCGGTCCCGGCGCCGGGTCCGCCGGTGGCGAGGTAGTGTACGCAGGAACCGTGGAGGGCCTGCGGGCCAGCGGCACCCTCACCGGGCGGCACCTGGACGACCGCGCCACCCTGAAGCCGTCGGTGCGTAACCCGACCGGGGTGCTGGAGGTCCGCGGCGCGAACACCCACAACCTGAAGAACGTCGATGTCGACATCCCGCTCGGGGTGCTGGTCGTCGTCACCGGCGTGGCGGGCTCGGGGAAGAGCTCCCTGATCCACGGCTCGGTCTCCTGCCGGGAAGGGGTCGTGGCGATCGACCAGAGCCCGATCCGTGGCTCACGGCGGAGTAACCCCGCGACCTACACCGGCCTGCTCGACCCGATCCGCAAGGCGTTCGCGAAGGCCAACGGCGTCAAGCCGTCGCTCTTCAGCGCCAACTCCGAGGGCGCCTGCCCCGCCTGCAACGGCGCCGGGGTGATCTACACCGACTTGGCGATGATGGCCGGCGTGACCACGATCTGCGAGGAGTGCGAGGGGCGCCGGTTCCAGGCGTCGGTGCTGGAGTACCGGCTGGGTGGGCGCAACATCGCCGAGGTGCTCGACATGCCGGTCGTCGAGGCGATGGACTTCTTCGGCTCCGGCGAGGCGCGGACACCGGCCGCACACGCGATCCTGCGGCGCATGGCCGACGTCGGCCTCGGTTACCTCCGGCTCGGCCAGCCGCTCACCACCCTGTCCGGCGGCGAGCGACAGCGGCTCAAGCTGGCGACCCACATGGGCACCGACGGCGGGATCTACGTGCTCGACGAGCCGACGACCGGCCTGCACCTGGCCGACGTGGAGCAGCTCCTCGGGCTGCTGGACCGGCTGGTCGACTCCGGCAAGTCGGTCATCGTGATCGAGCACCACCTGGCGGTCATGGCGCACGCCGACTGGATCATCGACCTCGGCCCCGGTGCTGGCCACGACGGCGGCCGGATCGTCTTCGAGGGCACACCCGCCGACCTCGTCGCCGCCCCCACCACGTTGACCGGCCAACACCTCGCCGCCTACGTCAACGGGTGACCGGAGGTGGGGACGAACCGTCATACCGAATGCGGGTAATCCCGGTTTCTCATGACCTGTCATCCTGAGCGAAGCGAAGGATCTCGCGCTGCGACTGCCACCACGCGAGGAGATCCTTCGCTTCCGCTGGCCGGCGCTCCCGCGCCGGCCGGCTCCGCTCGGGATGACATCGACGCAAGTGGCTGCCCGATGTTGGCATCAGTGGATGTCCGCGGGAGGCGGGCATGGTCATCGCCCATCCGGCGGCCATAAACGGCTTCTCGTCCGAATAGCCCGGCGTCACACCTCGCCGTGGGGGAATAACTCGATGACCGGGAGGTTACCGGCCTGCTCGACGGCCATGCGGATCTCGGCATCGTAGTCGAAGGTGCGGGTGAGCCGCAGGAGCGGGCGCATGAAGCGGGGAGGTCCGCAGTGGGCGGAGCGCTGCTGCATCATCAGCATGAGATCCCGGCGTCGCTCAGGATCCTCGACCAACCGCGCGGTGGCCCGCATCCGCCGGCGTCCCACCTGGATGATGACCTCCGGGTTGGCGCGCAGGTTCTGATACCAGTTTGAGCGGACACCCCAGCCGGAGAAGATGACGTAGCGGTCGCCGAGTGGCATGAAGCTCACGCCGCCGGTGCGGGGCAGCCCGCTCTTGCGGCCGGTCGTGGTCAGGAGCATCACGCAGCGCCAGCGGAACAACTCTGCCAGCGGCCCACGGTACAGCCGTGGCAGCAGCTTCAGGAAGAAGCGGAGGACGCCGGTCGGTGGCTTCCGCGAGAACGTCGGCTCGTGAGCGGTCATGGCGCTCCTCGGGATGGATTCGTCATGCGTCATGCGTCCCCCTCACCCCCGGCCCCTCTCCCAACCTTGGGAGAGGGGAGACACGCATTACGCAGTACGCAACACGTAATACGGAACACGGATGACGTATGACGTATGACGCATGACGCGTGACGCTCTACTCCTCACCCCGCCCGGCCGATCTCCTCGACCGCGGCCGGGTTCTCCAGCGCCGAGAGGTCGCCCAGGTTCTCCTGGCCGGTGTACTTGGCGCGGATCACGCGGCGCATGATCTTGGCGTTGCGCGTGCGCGGCAGGTCGCTGACGAAGCGGACATCGGCCGGGCGCAACGGGCGGCCCAGGCGCTGGGTCACCACGTCGCGGATCTCCTCTCGCAGGTCATCCCCCGGAGTGTAGCCGGGACGGAGGATGGCGAAGATGACGACCGCCTCGCCCTTGACCGGGTCGGGCACGCCGATGGCGGCCGCTTCCTGTACCGCCGGGTGCGCCACGGCAGCCGACTCGACTTCCGCCGGTCCGACCCGCTTGCCCGCCACCTTGATCGTGTCGTCGGAGCGGCCGAGGATGTACCAGAAGCCGTCGGCGTCCACCTCGGCCCAGTCGCCGTGGACCCAGACATCGGGCCAGCGCGACCAGTAGGTCGCGAGGTAGCGGTCCGGGTCGCGCCAGAAGCCGTTGGTCATGCCGACCCACGGCCCGCGGATGACCAGTTCCCCCACCTCCCCGCGCACCGGCCGCCCTTCGGCGTCAACCACGTCGGCGGCCATGCCCGGGACCGGCCCGGTGAAGGCACACGGCTTCTGCGGCTTGATCGTCACGCAGCCGACGATGCCGCCGGAGATCTCGGTTCCGCCCGAGTAGTTCAGGATCGGCCGGCGGCTCTGCCCCGGCACGGTGAACAGCCAGCGCCAGGGGCCAGGGTTCCATGGCTCTCCGGTGGAGCCGAAGGCGCGGAGCGTCGGCATCGGGTGCCGCGTGGCCCACTCGTCGCCCCGGCTCATCAGCGCCCGCACCGCGGTCGGCGAGACGCCGAGCACGGTCGCGCCGTGCCGCTCGACCACCTGCCACAGGCGGTCCGGCTCGGGGTAGTCGGGCGTGCCCTCGTAGAGGAGGAGCGTGGCGCCCAGCATCAGCGACCCCTCGATGGCCCACGGCCCCATCATCCAGCCGAGGTCGGTGATCCAGAAGAGCGTGTCGTCGGCCTGGAGATCGAAGCAGAAGGCGAGGTCGTGCGCCGCCTTGATCGGGAACCCGGCGTGGGTGTGGACCGCGCCCTTGGGCCGGCCGGTCGTGCCCGAGGTGTAGATGATCATGTACGGGTCGTCGCCGGCGGTCCGCTCGGTGTCGTAGTGGTCCGGCTGGCCCGCGACCGCCTCATGCCACCAGATATCGCGCCCCGAGTTCCAGGGGACGTCCGCCCCGACATGGCGGTAGACCAGCAGGCGCTCCACGGTCGGGGACTGGTCGGCCGCGGCGTCGGCCGTGGCCTTCATCGGCACGACGTTCCCCCGGCGGTAGAACCCGTCGGCGGTGATGAGCAGGCGGGCGTCGCAGTCGGTCAGGCGCGTCGCGGCCGCCTCGGCCCCGTAGCCGGAGAAGATGGGGATGAAGATCGCGCCGATCTTGCTGCAGGCCAGCGTAGCGATCGCCGTCTCCGGGACCATCGGCAGGAAGATCCCGACCCGGTCCCCCTTGCCGATGCCCAGCGCGCGCAGGGCGTGCGCCAGCCGGTTCGTCTCGGTCGCCAGCTCGCCGAAGGTGAGACGCCGGACCGCCCCGCCGTCCCCCTCCCAGACGACGGCGATGCGGTCGCGATCCGGTCCGGTCGCACGCTTGTCGACCGCGTCATGCACGTAGTTGTACCGGCCGTTGACGAACCAGCGCGGCCAGGGAAGCCCGCGACTCAGGTCGAGCACCTGATCGTAGGGCGTGTACCACTCCAGCTCGAGGTGCCGGACCACGGCATCCCAGTACCAGGCGGGGTCCTCCACAGCCCGTGCCAGCAGCGCTTCGTAATCGGGCAGCCCGTGCTCACGGATGAAGCGCAGCAGCCGGCTACGCGCCAGGTCGTTGGGAGATGGCTGCCAGACGATGGCGTCCTCGTGCGCCGCGGGGTCGAGGTGGAGATCGCCGGCCATCGGCGGCCCTCCGATCACTCAGGGGAAACGGATCGCTGCGAGCACGCAGCCCGGTATCCCCATTCTCGTGCCGCCTGCCCGGCCGGTCAAGGACGGGAGGCTGCGCCGCGCGCCGCACGGGAAGCTACGGGAGCGCGGCGAACGCGGACGCCATGGCGCCCGCGGGAGGAAACGCTGGCGTACCCTTGCTCGGCAGGGAGCAGCGGCACGGTCTGATCCGGGAAAACGGCGTTGATTTCCAGGCGGCCCCCGAGCGCCTCGACGTAGCTCTTCAGTGTCGAGACGTAGAGATCATCCTGATGTTCGATGCGCGAGATGTTAGCCTGCGATACATCGAGCGCACGGGCGACCTCCTGCTGGGTCACCCGTCGTAATCCTCGGACGGCGGCGAGGTCCAGCGCGTCACTGATCGCTCGCTTGTACGGCTCCACACGGGCCCGGCGCGCTGGATCAGCATCGATGGGCGCGCGCAGGTGCTTGAATGACTTCGTCATGGCAGTATCCCCTCTTTCCGGAGAGTCTCCAGATGGTCATCGTAGAGCTGATCGGCAATAGGAACCATCCGCTCATACCAGTCCTGCCACTGATTGGTCGTATCGCCGCCGATCAGGAGGATGGCGACCCGCCGCGGATCGAAGGCGAATAGCACGCGGATGTTCCCCGCCGGGGGCCGCAGCTCTTTCATGTTTGGGTGGCGCGATGTCCGGATCGAATCGACGAGTGGTCGCCCTAGACCTGGCCCCCGCTCCTCGAGCACCTCGACTGCAGCAACGATCGCGTCCTGCTCGTCATCGCTCAGGGTCTGCCACCAAGCTTCGAACTCGTCGGTGTACTCGACCTCCCAGCGCATACGCGCAGTATAATGGATTCATTATAGACAGTCGAGGGAACGAGTATACCTGCCCCGGTACGCCGGTTGCGTGTTGAGGTGTCGGGCGGCGCGTGCTGCTAGGTGATACAGTTCGTGGCTGGTCGGCAGCCGGGTGGCGGCCGGATCAGACCGGGAGGGAACCGGAGCGATGGAGGGATTCGCGGACCTCGGCCTCAGTGAGCCGGTCCTACAGGCAATTGACGCGGTGGGGTTCGAGGAACCGACCCCGATTCAGCGAGAGGCGATCCCGCTGCTCCTGTCCGGCCGCGATCTGATCGCGCAGGCGCAGACCGGCACCGGCAAGACGGCCGCCTTCGCCCTGCCGATTATCGAGCGGCTCCGGCCCAATGGGCGCCACCCGCAGGCGCTGGTCCTCGCGCCGACCCGGGAGCTGGCGGTCCAGGTGGCTCAGACCTTCCACCAGCTCGGCCGCGTGCGCGATACGCGCGTTCTCGCCGTCTACGGCGGCCAGCCGATCGAGCGCCAGCTCCGCGCCCTGCGCCACCCGGTGGAGGTGGTCGTCGGCACGCCAGGGCGGGTGATGGACCACATCCGTCGCGAGACGCTGGATCTCAGCAACGTCTCAACCGTCGTCATCGACGAGGCCGACGAGATGCTCGACATGGGCTTCATCGAGGATGTCGAGTGGATCCTCGACCATGTCCCGGCCGAGCGGCAGACGGCGCTCTTCTCCGCCACCATCCCGGATCGGGTCGCGGCGCTGGCGCGGCGCTACCTGCGCGACCCGGCACGGGTCGCCGTCGAGCCGGAGCGCGTCACCGTTCCCCAGATCGAGCAGAGCTACGTCGAGGTCGTGCAGCGGGCGAAGGTCGAGGCCCTCACCCGGATCCTCGACATGGAGACGCCGCCCTCGGCCATCATCTTCTGCCGCACCAAGCGCGGGGTGGACGAACTCACGCAGCAACTCCAGTCGCTCGGCTACGCCGCCGAGGCGCTCCACGGCGACCTGTCGCAGGTCCAGCGAGACCGCGTGATGGCCCGCTTCCGCTCCGGCCAGGCGGAACTGCTGATCGCCACCGACGTGGCCGCCCGCGGGCTCGACGTTGAGGGCATCACCCACGTCATCAACTACGACATCCCCGGCGACCCGGAGAGCTACGTCCACCGTATCGGGCGGACCGGCCGGGCCGGCCGCGCCGGGGCGGCGATTACCCTGGTCACCCCGCGCGAGCGACGGCTGCTGCGGGAGATCGAGCGGGCGACCGGCGTGCGGATGACGCGCCGCGGCGTGCCGACACCGGAGGAGGTCGCCGCCCGCCAGCGTGAGCTGCTGGGTGAGTCGCTGGCGGAGGTCATCGAGGCCAACGACCTCGAGGCCGCCATGATGGTCGTCGACGAGCTCGCCGCGTACTACGACCCCTCGGAGATCGCCGCGGCGGCGATCCGGATGCTGATGCGCGACCGGGGCGTGGCCGAGCAAGAGGAGATCACCACCGGCGGGGGCTCGACCGAGGCGGGCATGGCACGGCTCTTCCTCAACCTCGGCCGGCAGGACGGCATCCGGCCGATGGACGTCGTCGGGGCGATCGCCAACGAGGCACGTATCCCCGGCAAGAGCATCGGCCAGATCGAGATCCTGGACCGCTACACCTTCGTGGACGTTCCGGAATCGGTCGTCGACCGCGTCATCCAGGCGCTCGGCCGCACCCAACTCCGCGGCCGCCCCGTCCGCGTCGAGATCGCCCGCCCGCGCGGGGCGTCGTAGGGGTGCGAACGGCCTGCCGGCGCGCCGTGCTCCGGCCTTCCTTGGCAGGGGTGGGCGTGGTGTGCCACAATTTAACGCTGTCCGGGCTCGGCGTGCGAGTTGAGATCTTCTCACGCTCATGCGCTATAGGATCTCGGTGACTGGCCATCGCTGCGCCGCGGGCCGGGACGTTTCCACGTGTCTTCCATGCATGACCGGCGTGAGGAGTGTGATTCATGGCAGGCCACTCAAAGTGGGCACAGATCAAGCGACAAAAGGCGGCGGCCGACTTCAAGAAGGGTGCGATCTTCAGCAAGATCTCGCGTGAGATCCACGTCGCGGTGCGTGAGGGGGGGCCGAATCCGGAGGCCAACCTCCGCCTGCGGATGGCGCTGGAGCGTGCGAAGCGCGAGGGGATGCCCAACGACACGATCGAGCGCGCCATCGCCAAGGCGAGCGGGGCCGGCGCCGACGCGGAGAACTACGAGACGGTCATCTATGAGGGGTATGGCCCCGGCGGGGTCGCCGTGCTGGCCGTGGCGCTGACCGACAACCGCAACCGCACCGCGTCGGAGGTACGGCACGCGTTCTCCCGCCACAACGGGACGCTCGGCGAGACCGGCTGTGTCGCCTGGCAGTTCGAGACGGTGGGGCAGATCGTGATCTCGGCAGAGGGGGTCGACCCGGACGAGGTCGCGCTGCTGGCGATCGACGCCGGGGCTACCGACGTCGAGACGGAGAACGGTGAGATCATCATCACCACCGACCCGTCGGAACTCGGGGATGTGACCGAGCGGCTGAAGGAAGCCGGGTTGACCATCCAGGCGGCTGAGATTCAGCGTGTGCCGCAGGCGTCGGTCGACGTCGAGGGCTCCCAGGCGCAGGCGACGCTGAAGCTCCTCGAGGCGCTTGAGGACCTGGACGACGTGCAGGCGGTCTACACCAACGCCAACTTCCCCGCTGAGGTCACCGGCGCCGCGTAGCGCGGCGCCGGGCTCCGGGCCTGCTGCGGGCCCACCTCTATCTCCGCATCCACGACGACACCCAGGCGAATCGACTCGCGTGCAGGCAAGGAGCGCACCATGACCAGCCCCACTCTGGCCCGGCTCCGGCTCTACACTCAGCGCATCACGGGACCGGCATTCGCCGACCCCGCCGAGGTGGTGCGCTGGCTCGGCGCGATGCAGGCACAGGACTACCAGCAGGCGCTCTGGGCGATCGGCGTGCGCACACAGGGGGCGACGCTGGCCGATGTCGAGCGGGCTCTGGAAGAAGGGCGAATCGTCCGCACCTGGCCCATGCGCGGCACGCTCCACTTCGTGCCGGCGGAGGACGCGCGCTGGATGCTCATGCTGACGGCGTCGCGGGCGATCGCGCGACACCGCGGGCGGCTGGCGCAACTCGAGTTGGACGACAAGACGCTGGAGCGCGCAGAGGATGAATTCCGCGCCGCGCTTGCGGGCGGGCGGCGCCTCTCGCGCGCGGCAATGCTCCAGGTGCTGGAGGACGCCGGGATCCGGACGGAAGGGCAGCGCGGCTACCATATCCTCTGGTACCTGGCGCATACCGGCGTGCTCTGCCCGGGGCCGTTGGACGGCCGGACGCAGACGTTCGTGCTACTGGACGAGTGGGTGCCGTACTCGCGAGAACTCTCCCGCGAGGAGGCACTGGCCACCCTCGCCAGGCGCTACTTCACCAGCCACGGGCCGGCGACCGTCTACGACTTCGCCTGGTGGACCGGCCTCACCGTCGCCGACGCGCGGCAAGGGCTGGCAGCGGTGCAGGGAGATCTGACGTCGATCGAGGTGGACGGCACGACCTACTGGATGGCGGCCGACACCCCGCGCGAGGTGGCGGATGAACCGGCCGGCATCGTCCTCCTCCCGGGCTTCGACGAGTACCTGCTCGGCTACAAGGACCGCAGCGCCGTGCTGGCGGAGGAGCACGTCGATGGAGTTACCCCCGGCCAGAACGGGATGTTCCTGCCGATCGTCGTCGCCGATGGGCAGGTCGTCGGCACCTGGCGGCGACAGGTGAAGAAGACCGCGGTCGAGATGACGTTCAACCCCTTCGTGCCCAGAGATGAGGTTGAAGCCTGGGACGGCGCGCCGGCCGAGCGCTACGGTGAGTTTCTCGGGTTGCCCGTCGTGGTCGGCGGGGAAGTCGCCGGATAAGCGAAACAGGCGGGCCGTGGCCCGCCTGTACGTTTCTCTCCCGCGCGGTGTCGACGCACGGTTACGGTCCAGCAGCTCTGGTGCACCGTTGCCCGGCGATCAGACTGCCGGGCGCTTGGACGCCGTCAGGCGCCAGCACTCGCTGGGTCCTTCGACAGCCAAACACCGGCGCTTATCCTCTTCGGTCCGCACCGCGTAGCCGAGCGAGCAGCGCATCATCGGCCGGGAGCGGCCCTTGAGCACCAGGCGCGTGCGGCGGAGCATCGAGCAGCCGAAGTGGAGTTCGCAGACGTCCTCCGTAACCGGCACCGGCTCCGAGGCGGGACGCTTCTCCCGTGCTCGGACCATGGCACCTATCGCTCTCTTGCATGCAGAACTGCACACGAGGCCACGCGACGACACGGCCGCGTCGCGCGGCAGTCAGGATGGCCGCCGGCCGAGCCGGCGAAGCAAACGACCGGCAACCTTCCTCTGGATTATACACCCCGCATCGAGCGGAGGCGGGTGACGCGGAGGGCATGCCCCTTGCAGTGGCTCGACAAGCGTCCTTGCGTATCCTTGTCGGCGGCGCGGCAGCCTCAGCGCGGTCGCGCCGCATCGGTGCAGAGGACGCAGCGAGGAGGAGTACACCACTGATGACGCTGACCCACCCCCGGCAGGCGCAGACGGCACGGCGGTCACGAACCGCGACGGGTGCCCGGCGACGCGGATGGGCGATACTGCGTGAGAGCGACCTGCGGGTTCCTCTGGCAGCCTCGGTGGTGCATCTCGCCCTCGTCCTCACCTTCGTGGGGATTGCCTCAACCTGGGCGGACGCGCTGTCACCCGTCCCCGCGGTCGGCTACTACCTCCAGCCGATGACCGGCCTGGCGCACACGTTCCTCGAGCCACTGCGCAATTGGGACGGCTTCTGGTACACCCTCATCGCTGAGCGCGGCTACGGCGTCCACCCTGCGACCACTGCCTTCTGGCCGCTCTATCCGCTCCTGCTCCGCTGGGGCTATGTGCTTACCGGCTGGACCGCGCCCGTCGTCGGGCTGATCATTTCCAACGTCGCCTTCGTCGCCGCGCTGATCGTGCTCTACCGGCTGATCCGGATCGACTACGGCGACCGCGTTGCGGGGCGCGCGATCTGGCTGCTGGCCCTCTTCCCCACGGCCTTCTACTTCTCGGCGGTCTACACCGAGTCGCTCTTCCTCCTGCTTACCGCCAGTGCGATCTACTGCGGGCGCACCGAGCGCTGGGGCCGGGCGGCACTCCTTGGGGCACTGGCCGCGGTGACGCGCAACACCGGGGTGCTCCTGCTGGTGCCGCTGCTTCTCCTGCTGGTCAAGCAGCACGGCTGGGACCCGCGCCGCTGGTGGCCGATCGGAGCACAACTGGCACTCATCGGTGCGGCGCCGTTGGTGTTCCTCTGGCACCTGAACCGGGTCTGGGGTGACCCGCTGGTAACGATCCATGCGCAGTCGGAGTGGGCACGCTATCAGGCCATGCCCTGGGAGACGATGCGCACGGCCTTCGACAAGCTCGACCTCTCCTGGCTCAGCCAGATCAACGCCCACCCCTCTTGGCAGACACTGACGTCATCCTTTGTCCGCTGGCGGTTCGCGGAGAGCCAGGCGTACGACGTATTCATCACCCTGCTCTTCCTGCCCCTGTGTGTGTACATGCTGCTCAAGCTCCGCCCGGCCTACAGCCTGTACGCCGCGATCGCCTTCGTGCTGCCGATGCTGAGCCCTTCCGAAGTCCACCCGCTGATGTCGATCCCGCGCTTCGTGATCGTGCTCTTCCCCTTCTTCATCGCGCTGGCGCTCCTGCTGCGCAACCGCGTCCTCTACGGCGCCGTGCTCGCGCTCTCGGTCATCCAATTCGCCGCCCTGCTGATCCAGTTCAGCACCTGGTTCTGGGTGGCGTAGGGGGCATAGGTCCAGGCTGGGTGGTGTGAGGATCCCGAGCCGTGACGCGTGCCCAGGGGTGATGGAGTTTGACGAACTAAATGGGTCTACACGGTCGGCGCGTGCCCGGGGCTCAAGCCGCCGGGCTGACAAGGAAAGCCGGCTGAAGCCGGCTGGGGTGAGACAGGGTTCACATCCCGACGTTGTGTCCCGCCGGCCGGTACGTGCCCGGGGCTAAAGCCGCCGGGCTGATATGTTGGTAAGCCCACTGAAGGGGCTACGATGACCACGCACAGGCGTATCCGCTCCGGCAGCCCGCCAGGAGCGGCGTCCCCAGCCCCTTCAGTGGGCTTCGTCTTGTCAGCCCGGCGGCTTGAGCCCCGGGCACGGGCCGGAATCCGAGCACCCTATCGCCACGGTGTGGGCTCGGCAGCGTCCCAGCCGGCTTCAGCCGGCTTTCGTTGTTAGCCCGGGGGTTCACCCCCGGGCACATGCCACCGGCTTGACATCGTCATACCACCCAGCCCGAGGACGGGCAGCGTAGACCCGTCCTCTTGTCGGCGCCGCGCTCGATCTCACCCCTCCAGCGGCACCAGCGCTACGGGGCTGACGGGGGAGCCGGTGGCGCCGACGAACTTGAGCGGGGTGCAGACGAAGCCGAACTCGTAGTGGCCCGCGGCAGCCAGGGCCTCAAGTTGCAGGTTCTCGATGATGTGGATCCGATGGCGCACCAGCAGGAGGAGGTGCCCCGGCAGCGCGCAGCCGTACTCAGGGTCCACCAGGCCGATCACGTCCCACGCCATGTTGTCCGCCCCGACGGCACGTACCCCGCGCTCCGCCAACCAGGCCGAGCCCTTCCCGGCGACGCCCGGTCCCGCCAGGTAGCGCTCCGGGTCGCCCCAGTAGCGCGCGTTGCCGGTCCGCACCAGCACGATGTCTCCAGCGCGGATCTCGACCCCCTGGGTCGTGCAGCAGCGCTCCAGATCGGCGACGGTGATGGCGTAGCCCGGCTCCAGCTCCTCCAGGCCGAGCGCGCGCGGCACGTCAAGCAAGACCCCGCGGCCGATGATGGGCGGCACTTCCTCGATCCCCAACTGGGAGAAGCCGTTCGCGTTCTGGACCTCCCGCGCCGGGATCCCTCCGGCGAGCATCAGGTTTTCCGCCTGGTGACAGATCGCGTCGATGTGCGTCCCACTGTGCTCCATGCACACGATCACGCCCGAGGCGCTGCTGCGCGGGCCGGCCTCCGGAGCGTAGGTGTCCTCATGGCGCCGGTAGAGGAAGTAGGAGTAGCCCGGGCGATGCGAGGGTAAAACCGGCATGTCAGCGGTGCGCGGCTGCTCGAGGTCGAACACCCGCATCGGCCCGTTGGCCCCCGGGAAGACGACAAGGTCCATGAATCCACCTCCTAACGCCACCGCGCCGGGCACGCCGCGCGGTCGGCCTACTCTCCAGCGGCTTCGTCCGCGACTGTCGGGTCGCTCGGGGTCGTGGGCACCCCCGCGACCGGGTCGAACCCGACGAAGCGCACGCCCTCCTCCTCGGCGAAGCGCCGCGCCATGACCTGGAGCGCCTCCGGGTTGTTGTCCACCAGCAGGAACCGGCGGCCGAGTTCCCGCGCCGCCACGCCGGTCGTGCCGCTGCCGGCGAAGAAGTCGAGCACCAGATCGCCCGGATTGGAGGAGGCGGCAATGATCCGGCGCAGGATCGTCAGCGGCTTCTGCGTCGGGTAGCCGGTGCGCTCGCGCCCTTTGGTCGGCACGATCGTCGCCCACCAGGTGTCGGTCGGCAACTTGCCGCGGGCCGCCTTCTCCGGCCCGACGAGCCCCGGCGCCAGGTAGGGGATGCGGTCGATCGCGTCGACGTTGAACACGTAGTCGCGCGGAGAGGCGACGTAGACCAGGATGTTGTCGTGCTTGGCCGGCCAGCGGCGGGTCGAGCGCCCGCCGAAGTCGTAGGCCCAGATGATTTCATTGAGGAAGCACTCCCGGCCGAAGATGCCGTCGAGCAGGACCTTCACATAGTGGACCTCGCGGGGGTCGAGGTGGACGTAGAGGGTGCCATTGGGCGCCAGCACGCGCCGCGCCTCCACCAATCGGGGCTCAAGGAAGGCCAGGTAGTCGTCGAAGACGTCGACGAAGCGCGTGGTGCCGAGGCGCAGCGTGCGGTACGTCTGCCCCTGGAAGCCGACGCGGTCGCCTTCGGGGTCCCGCGTGGTGCGCAGGCGCGTGAGCGACCGAGTCTTCCCCGTGTTGAAGGGCGGGTCGATGTAGATCAGCGGCACACACCCATCCGGCAGCGTGCGCAGCACCGCCAGGTTGTCGCTGTAGACGATCGTGTCCACGTACTCCACCGGGAAGCCGCCCATGGTCCGCTCGCGTCCCCCTTCGCGCCGCTCCGCCGGACCGTGCACCCCGATGCTACAATTGCCGGGACGGAAAGGCCAGGGAGTCTCCCCGTGCCGACGCTCGACCTCTTCGCCATCCTCAGCCTTTTCATGGTGCTGATCTCGATCCGCACGCTCGTGACGACCGTGCGCCAGCGCGCGACCCTGTTCGACGCCACCTTCACCCGCGCCGACCGCCAGCACCTCGCCGAGGCCGCCTTCTTCCTCCTCCTGCCGATCAGCGTTCTGCTCCACGAGATCGGCCACGCCGTCGCCGTCCGCGCGTTCGGCGGCGAGATCCTGGGCTTCGGTTACTACTTTTTCTTCGGTTATGTCGAGCATCAGGGGTTCTACACCCCGGCCGACGTCTTCTGGATCGCGCTCTCGGGGAACCTGGTGAGTGTGGTGATGGGGGTCGCGGCAATTGCGTTTGTGGTGCTGCGCCCGCTGTCCCCGCCGGTGAACTACCTGCTGTTCATGTTCGGCGCAATCGACCTGGTGAATTCGCTCGTCTTCTACCCCGTCCTCGACTTCGCCGGTGGGCTCGTCGGTGACTGGTCGCAGATCTACACGCGGGACACGCCGGTCCTGAGCGGGGTCACGGGCGCGATCCACGTGGGCCTGCTGGCGGTGGCCGTCGTTGCCTGGCGCAGCGACCGGGTCCGGCGGCTCTACGCCGAGCGCACCGGGGTCAGCCCCCACGCAGTCCGGCGGGTGACGCGCACCGAGGCGGCCAGCGACTTGCTTGCCGCAGGGGAGCAGGTGGCCGCCACCTGGCGGCACCCGCTGCGGGTGGTGGCGGATGCCCAAGGCGACGCCGTCGGCGTCAATCTCCGCTGGGTCAGCGGGGGCTACGGCCGGGTGGTCGGTGCCTATGCCGTGACCGATGGCTGGCGGCGGGTCGAGCTGCACGGCGGGTTGCAGGCGCTCGACGGTAGCGGGGCGTCGCACCAGCAGCCGCTCGGCGTGATCGAGGGGATCCCGCCGCCGCCGGAGATCGCCGAGGCGCTGGGGCGCGCACTCGATGTGGTCGACCGGTGGGAGATCCCCGCCCCACGCCCACAGTAGCGGGCGCCGCGATCTACGTCCTGAGAGAATGGAGGGCCGAGCCGATGTCCTGGTGGCCATTCCAACGACGCGAGGAGCCCCCGGCCGCGGAGCGGAACGGCACGCCGTCCGCGGAGCCGGGACAGCCGTACATCCGGGACGCGGAACGCCGCAGCCTGCGGCGCCTGCTGCAACGCAAGAGCAACCTCGAGTACGACCTGGCGCGGGCCGAGCTTGCCTTCCAGCCGGAGAACCCCTGGACGGAGCGGATCGCGCAGCTCGACGCCGCCATCGCCCAGGCCGAGCAGGACCTGGCGGCGCTGCGGCCCACGCCGCGGGATGTGCCCCGGCGCCAGTTGCCCGCCACGCCGATCGAGGTGGTCGAGGTTCGCACGGCCGGGCCGGCGGCGGTGACGCTCCGAGCCGGGGATGCCACCCTGCACTACCAGGAGGAGGTCGACTGGGCCGAGCGCGGCCACCAGGTGGCGCTGCCGCAGCTCACGCGCGCGTCGGGCGATGTCGAGTCCCTGGTGCCGAGCGACTTGCCGGCGGAGGAGCGTGACGCACTGGTGACGCACCTGCGCCAGGGCTTCTCGATCGTCGCGGAGGAGGCGCTGGAGCGGGCCGACGCCGGGAACCCGCTGCCGGCCTACACCCTGGCGGATCTCACCCGCCCGTGCCCGGCCTGCGGCGGCTGGCAAGACCCCAAGGGGCGCTGTCCCGCCTGCGTCGAACTGGAGCGCCGGCGCCAGGAGGTGCACGCCGGGCTGGAGCGACTGCGAGCCGAGCGGGACGACCAGCGACAGGACATGGCGCGCTACCGCGACCGCCTGCCGATCATCCGCCGCCAACTCGCCGAGACGGAGGCGGACATCGCGAAGCTCCAGGCCAAGGGCGTGGAGCCGGACACGCCCTAGGCAGGCGCCGTACGCACCGTCGCCTACCGCCTCGGTGCGCGCTCCTCCGTCGTCTCGACCGGCGAGATCTCATCCCGGCGCGACTGGTCCGACGGCCGAGGCGTCGGCAACTGCCACCCGCGGCGGATCGCCACCACGCGGAGACCAAAGCAGAGAAGCGCGCCCGCGATCATCGCCACGGATGCGGGAACCGGCAGCCGGTCGCCGATGACGACCACGGTCGCGCCCGCCAGCGCGGCGACGGCGTAGAGTTCGGAGCGCAGGACGGTGGGGATCTCCGACACCAGCACGTCACGCAGCATGCCCCCGCCGACACCCGTCAGCACACCGAGCAGCACCGCGGCGACCGGGTTGATGCCGGCGTCGAGCGCCTTCTGCGCGCCGGAGACCGCGAAGAGCGCCAGCCCGGCACCATCGAAGATCAGCACCGTGCCGCGCAGCCGGTCGATGACCGGCCACCAATGGAACGTCAGGAGCCCCGCTCCGAGCGCGACGACGATGTAGCGCCAGTCGCTGATCGCGACCGGCGGCACCGCCCCGAGCAGCACATCGCGGGTCATCCCACCCGCAACGCCCACCGCGAAGGAGAGCACGAGCACGCCGAACAGGTCGAGCCGCTTCTGAACACCCACCATCGCGCCGCTGAGCGCGAAGACAAAGGTGCCGAACAGTTCGAGCACGACGACCAACATGCTCTCGACGATCCTCTCGCGGCGAACGCGGTGGCATCGAGGACGGCGAGCCGGGCCAGCGCGGCCACGACCGCAGCGCCTCGGCCCTGGCTATCTTATACCCGGCCGTACGCACCTCCCGGCTTCGTGGTGTAGGTGGCTGGCCTGGTCAGATCCTCGTCGCCTCGGCGGCAGGCGCTGGCTGCGGAGCGCGGGGCGGTGACCGCCTGGCTCCCGCGCATCGTGGGAACGGGCTCGCGCCGGCCGTGTCGGCCCTCAGTCGGGCGGCCGTGATACAATCCCGGGCGGCGGTGTCTGGTCAGGGCGACCCGGACACCGTTTGGTATGTGCCCGTTCGGTGGCGACGGAGCGAGAGCCCTTGGCAAAGCAACTCGGAATCGACCTGGGCACTGCAAACGTGCTCGTCTTTGTTCGTGGCCGCGGCATCGTCATCAATGAGCCGTCGGTGGTTGCCATCTCCGCAAAAGACGGCAAGGTCAAAGCCGTCGGCATCGAGGCGCGTAACATGCTCGGGCGTGAGCCGCGGGAAACGATCGAGGTCGTGCGCCCGATGCGCGACGGCGTGATCGCCGACTACGTCGTCACCCAGGAGATGCTGCGCTACTTCATCAACAAGGCGGTGGGACGCTTCTCGCTCGTCCGGCCGGAGGTGATGATCTGCGTGCCGGCCGGAGTCACCGGCGTAGAGCGGCGCGCGGTGCGCGACGCCGCATTGAACGCCGGCGCGCGCCGGGCCTACCTGATCAGCGAGCCGCTGGCGGCGGCGATCGGCGCCAAGGTGCCGGTGGCGGACCCGAGCGGGAACATGGTCATCGACATCGGCGGCGGCACCACCGAGGTCGCCGTCATCTCCCTCAACGGCATCGTCGTTGCCCGCTCGATCCGCGTCGGCGGCAACAAGTTCGACGAAGCCATCGCCAACTACATCAAGCGGAAGTACAACCTGCGCATCGGCGAGCGCACCGCCGAGGAGGTCAAGATCGCCATCGGCTCGGCCATGCCGGTGGACGAAGACCTCTTCATGGAGGTGCGCGGGCGTGACGAAGTCGCCGGGCTGCCGCGGACGATCCAGATCCACGCCAACGAGATCGTCGAGGCGATCACCGAGCCGCTGGAGGCAGTCATCGGCGCCGTGCGGGCGGTGCTGGAGGAGACCCCGCCGGAGCTATCGTCCGACATCATCGACAAGGGGATGATCCTGACCGGCGGCGGTGCGCTCCTGCGTCACCTGAGCGACCTGCTGACCGAGGTCACCGGCGTCCCCTGCTACGTGGCCGACGACCCGCTCAGTTGCGTCGCCATCGGCACCGGCCTCGCCCTGGAATACTTCGACGTCATCCGAGACAGCCTCGAGGAACTGTAGGGCGTCACACACCCCACCCCGCCTCTCCGCCCGCGATCCGTACACGATCTGACCGGAGCGGAACGGTGCCATCCCACCACCGCGAGAGATTATGAAAAGACCCGATTGGACCACGTGCGCATATCGTGGTAGGGTTATTTTTAGCACAGAGCGTGCTGCGGGCAGAGGCCCCGCGCCGACTTCCTCCATCCACCCTGGCTTTGGGCTGGGCGACGATAAAGGTGGTGGATGCGGGGCCTCATGGTGTCTCCGGCGGGAGGTGGATCCGCCCAGCCCCACCTCCGCCGCCCGTGCGACGCCGGGCCACGTGCGCGGCGTCGAGGAGGAAGCGTGATGTTCCTTCGTATCGATCGCCTTCAGGTGGAGCTGCCTCAGCCGAAGGAGCCGGACCCCAACGCCGCTGCCGCGGTGCAGGAGTTGCTCGGCGGCCGCTTCGGCGAGATGTCGACCCTGATGAACTACATGTACCAGTCGTTCAACTTCCGGGGTCGCGAAAAGCTCAAGCCCTACTATCACCTGATCGCGAACATCGCGACGGAGGAGATCGGCCACATCGAGTTGGTGGCCCACACGATCAACCTGCTGATGACCGGCGCGACCAAGGACGGCGCTCCGGAGACCGCGCCGCTGGCGGCCGCAAAGAACTGGCGCAACACCCACCACGCCATCGCCACCGGCCAGACCGCGCTCGTCGGCAACTCGATGGGCGGGCACTGGACCGGCGACTACGTCTTCTCCAGCGGGAACCTCGTCCTCGACCTGCTGCACAACTTCTTCCTGGAGAACGGCGCCCGCACCCAGAAGATCCGCGTCTATGAAATGACCGACCACCCGGTGGCCCGGCAGATGCTCGGCTACCTGCTGGTGCGCGGCGGCGTCCACGCCCTGGCCTACGCCAAGGCCCTCGAGAGCATCACCGGCGTGGATGTCTCCAAGATGCTGCCGATCCCGAATATCAAGAACTCCGACTTCCCGGAGGCGCGTGCCTTCGAGGAGCAGGGCGCGCACCGCAAGCTGTACCGCTTCAGCCTCGACGACTACAAGGAAGTCGCCAAGATCTGGAGCGGGACCCACCCGGATGATGGCGGCGCCCTCGAGGTGGTCGACGGCGCGCCGCAGGGCGGCGCGATGCCGGACCTGCCGGAAGTGCCGGAGGAGTTCGCACCCGGTATCGGCCCGGAGGAACTGGCCGAGATCGCCAAGCGCCTCATGGCGAACGCCTAGGCGCCTCTCGATCCACATCCGACGCCCAAGCACCGGCCCGGCGAGCGTATCGCCGGGCCGCTTGCGTTTGCGTTGTCGGAGTCGGGCACGGCAGCAGCCGCGGGCGGATCTCCCGGCGCCGTCCCTCCCCCGGCCATGGCGCGGGCCAACGAGGCTCCGTCCGCGTCGAGGTCCCCATTTCCTCCCGGTGCTGACTGCGTGATCTGGGGATGCGTGCGTGGCGCGTGCCCGGGGACGGATGGTGCGAACCGCGGATGGGTGGCGTGAGGATCCCCGCGCCGTGGTGGGTGCCCGGCGGCTTGAGCCCCGGGCACGCGCCACGATGCGCGGATCCTTATACCTCCCATCCTCGGCACCTATGGGCCGCGCTGGGAATCCGGCCTCGCGACATACCAGAGCGACCGCTCTGGCCGCCGCACTCCTATTTGGGCTGGCGCTGGTCACCCACTGACCGCGCAGGTTCGACCGACCCGTCGAGGTCCTTCTCCGGTTATGCACCACACTCGGGACCAATTGGCCGTTGGAGACGCGACGGGCGGCTGTTAGGCTGGCAAGTGCCGGGGGTCCGGCGTCGTGCGTTTGTGGTGCGTTTGACGATGGGTCCAGGTCGGAAGAGGGACAGCGGGTGCCAGGCTGGGAGCAGTTCGTCGATCTGATCGCTGGGGGCCTGCGGGGCCTCGCGGCGGTTACGGGCAGCGCCGGGCTTGCGGTCATCCTCTTTACCCTGCTGCTCAAGATCGCGCTCCTGCCGATCACCGTGCGGACGCGGCGCAGCACCGCCGCGCTGCGTGCCATCCAGCCCGCGCTGCGGGAACTGCAGGAGAAGTACCCCGACGACCGCCAGCGCCGCTCGGCCGAGACGCTCAAGCTCTACCAGCAGCACGGGATCAACCCGGCCGCTGGCTGCCTGCCCACCGTCATCGGGATCCCCTTCTTCATCGGCCTGCTCGCCGCCATTCGCGAACTGTCGCGCGCGGGCGACGGCGCCTGGACAACGTCGTTCCTCTGGCTGCCCGACCTGGCGACGGCGGATCCGCTGCATATCCTGCCGATCGCCGCCGGCTTGTTCCAACTCCTCACCGGTATGATGGCACGTCCAGCCGGACAGCGCGGGGCTGCGCGCGGGCAGGGACAGGTGCTGGCAGGGATAACGCTCCTCTCCCCCGCGCTCGTCGTCGCGATCGGTTGGCATGCGCCGGCCGGGCCGGTCCTCTACTGGGCCGTGTCGGCGCTCTTCAGCATCGGCGAGCAGTGGCTGCTGAACGGCTGGGGTGCGGTGCGCGACTGGCTCCCCTTCCTGCCGGAGATCCCCGAGCACCGCCGTCCGGGCTACGTCGACCCGGCCACCCTGGCTGCCGAGGCCGCAACCCGCCAGCCCCCCTGGATCTTCCGCCAGATCAACCAGCGCGCCGCGCGGCGCATCCAGCAGCTCGAAGCCGAGCGCGTCCGGCAGGACGGGTAGGGCGCGGAGTCAGGCGTCATACGTCATACGTCACGCGTCATACGTGATGCGTGCTCCGTATTACGTGTTGCGTGTTCCGTGTTCCATGTTGCGTAGATGGTGACTACCGAGCCCCTGTTGAGGCGTGCGAAACGCCCGCGACGCGTCTGGCGATTGACGAATGACGCATGACGGGTGACGCTTCACGCATGACGCATGACGCATGATGCATCACAGGAGCTGCGCCATGGACAGCCGGTTTCTACCTGCGACGGCGTTCATCGACCCCGAAGGGCGCAACCGCGACGAGGTTGAGCGGCTGGTCCAGCAGGTGGTCGACCTGATCCTGGGCCAATTGTCCGGCGCCGCGGAGCGCCCGCCCATGCCCGAGACGGTCGACCTGCCGGGGACGATCGCGATCCCGGAGACGGCGGCGACGGAGGCCGCGCTGCTGGAGGCGATTCGGGACATGGTCGACGGCTCGATGAACCCCGCCAACCCCGGCTACATCGGCCACATGGACCCGATGGCGGCCACGATGGCGATCCTGGGGGACCTCGTTGCCGCGGCGGTCAACAACAACATGCTGAGCCTGGAAATGTCACCCTCCTTCTCCCGGCTGGAGACGCTGCTGCTGCGCGCGATCGCGGGGCTGTTCGGCCTGGGAGAGCAGGCCGGGGGTGTGCTGACGAGCGGCGGCAGCCTGGCCAACCTCCAGGCGCTGGCCGTCGCGCGGAACGTCGCCGTTGACTCGGTCGAGCCGGGCATCACCGGGCTCGCGCAGCGGCCGGTCATCTTCGCCTCGGAGGTGGCCCATACCTCGCTCCAGAAGGCGGCCATGCTGCTTGGGCTGGGTACGACGGCCGTCATCCCGGTCCGCGCCACGGCCGATTCGCGCATGGACCCGGAGGATCTCCGGGCGCGGATCGATCAGGCGCGGGGCGCGGGCCAGCACCCGTTCTGCGTCGTCGCCACCGCGGGGACGACGACCACCGGCAACATCGACCCGCTGGCGGAGATCGGCGCGATCGCCCGGGAGCACGGCCTGTGGTTCCACGTCGACGCCGCGTACGGGGGCGCGCTGGTCTTCAGCGAGCGGCACCGCTGGCGCCTGGCCGGCATCGAGCACGCCGACTCGATCACCTTCAACCCACAGAAGTGGCTCTACGTCGCCAAGACCTGCGCCATGGTGCTCTTCCGCGACGCCGGCGTCTTGGAGCGAGCCTTCCGCATCCCGGCTCCGTACATGCGCGCGACGGACGGCTTCATCAACCTCGGCGAGATCGGCGTCCAGGGCACGCGCCACGCCGACGTCGTGAAGCTCTGGCTGACGCTCCAGCACATCGGACAGCAGGGATACGCGCGGCTGATCGACGAGGGGTATCGGCTGGCGGAGCGTGTTGTGGAGGGCGTGCGTCAGCGGAGCTTCCTCCGGCTGGCCGGGGAGATCGACACCAACATCGTCTGCTTCCGCGGCGAGCCGGACTGGCTCCCGGCGGATCGCTGGGACGACTGGAACGCGGCGCTGCAAGCGCATCTGCTGCGCGAGGGGCACATCTTCCTGTCGCTCCCGGTGTACCGCGGCGGGCGCTGGCTGCGGGCCGTCCTCCTCAACCCCTACACCAGCGACAGGGTGATCGACGCCATGTTCGAGCAGATCGACCGCTTCGCCGGCCGCGAGCACGGCCTGGAGCAATGAGCGGTTGCCCCTCGACGCCGGGTCGCCCGGTACCGAGGGGCTCTGGCTTGTCACTTCGGGCGACTTGGCGGCGCGAGCGCGCTGGGCAAGCCAGCGAGCGGCTCGCCACTCCCCTCATTGGCTCCGTTTCTGGCATCTCCATGTCAAGACCATGCCATCCTGAGCCGCCATGTCATCCTGAGCGCAGCGAAGGATCTCTCGTTAGAGTAGCCACCTCAACAGCGATCCTTCGCTCCGCCCAGGATGACCATTCACGTGCAACAGTGGTGAAGGCACTGTTGCCGACTTTCGGAGGCAGACAAGATCACGTGAGCAGGCTCCTCAACCTCGTGTTTCGTGCCAGCGGTGCACAACCGAACTCGCGCGGTGAAGGGGCTTGCGCATCCCCAGCGCAGCCGCTAGACTAGGATTCGTGATGTACGTACAGTTCAAATGTTCTGACAACTTGTGACCTCGAGGCAACACTAGACAGCGAACTAAGGGGCTGGTACACTAGATCTAGTATCTAGAGGGCTGGGGTACACTACATATTGTCACTCCGCCCCCCGGAGTGGGCAGATGTCCCGCACAAATCGCAGGATTCGCTAACCAATCGGCGAACATCCATCGGGCATATCATCTGATATCAGCGTTTGGCCGATCGGTAAGGGGTGATATTGCTCTGCGAAAACGGACGAAGGTGGGGGCATTCACGGTAACCCCGGCATCGAAGGCGTGACGGTCGTTTGCAGGCTGACGGAATCGAGGGGGACCCATGGAGGATCGCGAGAAGCGCAGACGCGGTCAGGCGCGAACCAAGGGCGGGCAGCCGAAGGGGCTGCGGATCACGCGCGTCTTCACCCAGGCGGGGCAGGACCCCTTCGATACCATTGCCTGGGCGCGGCGCACCTCGCGGATTACCAACCCGGACGGCTCGGTCGTCTTCGAGATGCAGGACGCCGAGATCCCGGCCTCCTGGTCGCAGGTGGCTACCGACATCATGGTGTCCAAGTACTTCCGCAAGGCGGGCGTGCCGCAGGTCGATGAGAACGGCAACCCGCTGTTGGATGCGGAAGGCAACCCGGTGCTCGGCCCCGAGCGCAGCGCCCGTCAGGTGATCTCCCGCCTGACCGGCTGTTGGCGGGACTGGGGCGAGCGCTACGGCTACTTCGCCAGCGAGGAAGACGCGCAGGCCTTCGAGGACGAGCTCAAGTACATGCTCGTCCATCAGATGGCCGCGCCCAACTCGCCGCAGTGGTTCAACACCGGCCTGTACTACGCCTACGGCATCACCGGGCCGGCGCAGGGGCACTCCTACATCGACCCGGACACCGGCGAGTTGAAGTACTCGCAGGACGCCTACAGCCGTCCCACGCCGCACGCCTGCTTCATCCAGTCGGTCGAGGACGACCTGGTCAACCCAGGCGGCATCTTCGACCTGGTCACCCGCGAGGCGCGCGTCTTCAAGTATGGCTCCGGCTCCGGCACGAACTTCTCGAAGATCCGGGCCGAGGGTGAGCCCCTCTCCGGCGGCGGCACGTCGTCGGGTCTGATGAGCTTCCTCAAGATCTTCGACCGCGCCGCCGGGGCGATCAAGAGCGGCGGCACCACCCGCCGCGCCGCCAAGATGGTCGTGGTCGACGTCGACCATCCCGACATCGAGGCGTTCATCAACTGGAAGGCCGAGGAAGAGAAGAAGGTCGCCGCGCTCATCGCGGCCGGCTACTCCGCCGACTTCAACGGCGAAGCGTATGCGACCGTGTCCGGCCAGAACTCGAACAACTCGGTGCGCGTCACCGACGAGTTCATCCGTGCCGTGCTGACCGACGGCGAGTGGCACCTGCGCTGGCGCACCGACGGCCGCATCGCCAAGACCGTGCGGGCGCGTGACTTGTGGCACCAGATCGCCCAGGCCGCCTGGCAGTGCGCCGACCCGGGCGTGCAGTTCGACACCACCATCAACGCCTGGCACACCTGCCCCGCGTCGGGCCGCATCAACGCCTCGAACCCGTGCTCCGAGTACATGTTCCTCGACGACACGGCGTGCAACCTGGCGTCGTTGAACCTGATGAAGTTCTACGACGCCGAGCGGCGCACCTTCGACATCGAGCGCTTCCGGCACGCCGTTCGCCTCTGGACCATCGTGCTCGAGATCAGCGTGCTGATGGCGCAGTTCCCGAGCGAGGCCATCGCCCGGAAGAGCTACGAGTTCCGCACGCTGGGGCTCGGCTACGCCAACCTCGGCTCGATGCTGATGACCATGGGCCTGCCCTACGACTCCGATCGCGCCCGCGGCATCGCGGCGGCGGTCACGGCGATCATGACGGGCGAGGCCTACGCCGCCTCGGCGGAGCTGGCCAGCGTGCTCGGCCCCTTCCCCGCCTACGCCGAGAACCGGGAGCACATGCTGCGGGTGATCCGCAACCACCGGCGCGCGGCCTACAACGCCCACCCGGGCGAGTACGAGGGGCTGTCGGTCGTCCCGGTCGGGCTCGACCCCGCCACCTGCCCGGAGGATCTGGTCCAGGCCGCACGCGAGGCGTGGGACCGGGCGCTGGCGATGGGCGAGCAGTACGGCTATCGCAACGCCCAGACGACCCTGCTCGCGCCCACGGGCACCATCGGGCTCCTGATGGACTGCGACACTACCGGGGTCGAGCCGGACTTCGCCCTGGTGAAGTTCAAGAAGCTGGCCGGCGGCGGCTACTTCAAGATCGCCAACCAGTCGATCGCTCCGGCGCTGCGCACCCTGGGCTACACCGAGGAGCAGATCGAAGACATCCTGCGCTACGTGCTCGGCACCCTCTCGCTGGACAACGCGCCGCACATCAACCGCGCCTCGCTCATGGAAAAGGGGCTGACCAGCGAGGAGGTGGACCGGCTGGAGCAGGCGCTGCCGAGCGTCTTCGAGTTGAGCTACGCCTTCACCCCCTGGACGCTGGGCGAGGAGGCGCTGCGCCGCCTCGGCTTCACGCCGGAGCAGTGGCAGCGGCCCGGCTTCAACCTGCTGCGTGAGCTGGGCTTCACCCCGCAGCAGATCGCCGAGGCCAACGACGTCATCTGCGGCATGCAGACGGTCGAGGGCGCGCCGCACCTGAAGGACGAGCACCTGCCGGTGTTCGACTGCGCCAACAAGTGCGGCAAGCACGGCCGGCGCTTCATCCACCACATGGGGCACATCCGCATGATGGCCGCCGTCCAGCCGTTCCTCTCCGGCGCGATCTCCAAGACGATCAACATGCCGAACGAGGTGACGGTGGAGGACATCGAGGAGGCGTACATGGCCTCCTGGCGGCTCGGGCTCAAGGCCATGGCCCTCTACCGCGACGGCTCCAAGCTGTCCCAGCCCCTCTCCTCCGCCAGCAAGCAGGACCAGGAGGAGAAGGAGAAGGACAAGGCGGCGGCCGAAGCCCCGGCGGCCGAGCCGCAGATCGTCTACGTCGAGCGGCCCAAGCGCCGCCCGCTGCCGGCCAAGCGCCGCGGTTTCACCCAGGAGGGGCGCGTCGCCGGGCACAAGATCTACCTGCGCACCGGCGAGTACGAGGACGGCACGCTCGGCGAGATCTTCATCGACATGCACAAGGAGGGCGCGGCCTTCCGCAGCCTGATGAACTGCTTCGCCATCGCCATCTCCAAGGGCCTCCAGTACGGCGTGCCCCTGGAGGAGTTCGTCGACACCTTCACCTTCCAGCGGTTTGAGCCGCAGGGCATGGTGGAGGGGCACCCGTACATCAAGATGGCGACCTCGATCATCGACTACGTCTTCCGCGTGCTCGGCTACGAGTACCTGGGCCGCACCGACTTCGTCCAGGTGCAGCCGCCGATCCACGGGGACGTCGGTGACGAGATGACCGACGACGATGCGGAGGACAGCACATCGGGGGCGGCTGCCACCGAGGCAACCCCTGCCTCGCAGCCGGCTGCGGTCGCGGCTGCCGCGGCTGCGGTCAAGCCCACGCCCAACGGCATCAACGGGCACGGTGCCGAGGCCCACGCGCTGGAGTCGCTCGTCGCCGTAGCCCAGGCGCCGCTAGCCGACGGCGGGCTGTCCGAGCACCTGTCGCAGATGATGGGCGACGCACCCTTCTGCGACATCTGCGGCCACATCACCGTCCGCAACGGCGCCTGCTACAAGTGCCTCAACTGCGGCAACAGCCTGGGGTGCTC
>NZ_JADGHZ010000261.1 GCF_019683595.1 Sphaerobacter sp. | reverse complement strand
CCCCGGGGCCGGGGCCCGGGCGCGGGGGCGCCCCCCCCACCCGCCCGGCGCGCCCCCCCCGGCGCGCGGCGGCGGCCGCGCGATACCACAGCGGCGGCTCGGGCTGCCGCACGCCAAAGAGCGCAATCACCAACGAGCTACGTTCAATAACGCCGCTGCGGGGCGACAACACCACGGGAGCCGGACCTGCCACACGCGACGGCATCACACGAGATCGCCGATGACCTCGGGCCGCACTGTGGGATGATCGTTCTGAGGGTGACCGGATTCACCGGAGAGGAGTCCGTGGTGTTGCCGACCCATGAGCACATTGCCGATCACCGGGGACACGCGATCTGGCGCCGCAAGCCGGGGTTCGAGTTCACGCCGGTCCTGCTCGGCAAGATCGCCTCGTTCCTGGTGCGACCGCCAGACGGCGGCGTGGCCGTCTTCGCCTTCATGTACTCGCTGCTCGACACGCTCGACGGCACGCCGCCCGACGAGGCGGACCTGCTCGACGCCGCGCTCCAGACGATCGAGGACGCCATCGACGCCGGGCCGCTCGCGGACCGCCACGAAGCTACCTACGAGTACCGGAGCGGCGAGTGGGTGCCGGTGCGCGATCCACGCTGGTGGGTCAGCGTGCTCCGCTGAGGCGCCCCAACACCCGAGTTGTCGCCACCCGCGCTACAATGCATCGTGTCATTCCGACCGAAGCGGAATGGTGCGACATCGGAGTGGAATCGCTCCGTCCGCGAGGTGCCGGAGGGGTGACGGGGAATGGATCCCTCCACTGCACCGCCTGCGGCTCGTGCCGGGATACCATGGTTGCGTCCCGCTCCCAACGTTGGGAGCGGGGACGGGGGTGAGGGCCATCCACTCGCGTCACAAAGGAGCTGGAATGACCGCGACGTTGACTCCCCGGTCGCACCCGGTCGCAGTGCCGAGCGCGGAGCGCTCGCTCTTGGCGAGTGTGGTGTTGGCGGCGCTGGCGACCACGGTCATGGTCGGGGCGATGCGCGTCTTCGTCTCCTACATGGTCTTCGTGATCGACCAGGCCAACCGGGGAACCCTGGCCGCCGTGGCGGTGGGGGTGTTTCTCGGCGTCGGGCTCGGCGGCCCGTTGATCCGGGTGATCGGACCACAGCGTGCGCTCCTCGGCACGGCCGAGGCACTGGTCCTGGCGCGCCTGCTCCTTCAGTTCTGGAACGCGCCCGTCCCCCGGCTCGTGCTCGGCGCCGCGGTGATCATCGCTTGGGGCTGGCTCACGCTGAGCCTCATCACCCGTGACCGCCGCGCCGTCGCGTTCGGCCTGCCGATGGGGCTGGCGCTCGACCTCGGCATCCGCATCGCGCGGGGCACGGTCGACCTCCCCTGGCTGCCCGGCCCCGGTGCCCATGCGGTCACGGTCGTCCTGCTGCTGGCGCTGCTCGGCAGCGCGCTCGCGGTAGGGCGGGCCGCACCCGGTGCGGAGTCCGCCGGCGCGGCGCTTCCGCTCCTGGTCGTCGGCCCGGCGCTGGCACTGTTCCACCTCCAAACCGGCAACCTCGGGGTGGCCGAGACGCGGCTCGACTTCGATCTGCCCGGCGCGGGTGCCACGCTCGCGCTCGGGGCGATCGTCGGACTGGTCGGGAGCGGCCTCGTGGCGAACGGAAGCGAGCACCAGCCGCGCATGAGCACCGCGGCCGCGCTCGCCATCGCCCTCGCGGCCGGGCTGTGGCTGTCGTGGAACACGGAGGGCCGGGCGCTGGTCGCGGCCGGGCTCGTGGCGACCGTCGCGGCAAGCCTACCGCTGGTGACGGCGGCGCTGCTCGCGCCCACGCGGCACGAGCGGGCGAGCCTCTCGGCCGACACCGCCGCCTTCACCGGCGGGATGCTGCTGCAGGTCGGAATCATCTTCGCCTACTACACCTTCTCCGGCCGGCCGGAGCTGATCTGGCCCGCCGTCCTGCTGCTCGCGGCAGGGGCGGTTGCCGCCGCGGCGCCGCGTCTACGTCTCCCATCGGTGGACATGCCGGCCTTGCCAGCCGTCACATTGGGCCTTGTCGGCTTCCTCGTGCTCGCCTGTGGCTGGTCCTGGCTCACCGCCGAGGACGTGGCCGCCGGTCCGCCGCTCGGCCCCGAGATCACGGTCATGACCTACAACACGCAGAACGGCTTCTCCATCGACAACCACTTCGCCCTGGACGCGCTCGCTCGCACGATCGAACAAGCCAACCCCGACGTCGTCGTGCTCCAGGAGGTCAGCCGCGGCTGGCTCGTCTCCAGCGGGGTGGACGAACTGCGCTGGTTCAGCCACCGACTCGGGATGCCCTACGTCTTCGGCACGAACGCCGACGACGGGATCTGGGGTAACGCGATCCTGACCCGCGCCCTGATCCTGGAAGTCGCCCACCGCCAGTACACGACCACGCAGAACCTCAAGCGCGGCGTCATCGGCGTGCGGCTTGCGACCGAGCGAGGCGACCTCTGGGTCTTCGGCACGCACCTCGACGACCCGACAGAGGCGGGCCAGGTGCGCATGACCCAGGTGACGGAGCTGATCGACGTCTGGGGCGGGCGAACACCGGCGCTCCTGCTGGGCGACCTGAACGCCGAGCCGGACAGCGAGGTGCTCCAGGCGCTGGCGGCGGCCGGGTTCGTCGACCTCGGGGAGGTCCTCGGGCCGGAGGCATGGACCTCGGAGGACCACCGCCGGATCGACCACATCCTGGCAACCACCGGCATCGAGTTACGTGACATCGAGATCCTGGACAGCCGCGCGTCCGACCACCGCCCCGTCGTCGCCCGGCTGACCATCCTGCCGTGACCAAGCCGGCAAGATCTCGGCGCTGCTGAGCAGGGAAAGGACTATGAGATGACCGCGATTCCGAACGAATTCCGCGCCCTGTACGTCGAGAAGGACGGCGAGGACGTCTCGGTCGCCTTCCGCACGCTGCGCCCCGAGGACCTGCCGCCGGGCGAGGTGACCATCCGCGTGGCCTACTCCAGCGTGAACTACAAGGACGGCCTGGCGGTGATCCCGACCGGGCGCGTCGTGCGCCGCTATCCGATGGTGCCGGGGATCGACCTGGCCGGCACGGTGGTCGAATCGCAGGATCCTCGCTTCCAGCCGGGCGACGAGGTGCTGGCTACCAGCTACGAGATCGGCGTCTCACACTTCGGCGGCTACAGCGAGTACGCGCGCATTCCCGCCCAGTGGGTCCTCCCGCTGCCGGCGGGCCTGACGACTAAAGAAGCGATGGCGCTGGGCACCGCCGGGCTGGCCGCCGCGCTCTCGGTGCACCGCCTGCGCGAGCACGGCGTCACGCCGGAGCAGGGGCCAGTGCTGGTCACCGGCGCCACCGGGGGCGTCGGCTCGATCGCCGTCTCCATCCTGGCCCAGCTCGGCTACCACGTCGCCGCCAGCACCGGCAAGGCGGCCGAGCACGACTACCTCCGGAGCCTCGGCGCGCAAGAGATCCTGTCGCGGGAGGAGACGTCGGCCGAGAGCACGCGCCCGCTGGAGAGCCAGCGCTGGGCCGGCGCCGTCGACCCGGTCGGCGGGGCGACCACCGCCAACCTGCTACGCACCACCCGGTACGGCGGCACGGTGGCCCTCTGCGGTGTCGCCGGCGGTGCCGCGGTGGCGACGACCGTCTTCCCCTTCATCCTGCGCGGCGTGACGCTGGCCGGGGTCGACACCGTCGAGTGCCCGATGGACCTGCGCCGCGAGATCTGGCAGCACCTCGCCACCGACTGGAAGCCCGCCGGCCTGCTCGACCCGATCACCCAGGAGATCCCCTTCACCGACCTCCCGGCCACCCTC
>NZ_JADGHZ010000260.1 GCF_019683595.1 Sphaerobacter sp. | reverse complement strand
CCCCCACCCCCTGCTGGTAGGCCAGCCCCGCCTTGAAGCTGGGCACGGCCCGGCTCAGCTCAGGATGGGTCACCGCGCAGTGGTAGCACTCCATGAAGTTCTCCACCACCAGCTTCCAGTTGCAGGCCAGCGCATAGGTGATCGAGTGCCCCACCGCCAGCGTGTCCAGCCGGTAGCGGCCCACCGTCTCCAACTCCCCGAAGCGCCGCAGGATGGCGGGTTCCAACTGCTGGGCCAGCGGTGGCGGGTCCTCGGCCAGGTTGAGCCAGAGCAGCCCACCCCACGAATCACACGCCACGGGGAGCAGCCCGTGGGCGTCCCGGTCGAAGGCATCGACGTCGCGCAGGTTGGGGGCACCGAGCAGGCGACCATCCAGCCCGTAGCTCCAGGCGTGGTAGCGGCACTGGATGGCACCGGAAACATGCCCGCACGGCTCGGTGCACAGCCGTGCCCCGCGGTGGCGGCAAACGTTGAGGAAGGCACGCACCACCCCGTCGCGTCCGCGGACCACCAGCACGCTCTCGCCGGCCAGGTCGACCGTCAGGTAGTCACCCGGCTGGGGGAGGGCATCGGCTCGCCCGACGCAGACCCAGAGGCGGCCGTAGAGGCGCTCCTGCTCCTGGCGGTAGATGTCGGGGTCGTAGTAGTACCGGCCGGGCAACGTGGTCGCGAAGGGTGTCGCGGTCGAAGTCTCAGTGACCATCCGCCGCTCCTTTACGAGCCGGCCCGCCCCTGCACGGGTCCGCGGTGATCTCTCGCGCACCGCGGCACGCCGCCGGTGGCGGCACGGTTTCTGTTCCAATCGGATGTCTCGCATCCTAGCAGCGCCCAGAGCAGCGGTCAACGACTTCCGGAACGCGAACGTCCTCGCCCTGCACAGACGAGTAGCGCCCCTCTCCCAACGTTGGGAGAGGGGTTGGGGGTGAGGGCCGCTCACCAGGCGAGGCTCCGCCCGCCCCTTGCCTTTCGCATCGACTCGGCCTGCGGAAAATCCCTGGTAGAATCGTGGCAGGAGGGTCGCAGCGATGGATGGCGTATCCCGGCAGACGTGGTTGAGCATCGGCGGCAGTCCGGAGTTGCGCCGCCTCAAGTGGGTTGCGATCCTGGCGCCGGTCGTCTTCCTCGCCGCGCTGGAGGCGATGCGGCATTTCATCTATCCCAGCCTGTTCCACTCCTGGCCGGGTTACCTCCTGCTCGCCGGGATCGTCCTGATCGGCACCCTCTTCTTCGCCGAGGCAATCTTCAAGGTCATCGGCCGCATGCAGGCGAGCCTCGCCGAGCAGAACCAGGAGCTCCTGGCGCTCCATGAAGCCGGACTCGCCATCACCAGCCAGCTCGACTTGCAAACCGTGCTGCAGAAGGTGGTCGATGAGGCGCGGGAACTCGTCGGTGCCCGCTACGGCGCCCTCACGCTCCTGAGCGAGGATGGTTTGCCCGAAGCGTTCCTCACCTCCGGCCTCACCCCGGAGGAGCGCGCGCGCATCGGCCCGGAGCCGGTTGGCCACGGCATGCTCGGAATCGTCATGAGCGACGGCGTGGTGCTCCGCCTCCCCGACGTGAGCAAGGACCCACGCTCGGTCGGCTTCCCGCCGCACCACCCGGTGATGCGCTCACTGCTGGCGGTGCCGATCCGCTCGCACGGCCGCATCCTGGGCAGCCTCTACCTGACGGAGAAGGAGGGCGCGTCGGAGTTCGATGCCGCCGACCAGGCGCGGCTGGAGCGCTTCGCCACGCAGACCGCCCTGGCCATCGAGAACGCCCGGCTGCACCAGCGGGTACAGGCGCTGGCCATCGCCGAGGAGCGGGAGCGGATCGCCCGGGAAATGCATGACAGCCTGGCCCAGGTGCTCGGCTACGTCAATACCAAGGCCCAGGCGGCCCAGGAACTGCTGCGCAACGGCCAGCAGGAGCGGGCATCGGAGCAGATCGGCCAGCTCGCCCAGGCCGCGCGCGACGCCTACGCCGACGTGCGTGAGAACATTCTCGGCCTGCGGACCTCACTCGAGCGGGACCGCGGGTTCCTGGAAACCCTCCAGGACTACCTCCAGCGCTGGCAAGACCAGAGCGGCATCCCGGTCGAGTTCCGCACCACCCCAGCCGGAATCAAAGACCTCAGGCTCTCGCCGCTGGCGGAACTCCAACTGCTGCGTATCGTCCAGGAGGCTCTGGCCAATGTGCGGAAGCACTCCGGGGCCAGCCGCGCGACTGTCCACATCCACCGCTCCGCCGGCTGGATCGGGGCGACGGTCGAAGACAACGGCTCCGGCTTCGACCCGTCAACCATCGGCCGCAGCGCCTTCCCGCGCTTCGGCCTGGCCACCATGCGCGAACGGGCACAGGCGGTCGGTGGGACCCTGGAGATTCGGTCGGCGCCCGGGGAGGGAACGCGCGTCGCGGTACGGCTGCCCGTGGGAGCGGCCGTCGCTCCTCCGGATAGCCGGCCCGTCGAGTCCGTGAGCACGGCGGCGAGAGAGGGAGAGGTGGATGAGAGTCATCATCGCTGACGACCACGCCTTGTTCCGCGACGGCCTGCGCAGCCTGCTGGAGGCACGCGGCGTCGAGGTCGTGGCCGAGGCACGCAATGGCCGCGAAGCCGTCGAGCAGGCCCGTCGGCTCCGCCCGGACATTGTGCTCATGGACCTGACGATGCCAGTCATGGGCGGGCTGGAAGCGACCCGGCTCATCAGCGCCGAGTTGCCTGAGGTCAACGTCGTGGTTCTCACCGCCTCCGAGGATGACGCCGACCTGTTCGAAGCGGTCAAATCGGGCGCCGAGGGCTTCCTGCCCAAGAATCTGGAGGCCGAACAGTTCTTCGACCTGCTTCAGGGCGTCACCGAAGGTCAACCCGCCCTCACCCCCGGACTGGCGCGCAAGGTACTCAACGAGTTCGCCCGCCCGGCCGCGCCGCGCCCGGAACGCACCGCCGAGGAGCTGACCGAGCGCGAACGCGAGGTGCTGGAACTGCTCGTTCAGGGTGTGACCTCGAACAAGGAGCTCGCCGACCGCCTCTTCGTCAGCGAGAACACCGTGAAGTACCACCTCCGCAACATCCTCAACAAACTCCACCTCCAGAACCGCGCCCAGGTGATCGCCTACGCCCTCCGCCACGGCCTCGTCGAGCCGCCGGAGGAGTAGGGGATGCGGTGCCCCGTCCGGTGGCCTTCGGCAGGTTGATCCAGTGGTCGGCGGCTGCCAGCGGCCGGCCACGTGATGAAAGGATCCAGCGCGGTGGCAGGTGTCCGGGGGTGCTCCGGGCTGACAACGAAACGCAGGCCGAACCCCGCTAGGAGAAGCGGGCGCACGGCTCGGTGTTAGGTTCCCGCCTCCCGCCAGGTGCCCGGGGCGAAAGCCGCCGGGCTGATATCTTGGTAAGCCCACTGACGGGGCTGCGATGGCGACCGACCGGCGTATCCGATTTGGTCACCCACCGGACTCCGCGTCCCCAGCCCCTCCAGCGGGCTTCGCCGTGTCAGCCCGGCGACTCTAGCCCCGGGGCACGGACCACGGCGCGGGAATCGTTTCGCCACCCGTCTTGGATCCGGTCGACAGCCGCACGAGCCAGTGAGGCGGGCTGGAGACGGGGCGCCGGAATACCAGACTCTTCGCCCAGGCCCATCAGGATCGCGGGCGTCGGCCGGAGCTTTGTCCGTCCCTCAATGACACTGCCAGGTTGCCGCATCGCTCCCCTCTCCCAACCTTGGGAGAGGGGCCGGGAGTGAGGGCCATTTCCCCTCTCCCCTTGTGGGAGACGGGGTCAGGGGGTGAGGGGGACACCCGCGCCCCTGACC
>NZ_JADGHZ010000259.1 GCF_019683595.1 Sphaerobacter sp. | reverse complement strand
GGGGGTGAGGGGGACGCATGACGCATCACGCATGACGCATCACGCATGACGCATCCCGCATGACGCATCTCGCCTCACACCCTCACCCTTGCACCACGTACTCGCCGTCCTTCAGGAACACCTCGCCGTCGACCGTCACCTGCCCGCCCTGGCGCAGGTCACAGATCAGGTCCCAGTGGATCGCGCTCTGGTTGCGCGAGCCGCTGTCAGGGTACCCCGCGCCGAGCGCCATGTGGATCGTCCCGCCGATCTTCTCGTCGAAGAGGATGTTGCGGGTGAAGCGGTCGATCGCCCGGTTGGTGCCGAAGGCGAACTCGCCCAGGTAGCGCGCCCCCTCATCGGTGTTGAGCATCGCTTCGAGGAAGTCCTCGTTCTTCGCCGCGGTGGCCTTGACCACCCGGCCGCGCTCGAACCAGAGGCGCACGTCCTCCACCTCGCGCCCTTGCACGATCGTGGCGTGGGTGAAGCGAATGTGCCCTTCCACCGAGTCCTCGACCGGCCCGACGAAGATCTCGCCGCTCGGGAAGTTGCGGTGGCCGTCGGAGTTGATCCAGGTCCGGCCGGAGATGCGCAGCCTTAGGTCGGTGTCCGGGCCGACGACATGGACCTCGTGCCGCGGCGTGAGCCAGTCGATCAGCCGCTGCTGGTACGCCGCCAGGTCGCGCCAGCGGGCCACCGGGTCTGGGTCGTCGAGGAACCCGGCGCGGGCGACAAACTCCGTGTAGTCCCGGAGTGACATGTCGGCTTCCTGGGCCAGGGCGGCGGTCGGGAAGAGCGTTCCGCACCATTTCAGTTCCCCCTGAGCGGCACGCTCCAGGTGGCGCTCGCGGAGGCTGGCGCGGGCACGGGAGAAGACCTGTTGCCGCGCCGGGTCGATCCCCGCCAGCATCCGCGTGTTCTCCGGCGCGATCACCGAGAGCCGGGCGTCGGCCTCGAGGCTGGCGAATGCCTCCAGTGGCGAGATCGCCTGGAGCTGCGCATCGTTCCCCTCCCGCAGCAGGATCTCCTGTGCCTCGGGCAGATGGACGTCGAGGATGGGGAACGCCCCGAGCCGCAGCGCGTGCTGGTAGGCAGCCAGGAGCAGCGGCGCCGCCAGCGGGCTCCCGATCATGACCACGCGCTCCTCCGGCTGCAACTCCAGTGAGTACTCGGTCAGCACGCGCGCCAGGCGCTCGATTCGAGTCCCGTCCACCGGTCCCCCCTTCCGTGGTCCCGTCGGCTCACCGCCCCCATTCACGCAGATCGCGGCCCTGCCTGCAACGGTGGCGGGTTCGCAACCCGCCGCGACAGGCGTCACACGGCATCACGGGTGACGCAAGCATATGGCGCCGCACGCTGCACCGCGTGCCCCGGATTGACTATAATCCGCTGGACCCCGCCGCCATCCAACGTCGGTTTCCCAGCCGCGGGTCCAAGTCCGGGAGGTTGCCGCGCTGAGCCAGCGTCTATACCGCTCTGTGCTCGTCTGGCTCGTGGTCGCGCTCGCGATCACGGCCTGTGGCGGGTTTGGGCAGCTTACGCGCAGGTCCGAAGACCCGACCGCGTCGCCGGCCGTCGAGGTCGGAGAGGCGCTGTCGGTAGAAGCCGCCGTCACCGCGCTGGAGACGGAGCGGGACCGGCTTGCCACCGGGCCGGTCGAGCTGGTGGCGTACGTCAACACCGCACCAGGCAGCGCCGGGGTCGCCGATGCGCAGGCCGGCTGTCCGGTTGCGCCGGAGGGGCTGGCCGTGCTGACCGACCGCCCCTTCCTGCGCGAGTTCTCCGTCGCCGGCGTGATGCTCCCCAACGAGGTGCCGGCGACGGTGCCTGCGCTGCGCTTGGTGGTCCCCTACTCGCTCGGCATCATTGATATCCCGTCGCGCGCTCGGCTGCGTGGGCACTTCTTCGATCCCGAGTATGCCGGGTGTCCCGGCGCCGACCGGCTGTTCGTTCTCGACGAGGTAGTGGAGCCGGTGAACGGGGTGCGGGCGACGCTCGTGGCGGCGTTGCCGGAGACGGCCGACTGGCCGGAGTGGGCCGACGCCAGGCTTGGCCTCGGCATCCGCTACCCGGATGGGTGGACGGTCGAGGAGGCCCGGAACCAGGGGGCGATCGTCGAGGTGCGCTTCCAGCCTCCCAACGCCGATGCAACCATGCGCCTGGCGGTGACGCCCGGGCAGACCGATGCCGGCGTCGACGGGCAACTGCCGGACGTGCTTCGCGGCGCACGGCACGCCCCCGCCCTCCTCGGCCCGGCGCGTGCCCGGCTCGTCGACGTCGTCGGACCGGCCAGGCCCGAGGGCAGTGTCCGGGAGGTGCGCCTCGTCGCCAACTACCGGGGCAACACCGTCGTCTTCGCCGCCCACTTCACCGATGGCGCCGCGCTCAACCCGGGCTTGCTCACCGTCTTCTCGGCGATGGCCGGGAGCGTCCGCTTCGCGGAGCCGGTCGACCTGGCCGACCCGTTGGATCCCACGCTCACCGCACACGCCGAGTTGGGTCCGGGGCCGTTCATTGGGGAAGGCACGGCCGCGGATCGTGCCGTGGTCGTGAGCGGACTGCACGATGCGATCGTCACCGACACGGCGCTGGTACCGGAGCGTGACGCGCGCCTGGCCGTCCCCGGCTCTTGCCGCGAGTTCCCCGGGCAGCCGGAGGGCGTCTGGCTGGTGACGGTCGAGGGAACGCTGCCGAGCGGCCAGGACGCGCGCCTGCTCGTCTACCTCGACGCAAGCAGCGGGGAGCGGCTCTGCCAGACCGACGCCCCGGCATCCGCTCCCGGTGACCACACAGGGTCTTGACCCTGACGTAACGTCACCCTGTACCCTCCCATTCGGAAAGGAGGCGAGCTTGGGTCACCGCTTGGTACGCACCGGTGAGCTCGCACGCATGACCTCCGTGTCGATCCGCACGCTGCGGTTCTACGACAGGGTGGGCTTGCTCTCGCCCTCGGCGCGGACCCCTTCGGGGTACCGGCTCTATAGCGAGGCGGATCTCGTGCGGCTGCAGCAGATCCTGGCACTGAAGTATCTCGGCTTCTCGCTCGAGGAGATCAAGGCGTTCCTGGGCGCGTCGCCGAGGAGCCTGCGCGAGGCCCTGGCGCAGCAGGGCGCCATGCTGCGTGAGCGGCGCGCGCACCTCGATACCATCATCAAGGCCATCGATCGACTGCTGGCGGAGGACCGGTGCGAGTGGGAATCGTTGGTAGAGGTGATCCAGGCAATGCAGATGAGCCAGAACCAAGAGTGGCCGAAGAAGTACTTCACCGAGGAGCAGCTCCGAGCCATGGAGGAGCTGAGCAAGAAGTCCTACTCGGAGGAGGCGCGCCAGCGTCTCCAGGCCCGTGGCCCGTGGACCGAGGAGGACCAGCGCCGGATTGACGCGCGCTACAACGCCCTCTACGCCGGCGTGCGGCGCCTCGTTGCCGAGGGCGGCGATCCCGCCAGCGATGAGGCGCAGGCTCTGGCTAAGGAGTCGATCGCCCTGATCGAGGAGTTCACGGGTGGTGACCCTGAGATCGCTGCGGGACTCCAACGGTGGTGGACCAACTACCATAGCCTACCCGAGGAGCAGCGCCCCTTCTCGATCCCGCTGACGGCGGAGGAGCAGGAGTTCCTGGAGCGCGCCAAGGCGATCTACCGGGAGCGCCAGAAGGGTTAGTCCCTTCCGATCCCCGATTCAGGGCACAAAAAACCGCCTGGGACAGTGTCCCAGGCGGTCTCGTTTTGCTGGTAGCGGGGGCGGGATTCGAACCCGCGACCTTTGGGTTATGAGCCCAACGAGCTGCCACTGCTCCACCCCGCGCTGCGGGACGTGGCCGAACG
>NZ_JADGHZ010000054.1 GCF_019683595.1 Sphaerobacter sp. | reverse complement strand
GCGCCCCGCCCCCGGCGCCGGGGGTCGATCCTTCGCTGCGCCGGGGTCGGCTGGCCGCCGCCCCCGGCTCCGCTCAGGATGACACGCGGAGAGTCGTGGGCGGCCGGCGGGTAGACACGACTAATTCGTCAAACTCCATAACCCCCGGGCTGACAATGCGAAGCCGGCTGAAGCCGGCTGAGGGCGATGAGCCGGCTAGGTGGTGAGAGGATCCCACCGCTCGGTGCGTGCCCGGGGCTAGAGCCGCCGGGCTGATAACTTGGTAAGCCCACTGAAGGGGCTGGGGATACAGCGCCCAATGGGCGGCCGGAGCGGACACGCCGGGATGTCGCCATCATAGCCCCTTCAGTGGGCTTACCCCTAGGCAGCCCGGCGGCTTGAGCCCCGGGCACATGCCACGGCGCCGGATCCGTCGCACCACCCGCACCGGAACGGGTTAACGGCGCGGGATCCCCGCGCCACCCAGCCCGTGCCACGACACTGGCGCGGAACCAACCCCGGCGCGCGGCTGCCGCCGCGCGATACCAAAGCGGCGACTGGAACCGCCGCACTCCACAGCCGGCTCCAGCCAGCTGCGCTTTGTCAGCCCGGGGGTTTGTACAGACAGCCGCGCAAGCACGGACAGCGTCGCCGAACGACGCCGAGACGCCTCCCCGGCCTTGACAGGTCGCGGCTCCGGCGTCAGGCTCACCGTGGTAACCGTGACCCGTTTCCGCCCACGGCAGGGGAGGGAGAGCAGGATGACAGCGGAGCGGATGCTCAGCTTCGAGCAGGCAGTCAGTGCCACGCTCGTGACCGACGTGCAGATCTCGCCGGACGGCCGGCACGTCGCCTACGTGACGACCCCGGCCTCGAAGGAGGGAGAACACCCGGTCAGCGCGATCTGGTTGGTCGCCGCGGACGACGGCACGCCCCGGCGGCTGACTACATCCGAAGCGGCGGACGGCGCGCCACGCTGGTCGCCCGACGGGCGGCGGCTGGCGTTCGTCTCGGATCGGCTCGAACGCGGCAAGCCGCAGGTCTACGTGCTCGACCTGGCCGGTGGTGAGGCGGTGCGTGTGACCGCTGCGCCAGGCGGTGTCGGCCAGGCGGCCTGGTCGCCCGACGGCTCGCTGCTGGCCTATACCGCGATGGACCCCGAGACCGAGGAGGAGAAGCGGCGCCGCGAGGAGCGCGACGACGCCCGCGTCGTCGACGCCAACGTGAAGCGCGCCAGCCTCTGGGTCATGGCTGTGCCGGAGGACACGGCCGCCATCGCCCCGAACGCCCTCCCCGAGCCGCGACGGGTCAGTCCCGAGGGGATCCACATCGGCACCCAGGCAGACGCGGGCTTCACCTGGGCGCCGGATGGGCAGTCCTTCGTGGTTCTCGCCTCGCCCGATCCCAAGGCCCACTACACCTTCGCGCCCGAGATGGCGATCCTCAGTCTGGACGGGGAGCTGCGCAGTCTCGGCCGCTTCGAGGGGCTGCTGACCACGCCGAAGTTCAGTCCGGACGGGCAGACGCTCGCCTTCGTCGCCGCCGAAGAGGTCATTCCCGCGTTCTTCTCCCTCCAGACCATGCCGGCCAGTGGCGGCCAGCCCCACATCGTCGCCCCCGGCTTCGAGGGTTCGTTCCGGGAGTTCGCCTGGCTGCCGGACGGGGAGCGGATCGTTGCCTCGGTCGAGATGGGCCAGCGGGTGACGGTCAAGGTCTTCAACCTCACCTCCGGGGAGGTGAGCGACGCATTCGCGCCGTTCGAGCGGGTGGGCGTGGTCGGCGCCTTCAGGCTGAGCGCGAGCGGCGACCGTGCCGCGTTCGTCTTCGCCCACGACGAGTCGTACGGCGACGTCTACGTGGCCGACCTGGGCGGAGAGCCGCGCCGCCTGACCGATCTCAACCCCTGGACGCGCGACTACAAGTGGGGTGAGGTGCGGGACATCCGCTGGACCTCGACCGACGGGTTGGAGATCGAGGGATTGGTGATCCTTCCCGTCGGCTACGAGGAGGGGAAGCGCTATCCCCTGCTGGTCCATATCCACGGCGGGCCGTGCGGCGCCTGGCTCCACCATTTGTATGCCGGCTGGCACGACTGGGGGCAGTTCTTCGCCCAGCGGGGCTATGCGGTCTTCCTGCCCAACCCGCGCGGCTCCTCCGGCCGCGGCACCGCGTTCCTCTGCGGCATCGTCGGCTGCTACGGCGAGCCCGACTGGGAGGACATCAACAGTGGTGTGGACTACCTGATCGAGCAGGGGATCGCCGACCCGGACCAGCTCGTCGTCGGTGGCTGGAGCGGCGGCGGCTTCCTGACCAACTGGGCCATCACCCACAGCGACCGCTTCAAGGCGGCCGTCTCCGGCGCCGGGATCGCCAACTGGGTCAGCTTCCAGGGCACCGCCGATGTGCGCAGCGTCTTCGACCGCTACCTCGGCCCGGTCGACGAGGAGGTCGAGACGCACTGGCGCCTGTCGCCGATCCGCGTCATCAGCCGGGCGACCACGCCGACCTTGATCCTCTACGGCGAGAACGACATCCGCGTGCCGCCCAGCCAGGGATTTGAGCTCTACGAGGGGCTCAAGAGCCGCGGGGTGGAAACGCAACTGGTGCTCTACCCGCGCGAGCCGCACGTGATCATGGAGCGCAAGCACCAGATCGATGTCCTGCAGCGGGCAATCGACTGGTATGAGCGGCACCTGGGCCGGAGCGCGCAGGACGCATAGCGGCAGCGGACGCGAAAGGGGGGCGCGATGACCGACCTATCTCCCGTCTATGCCTACGTAGACACGCACGCCGACCGCATGATCGCCGACCTCCAGCGGCTCATCCGGCAGCCGTCCATCTCCTCGGCCAACATCGGCGTGCGCGAGTGCGCCGAGCTGCTGGTCGAGATGATGGGCGACGTTGGGATCACCGCGCGGGTGATCGAGACGGACGGGCTGCCGGTCGTCTACGGGGAAATCACCGGCGACCGGCCCGATGCGCCGACACTGCTGATCTACACGCACTACGACGTGCAGCCCGCCGACCCCGAGTCCGACTGGGAGTCGCCGCCCTTCGAGGCCCGGCGCGTGGGGGACCGCATCATCGGCCGCGGCACGACCGACGCCAAGGGCAACCTGATGGCGCACCTCAAGGCGGTGGAGGCGCTGCGGGCCACGACCGGCATGCCGATCAACATCAAGTTCATCTTCGATGGCGAGGAGGAGAGCGGCAGCCCCAGCCTGCCGGCCTTCGTCGAGCGCCACCGCGACCTGCTGGCCGCCGACGCCGCCCTCTCGTTCGACGGCGGCTTCGACGCGGGCGATGTGCCGCGGGTCAGCCTCGGCACCTCCGGCCTCCTCTTCGTGCAGATGCGCGCCCGCGGCGGCAGCAAGGATCTCCACTCCGCCCGCGCCCGGCTGGTGCCCAACCCGGCCTGGAAGCTCGTCTGGGCGCTGGCGTCGATCAAGGGGCCGGACGGGCGCGTGCGCATCGAGGGCTTCTACGACGCCGTGCGCCCGCCCACGCCACTCGAGCGTTCGCTGCTGGAGCAGGCGGGATGGGACGACGAGGCGCAGAAACGGGATCTCGGCGTGGACGAGTTCCTCGGCGGCGTCTCCGGGGTCGATGCGCTGGAGCAACTGCTGTTCACGCCGACCTGCAACATCGCGGGATTCGCCTCCGGCTACGTCGGCGAGGGCAACAAGACGCTCCTGCCCGCGACCGCCGCAGTGAACGTCGACTTCCGCCTCGTCGCCGACCAGGACCCGGCCGACATCTTCCAGCGGCTGCGGAAGCACCTGGACGACCACGGCTTCGCTGACGTGGAGCTGCACGACCTCGGCAGCATCGAGCCGTCGCGCGTGCCGGCCGACTCGCCCTTCGCGCGTGTGGTGGTGGAGGCCGCGCGCCGCGTCTACGGCCGTGAGCCGTCGCTGCGCCCGAGCGAGTCGGCCTCCGGGCGCCAGGCCGTGTGGCTCGCCGGGAAACTGGGGATCCCCGGCGCCGGGACCGGCATCGGCCCGCCCGACTGGCGCGGCCACGCCGCCAACGAGTTCATCACCGTCCATCACTACCTCGCCGGGATCAAGTACGCCGCGACCATCTGGTCGCTCTTCGGCGAGGGCTGATGACCGCAGCCGTCAACAAACCCATCCGGTGCACCGGCAGGGCGGGCTTGTGCCTGACCCTGCCGGTGGACCACGGAACACGAAACACGCAGTAGTCCCGAAAGGACATGCACCTATGCCCCGACCGATCGAGATCGCCGATCTGGCGCGTATCCGCTACCTGGGGGATCCCCAAATCGCGCCGGACGGCCGGCGCGTCGCCTATGTCGTCACCGAGATCGTCCTGGAGGAGAAGCGCTACCGCTCCGCGATCTGGGTCGCCAATGTTGACGGCAGCGGGCGAATGCGCTTCACCGCCGGGACGCACAAGGACACCAGCCCGCGCTGGTCGCCGGACGGCAGCCGGCTGGCATTCCTCTCCGACCGCGACGGCGTCACTCAGCTCTACGTCATGCCGAGTGACGGCGGCGAGCCAGAGCGAATCACCGACCTGAAGCACGGCGTGGCCGATCCCGTCTGGTCGCCCGACGGCGCCTGGCTGGCGTTCGTGAGTAAGGTCGGACCCGAGGGCCCCGTCCAACGCGCGGATGAGACCGAGGAGGACCGGAAGCGCGCGGCGCAGCGCAGCGACACGAAGGTCATCCGCTCGCTCAAGTACAAGCTGGACGGCGAGGGCTACTTCGACGATCGACGCCGGCACATCTTCGTCGTCTCGGCCGAGGGCGGCACGCCGCGCCAGATCACCGACGGCGACTGGGACGATACCCAGCCCGCTTGGTCGCCAGACGGCCGCACCATCGCCTTCGTCTCCAACCGTACCGACGACCGGGAGCGCAACACCTTCTCGGATATCTGGGTCGTGCCGCTCGACGGGGGCGAGCCGCGCCGGATCACCCCCAGCGACGGTGTCTACAATTCCCCGGCCTTCTCGCCCGACGGGGACTGGATCGCCTACGTGGGCAACCCGATTGTCGAGCCCTACGGCCCGACGACGCTCACCGGCCTGTGGGTCGCTCCCACCACCGGGGGCGAGGCGCGCAACCTGACCGCCGCGCTCGACCGGGAGGTGGGCAACACCGTCCTCTCCGATCAGCACTATGCCGTGGCTGCCCAGCGGCCCCTCTGGCTGCCTGATGGGAGCGGCCTGCTGACCCTCATCAGCGACCAGGGCACGGTGCCGGTCGTGCGCGTGAGCCTCGACGGCGAGAGCACGGTCGTCATCGGCGGCGACCGGGAGGTCGCGAACGTGAGCGTCGCCGGCGACGGCACGCTCGCCTTCCTCGCCTCCTCCCCCACCCGGCCGCTGGAGGTCTACGTGACCGCGGCCGACGGCAGCGACGAGCGGGAGGTCAGCCAGGCCAACGCCGACTTCCTGGCCGAGGTGGAGGTCGTCCCCGCGGAACGCATCACCTATCCCGCCGAGGGCGGGGTGGAGATCGGGGGCTGGCTGCTCAAGCCGCCGGGCTTCGACCCGTCCGTCCGCTATCCGCTCATCCTCCAGATCCACGGCGGCCCGCACGCCATGTACGGCAGCGCCTTCTTCCATGAAATGCAGGTCCTGGCCGCTCGCGGCTACGTCGTGCTGATGACCAACCCGCGCGGCAGCACCGGTTACGGGCAGAAGTTCGTCTCCGCGGCCATGGGCGACTGGGGCGGGATCGACTATCGCGACGTCATGGCCGGGGTCGACTACGTGGTCGCGCAGGGCTACATCGACGAGCAGCGGCTGGGCGTCACCGGCGGCTCCTACGGCGGCTACCTGACCAACTGGATCGTGACCCAGACCGACCGCTTCAAGGCGGCCGTGACCCAGCGCAGCACCTGCAACCGCCTCAACCTGTTCGGCACCAGCGACATCGGCTGGTCCTACACGCCCTGGGAGTTCCGCGGTAGTGCCTACGACAACCCGTCGTTCTACCTGGAGCGCTCCCCGATCACGTACGTCAAGAACGTGACGACGCCGATCCTCATCCTCCACAGCGAGCAGGATCTGCGCTGCCCCATCGAGCAGGCCGAGCAGTGGTTCGCCGCGCTGCGTTACCTGGGGAAGGAGGCGGTCTTCGTCCGCTTCCCGGAGGAGAGCCACGGTCTCTCGCGCAGCGGGCGGCCCGACCGACGCATCGAGCGGCTCCAGTGGATCGTCGACTGGTTCGCCGAACACCTGTAGCGGTTCGGCGCCAGTCGGCGCGGAATTTGCTTGCAAGAGCGAGTATGGCCCGGAGCAGTGAAGTACGGCTAAGATAGGCCCGACCGGCCCTGCGGGCCGTACCAATGGGACGATACCGCGAGGAGGCTAGACCCATGCGTGGCTATTCGTCTGTTCAAGAGTTGCTCGACGACCTGCGACCCGCTGTCGAAATCCGGGACGGCGCCCTCTCGATCGCCGACGAGCGGGCATTCCGGGAGCAGAAGGTCGATCGCCTGGTGTACGGTGCTGTCTTCGGCGACGATGCGGTCAAGCCGGCCTGCCGCTGGATCATCTGGCAAGCGGCCCAGGCGCTCGGGGCGCTGCCGGCATCGATCCACGAGTACTACATGGCCGGCGGGCGCGGCGAGTGGCACCACCGCACCACCCCGGCGATCAACATCCGCGGTCTGACCTACGACACCGCGCGGGCGGTCTTCCGCACCGCGATGCGCTACGACTGCAAGCAGTTCATCTTCGAGATCGCCCGCTCGGAGATCGGCTACACCCAGCAGCGGCCCGAGGAGTACGTCTCCAGCGTGCTCGCCGCCGCGCTGCGCGAGGGCTACCGCGGCCCGGTCTTCATCCAGGGCGACCACTTCCAGATCAGCGCCAAGGGCTACGCCAAGGATCCCCAGAAGGAGATCGAGGGCGTTGAGAAGCTGATCCTCGAAGCGCTCGACGCCGGGTTCTACAACATCGACGTCGACTCCTCGACACTGGTCGACCTGAGCAAGCCGACCGTCGCCGAGCAGCAGACCCTCAACTACCAGCACTGCGCCGACCTGACCGCCTTCATCCGGAAGCACCAGCCCGAGGGGGTCATGGTCTCCGTCGGCGGCGAGATCGGCGAGGTGGGCGGCAAGAACAGCGACGTCCACGAGCTGCGCGCCTTCATGGACGGCTTCAACCGGGTCCTGGCCGAGAAGGGCGGCGACCTGGTCGGCATCAGCAAGATCAGCGTCCAGACCGGCACCAGCCATGGCGGCGTCGTCTTGCCGGACGGCACCATCGCCGACGTCAAGGTCGACTTCGACACACTGGCCGAGCTCTCCGAGGTCGGCCGCAAGGAGTACGGCCTCGCCGGCGCGGTCCAGCACGGTGCATCGACCCTGCCCGAGATCGCCTTCAACCGCTTTTCCGAGGCGAACGCCTGTGAGGTGCACCTGGCAACGGCGTTCCAGAACCTCATCTACGACAGCGATCTCTTCCCCACGGATCTGCGCGACGAGATCTACGCCTATCTGGCCGAGAACCATGCCGACGAGCGCAAGCCAAACATGACCGACGCGCAGTTCTACTACACGACCCGCAAGCGCGCCTTCGGCCCCTTCAAGCAGCAGATGTGGGATCTCCCGGCTGACGTGCGGCAGGGGATCAGCTCGGTGCTCGAGGAGCGCTTCGACCTCATCTTCGACCGGCTGAACGTCGGCGGCACCAGCGCGCTCGTCGAGAAGTACGTCACCCCGACCAAGCGCGACAAGCCGATGCCCGAGTCCCTCCACACCGCCGCGCAGGTCTCCTAGGCCGTTGGATCATACCCCTCGCTCCCCTCTGGGGAGCGAGGGGAACCCCTTCACCGACGCCCAGCACGGACCGGTTGAGCGTCGCATTGCACACCTCAGCAACGCTGACCGGGACTGAACGATGTTCCGGCGTTATCGAATTCACGTAGCCGGCCTGTGCCCAGAGGTAGGTGGCGTGCGGATCCCTGCTGCGTGGCCCGTGCTCGGGGCTGAAGCCACCGGGCTGACAAGGAAAGCCGGCTGAAGCCGGCTGGAACGTTTTGGAGTGCGGCGGCCAGAGCCGCCGCTTTGGTATGGCGCGGCAGCAGCCGCGCCGGGGGTTAGTTCCACACCGGGGTCGACAGACGGGATGGGTGGCGGGACGATCCCCGTGCGGCGGCATGTGCCCGGGGATCAAGCCGCTGGGCTGATATAGGGTAAGCCCACTGAAGGGGCTGCGATGGCCACGTTCAGGCGGAGCCGATCCGGCAGCCCGCCATACCCAGCATCCCCAGCCTCCTCAGTGGGCTTTGTATTGTCAGCCTGGCAGCTCTAGCCTCAGGCACGGGCCGGGTGTTGAACACCGTATCGCTGGGATCTAAGCCCGATTTCCCTAGCCGGCTTCAGCCGGCTTTCGTTGTCAGCCCGGCGGCTTTAGCCCCGGCACATGCCGAGCGCCTGGATCTAACGCCCGGGAATGAGTGCTGTTCGATCCCAGCCCGATTGAGTCGGTTTCCGTTGTCGGAACGGGGGTTATGAACGTTGACGCATTCGTCTCGTCTTGCCACCACCCGCGCCCCCTCGTGTCATCCTTCACTGCACCGGGGACGGGGCAAGCCGAGACAAATTCGTCAATGCGCATTCATCTCCGTTCCTGCCCCTCCCGTCGGAGGCGCGGGAACGGGTCGTCGGCGGGCCGGAGGTAGACGAGGTACTCGTCAAGCCCGATCTTGAGGATGCGGCGCACCGAGTAACTGTGGCCGGCCGTCCGGATCACACGGCCGGGCTCGATCCGTCCCGCGCGCAACTCACGGGACGTCCGCGTGACGATCTCGTAGGTGACCCGCCCGCAGGCGTGGCAGCGGTAGTACTGGTCCGTCGCATTGATCGGCCCAGCCAGCCCGCGCTGGACGAACTCCACGCGATCACTGCCGCAGTCTGGACAAATCCGGCCTCCGGACACGGTCACCGATGCGCTCGTTTCCTTCCTGGGCGCGGCTGGTATGCCGGCATGAAATCCAGCCCTCCAGATGCTGCTATTCTACGCTATCTCTACACTGAACGATAGAGAAGTCAATCATCCGGCGCGTAATGCTCAGGACGCGCCGGAAACCTGTGGTACGATCCATACCAAGGGGAGAGCGGCCCGGGAGTCACCAGCAACGGGACCCCGCGGCGGACATGCCGCGCCCGGCGCCGGGCGACGGCGCAGTGGGACCGGGCGCGAGCATCCGCACTCGCCGCGTCGCTGACGGGTCGAGCGCGCCGCGGGCGGCGGCGTGCTGTCACCACACGACCCGCTGGTCGGAACGAAGATTGCGAGGCCACATCGCATCTCGGGCGACCGTTCGGTCGTGCTCTACCTCCCTGGTGACGACCCCCAGCGCCGCACAGGTTCACCAGCACGATGGGATGAGAGGAACAGGTGGCCGACGAGCATGGAGCGACAGTCAACCATGACGCCAGGCGACGAGATCTGCCGGAACCGGCGCGGGATCTCCTCAGCCGGGTAACCCTCATCATCGCGTCGAACCGCGGCCCGGTCGAGTTCCACCGCGAACCGGACGGCTCCTTCTCCACCCGGCGCGGCACCGGTGGGGTCGTGACCGCGATCAGCGCGGTCAGCCGCTTCACCGACGCGATCTGGGTGGCAGCCGCCATGACCGATGGCGACCGCCTGCGCGCCGAGCTCGCCGCCCAACGCGGTGAGTCCGTTATCGAACCGGACAACGCCGATTTCCGCGTCCGCTTCGTCGTGTCCGACCCGGACGCCTACGACCGGTACTACAACCACATCAGCAACCCACTGCTCTGGTTCCTCCAGCACTACCTGTGGGACACCCCGCGCCAGCCCGACATCGACCACGTCACCTGGGACGCCTGGAACAACGGCTACGTCACGGTGAACCAGCAGTTCGCCGAGGAGATCCTGGCCGTGGCCGATTCCAGCACCCAGCCGCCGATCGTCATGCTGCAGGACTACCACCTCTACCTCGTGCCCGGCTACCTGCGCGAGGCACGCCCCGACCTAATCCTGCAGCACTTCGTCCATATCCCCTGGCCCGATCCCGATTACTGGCGCCTGCTGCCGGTGGAGTTCCGCCGGGCCATCTGCCACAGCATGCTCGCCAACGACATCGTCGGCTTCCAAACGCCCCGCCACGCCCGCAGTTTCGTCTACACCTGCGAGGCGACGCTCGACGACGTCGACATCGACTACCGCCGCCGCGAGATCCGCTACCGCGGTCACACGACCCACGTCCGCTCCTATCCCATCTCGATCGACGTCGACGCCGTGCGCCGCGTGGCCGCCAGCGAGGACGCCCTGCGCCACGAGGAGCACATCAAGACCTTCCTCAACGAGCACACGATCCTGCGGGTCGACCGGGCAGAGCCGAGCAAGAACATCGTGCGCGGCTTCCAGGCCTACGACCGCTTCCTCGAACTCCACCCGGAGTTTCTGGGCCGGGTCAACTTCCTGGCGTTCCTCGTCCCGTCACGGCTCGAGGTCGCCGAGTACGTCGACTACCTGGACGACATCAACACCATCGTCGGGCGGATCAACACCAAGTACGCCAACGTCGCCGAGCGCGACGGGGTGGCGTGGGAGCCCGTGCGCCTCTTCATCGGCGACGACTACCCGCGCGCGTTGGCCGCGATGAAGTACTACGACGTGCTCCTGGTGAACGCGATCTTCGACGGCATGAACCTGGTCGCCAAGGAGGGGGCGCTGCTCAACCGCCGCAACGGCGTACTGATCCTCTCGGAGGGGGCGGGCGCCTACCAGCAACTGAGCGAGCACGCGCTGAGCGTCTCGCCAGCGGACGTCGAGAGCACCGCCCACGCGATCTATCAGGCGCTCACCATGCCCGCCGAGCAGCGGGCCTACCATGCCCAGGCGCTGCGCCGGTTGGTAATCGAGCAGGACATCCTGGCCTGGATCTACTCCCAGCTCGAAGACCTCGCCGCAACCGTCGGCGGCAGCCTCGTCCGGGCGTAGCGCCTGGCGGGAGCGCGGGCGTCACACCGACTCTCACCCGTCCTCGAAGCCCGGGGAGCGCCGGCATCGTGTCGGCTCCCTTGCTCTGTTTCGCGAGAGTCCGCTCCGGCCTGGCGCCGGGCGCGCTCGCCATCCCCAATCTCTGCCCCTTTGTGGCGCGCATCCGAATCCTGAGGGACGACTCGACTATCGTGGCACCGGTGCCCGCCTGATCCGCCGCCTTCGCGGTGCGTCGCGTCCCTATACCGCATCCCCGGCGCCTGTAGTAGCATCATGCGGCAGCACAGAGAAGGGAGCACGGAATGGTCGACCGCGTGATGCAGGCTGTCGATGAGTTGTGGGATGCCGAGGTCCAGTTCCTCCAGGGTCTCGTCCGCCGCCCGAGCACGCTCCACCACGAAGCGGAGATCCAGAACTGGATCGCGCGCGAGATGGCGGAGATGGGACTTGAGGTCGATCGGTGGGAGATCGACCCCGGCGCCCTGAAGTCGCTTCCCGGCTATAGTCCAGTCGAGTGGTCATATCATGGCCGCCCCAACCTCGTCGGCACCCTGCGGGGCAGCGGTGGGGGCAAATCCCTCCTGCTGAACGGCCACGTCGATGTCGTCAGCGTGGAGCCCATCCACTTCTGGTCGCACGACCCGTGGGGCGGAGAGATCGTAGACGGACGCATGTACGGCCGCGGATCGGCCGACATGAAGTCGGGCATCGCCGCCATGATCTTCGCGGTCAAGGCCCTTCAACGGGCCGGAGTCCGGCTGAAGGGTGACGTGTACCTCAACACCGTCATCGAAGAGGAGTGCACGGGTGCGGGAGCGCTCTCGACCATCGCGCGAGGATACCGCGCCGATGCCGTCGTCATCCCGGAGCCGTTCGGCCAGACGGCGCTGATCTCGCAGGTTGGGGTTCTCTGGGCTCGCGTCACCGTCCGCGGGGCGGGAGCACACGCGCGCAGCGCCAGTGCCGCGACGAACGCCATTTTGAAGGCGATGCCCCTCCTGCAAGCGGTGAAGGAACTGGAGGCGGAGGTCAACCGCCCGGAGGTCAAGCCGGCTGTGTGGCAGGACATTCCCCACCCCATCAACTACAACATCGGGCAGTTCCACGCCGGCGATTGGACCTCCACCGTGCCGGCCGAGGCTGTCTTCGAGGTGCGGATCGGCACCTATCCCGGGGAGAACCTGGAAGAGGTCAAGGCGCGCTTCAGAGACCGTATCATGGAGGCTGCCCGCCGCGACCCGTGGCTGCGTGACCACCTCCCCGACGTGATGTTCTACGCCTTCCATGCCGAGGGGGCGGATTTCGATCCGAACCAGGAGATCTTCGCCGCGCTTGCCGCCGCGCACCAGGAAGTCACCGGTACGCCGATCCGCCAGGAGGTCACCACGGCGACGACCGATGCACGCTTCTTCCAGCTCTATCAGGGAGTCCAGACGACCTGCTATGGCCCGTCCGGTGACAACCTGCACGCCGCCGACGAGTGGGTCGATCTCGAAAGCGTGCGCTCGGTCACCAAGGTCCTCGCGCGGCTGATGATGGATTGGTGCGGCGCTGAGGTCTGATCCCTGGGGCTGATATGACGCCGGCAGGCGCAGGCTCCGCCTGAAACGGGGCCACGCCTGCCCTTACCGCACCACCCCGGCGCGGCGGAGGATCGCCAGCGTCTCGTCGAGGGGAAGCGCGTAGCGGACATGGCCGTCGCGGCCGGTCATGGTCGTGGCGGTAAAGAGAGCGTTGATCACGGCCTCCTCGGTCGCCTCGACCGCCGCCTGGAACAGGCCGTCGATCAGCGCCCCATCCTCCACAATGTGGGGCAGCGTCAGCACGCGCTCGCTTGTCTCGTGGGGGATGCGCACCGCGTTGGAGAAGGCGATGATGTAGTCGCCGCTGCCGTGCCCGGCGATCGAGCCGGTCCGCGCCAACCCCAGCGCCGCGCGCCGCGCCAGCCGCCGCAGCGCCCGGTCGAGCATCGGCGCGTCGGTCGCCAGGATCACCATGATCGATCCGCTCTCGGGCGGCTCCGCGGCGGCGTCCGGCCGCCAGCCGGCCAGCTCCCGCCCGACCGGCACCCCTGCGATAGTCAACTGGTCCCGTTGTCCGAAGTTGCCGAGCACCAGCGCGCCGACCGTGTAGCCGCCAAGCCGCTCGGGCAGCCGGCGCGAGGCCGTGCCGATGCCGCCCTTGAAGCCGAACAGGCTCATCCCCGTCCCGGCGCCGACGCAGCCCTCGGCCACCGGCCCGGGCCGGGCAGCCACGATAGCCTCCAGCACGTGCTCCTGCCGCACGTGGCGGCCCTGCATGTCGTTGAGGTAGGCGTCGGAGCACTCGCCGACCACCGGGTTCACCGTCGACGTCGTGATGCCGATGTCCGGGTTGGTGCGGATGGCGTGCTCGACCAGCCCGTCGGCCACCACGCCGACGTTCATCGTCCCGGTCAGCGCGATGGGCGACTCGATCACGCCCAGCTCATCGATCTGCTCCTGGCCCAGGCACTTGCCGAAGCCGTTCAGCACGAAGATCCCGGCGGGGACTTTCTCCCGGAACACGTTCCCCTCGTGGGGCAGGATCACCGTCACACCGGTGCGGACCGGCCCCCGGCCTGGCACGAGCGGGCCATCGCCCTCGATGAGCGTCACATGCCCGACCCGGACCCCGGCCACATCGGTGATTGCGTTCTCCGGACCCGGCGGCAGCGTCCCCAACACCACCCCGGCCTCGCGCGCCCGGGGCCGCGATCCGCTCACAGCCACGCTCCAACCTCCTGCACCGCCTTGACCGCGAACGAGAGGGCGAATCCGATCAGCACCACCCCGCTGATGAGGTTCACCCAGCGGAAGAGCCGGTCGGACACGAACCGCTGTCCTCCATGAATCAGGAGCGACAGCCCGGTGACCCACAGGCCGAGCCCGAGGATCACCCCGAGCACGATGGCAAACGTCCCGGTCGTGTCGGTCTGCGCCACCGACGATGCCACGAGCCCGCCCCCAATCGAAGCCCAGAAGACGATGCCCATCGGGTTGAGCAGGGCGATCAGCAGCCCGGTCGGGTAGGAGCGGCGCACGAAGCCGCCCGAATCGGGCTTGTCGATGAAGCTCCCCGTAGCAAAGGCGGCGCGGATGCTGCTATAACCCAGGAAGATGAGGAACGCCGCGCCCGCGACCCATAGGACCATGCGCACCGCGGCGCGGTCGACCAGCGGTGTGATACCGGCGATGACGAGCAGGCAGTAGAGCGTGTCGGCGCTGATCGCACCGACCCCGACCAGCCAGCCGGAGAGGAACCCGAAGCGCAGCCCGCGGCGCACGATCTCGATGTTGACCGGACCGATCGGCGCAGCCAGCGCCAGGCCGATGGCGATCCCACGCAGTGCCAGTTCCATGCGAGGGTGTCTGCTCCTCTCCGCCTCACACGTCGCGTCATCGCTCACACGCCGGTCCAACCCACGGCAGCGGCAGCGCGTGTCACCCGGAGCGTCCTGGGGTTGGCTCGCCGCCAGCGCGCGGCCACCTGCAGCGGGTCAACCCACGCGGGTGGGTTTGATTCCACCCCGACACGCGGGGACGCGCATCCCGGGTTCCGCGCGTAAGGATAGCAAGACTCCGGCGGCAGCGGGCCATCGGAGGGCGGGAAGGACGGAATCGTGGTGTCCTGGCCGACGATCATCCGCGGCGCGCTTGCGCTCCGCCGTCTGGCGGCGGACGGCGCATCGCCCGGTGCACGCACGGTCGATCCGGAGCGGCTGCGCCGTGCGCGCCGCTACAACCGGACCAAGGAGCAGCTCTTCCTGGTGGGGCTCGTGACGAGCCTCGTCACCGGCGCGCTGGTGGTCTTCTCCGGCGCGGCGGCCAAGGTGCGGACCGCGGTGCAGCGCCGCGCGGGGCGCGGTCTCGCGGGGGATGCCGCCACGACGACGGTCTTCTCGCTGCTCGGCTTCCTGGCGTCGCTCCCGCTCGACTACATCAGCTCCTACGTCGTCGAACACCGCTACGGCCTGAGCAACCAGACGCGCACCGCCTGGCTGACCGACCACCTGAAGGGCCTGGGTGTGGGTCTGGTGCTCCAAACGCCGCTGGCCCTGGCCGGGTACACCGTGATCCGCCGCTGGCCGCGGACCTGGTGGGCGATCGTCAGCGCCGCCTCGATCCCGCTCACCGTCCTGATGGCACAGCTCGGCCCGGTGCTCATCATGCCGCTCTTCAACAAGTACGAGCCGCTCAAAGACCGCGAGCTGGCCGAGCGGCTGAAGGCCCTGGCCGCGCGCTCCGGCATCGAAGTGGCCGACGTGCTCCAGACCGACATGAGCCGGCAGACCAAGAAGGCCAACGCCTTCTTCGCCGGCCTGGGACGCACCAAGCGCATCGTCCTTGCCGACACCCTGCTGGAGCAGTTCACCCCGGAGGAGATCGAGGTCGTGGTCGCGCACGAAATCGCGCACCAGGCTCACCGCGACATCTGGCGCTTCATCGCCCTCGGCAGCGTCTTCACCGTCGCCCTGTCCTTCGTGGTGGACCGCCTGGCGCGCGGCACCCTGGCCCGCCTCGGCTCCCGCATCGGCACCGACCGCCTCGGCGACGTGGCCACCATGCCGCTCCTGGCCTGGTTCCTCTCGATCGCCGGGCTGCTGCTCGGACCGGTGCAGAACTGGTACTCGCGCCGCATCGAGCGGCGAGCCGACGCGTTCGCGCTCGACCTGACACGCGACCCGGTGGCCTTCGGCGCGGCCATGACCCGGCTGGCGGCGGTCAACCTCTCCGACCCGAAGCCGCCCGCCCTGGTGCGCTACCTGCTCTACAGCCACCCGAGCATCGCCGAGCGCATCGACCACGCCCGCGCCTTCGCCGCCGAACACGGCCTCCCGGCGCCCGAGCCGATCACGGTGGAGTAGGTGCCCTCTTCTCAGGAGCGCGGGCGTCTCTGGGAGCGGCCCTCACCCCCAACCCCTCTCCCAACTTTGGGAGAGGGGAGCTAAGTGGATAGCCCGGGCGAGACTACGTGGGATGCCTACGCCCCTGAGAAGACGACGGCTACTCTCGCGGCTTGCGCGCCTTGAACAGCCCCTTCTCGTCCGTGTGGGCGACGACGCGGCCATCGACGATTTCCATCTTGAGGGATTCCCGATAGGCCGGAGGCGCGGCTAACACCCAGGCTTCCAGCGCGGCACGTCCCTCCGGGCCGAGTCTCGAACGGCCCGTCCACGCATCGAAGTCGTGCCGCTTGGTGAAGGTCTCCATCACCTCGACCGTCAAGCCCGCAGCTTCGAGGAACTGCCGCCACTCCGAACGGCGGTACGACCGAACGTGGCTCGGGTCCCGCCGCCGCTCGAACTCATTGAGGAATTCGTCCAGCTCCGGATCCTCCGGCGCCACGCTGTCGATCAGCAGGAACAGGCCACCCGGCCGGAGCACGCGCGCCACCTCGTGCACCGCACGCTGGACATCGGCGAAGTGGTGCGGCGCGATACGGCAGGTCACGAGGTCGAAGCTCGCGTCGGCGAAGGGCAGATCTTCGGCGTCGGCCACCTGGAAGTCGGCGTTGGTCACGCCCTTGGACGTGAGGAAAGCCCGCGCCCGCTCCAGCATCTCCGGAACCAGGTCCGAGGCGGTGACATGCCGGACGTGCGACGCCAGCGCCAGCGCGGTATGCCCGCCACCGGTGGCGATATCGAGCGCGACCGTCTCCGGCGTCGCCTCCGCGAGCTCCACCAGCCGCTCCAGGTCGTCGCCGCTGCGGTGGGTCGCGCTGACTACATAGGCGTCCCCCGACGCCGCGAATTGCTCACGCACCCGCGCCTTGACCTGCTCCCCCCGGCCGCCATCCACCATGTGTCACCCACCCTTCGTCGTGCGTCATGCGTCACGCGTCACCCAGGAACCGGCAACAATCTATCGCATCTCCGGTGGCAGCGGCACATACCCGGCGTTGACGGATCTATGAATGGCTTGACCGGCCGGCAGGTGCCCGGGGCTGACTGACAGTGAGCCGACGGCCTGGCGTGAGGATCCGCGTGTGGTGGCGTGTGCCCGGGGATCAAGCCGCCGGGCTCACAACGAAAGCCGGCTCAAGCCGGCTGGGGCGGAGCATGGCTCACGTCCAGGCGGAAAGGTTCCCACTGCCCGGCGCGTGCCCGGGGCCAAAGCCACCGGGCTAGGAAGCGAAGCCCACTGAAGGGGCTGGAGACGCAGTGTCCAGCGGGTGCCGGATCGAAGTAGCGGGGGTGAACAAGGGAGCCCCTTCAGTGGGCTTTCCCCTAATCAGCCCGGTGGCTTTAGCCCCGGGCACCGCATCGACCTGTTACGACCGTACCGCCGGGATGTATGCCCCGCTCCACTCCGGCCCGCTTGAGCCGGCTTTCCCTTATCAGCCTCGAGGTGCTCCCCCGGCACATGCCACGGCCCGGAACTCCGCACACAACCCTCACGGGCCAACAGCCACCATCCCTGGGCGCCACCACGGCGCCCGGCGTGGCATGACGCTCGCCTACTTGACCCGCACGTAGAACGAGTACTCGGCGGTCAGCTCGCGGCCTTCGCCGGTGGGGTTGGGCCAGGTCCCCTTCACGTGCAGGAAGTAGGTGCCCGGCTCCAGGTCGACCGTCCAGGTCAGCACGTCGGTCGGGATCTCAACGGTCGTCACCGGATCGGTTGTCGGCTTGAAGACGTCGGGCGCGTTTGATCCCGGGATCGGCGTGCCGATGTAGGGCGTTCCCTGCGGGTTGGGCAGCTCCTCCAGGGGCCGAACATTTCCCTGTTCCGGGTAGACGTCGATCGTCATCGTCTCCGGCACCGGCCCGACGCGCGGCTCGAAGCGAACCTCCTGACCCTGTTCCAGCGCCAGCGCGCCGTCTTTCTGGATCTGCAAGCCCGGCGCGTTGACGTCCGCCGCAACATCCCCCCCGAGTTGCCAGAAGAAGGAGCCGAGCGAGGCTTCCTGCTCGCAATCCCCGGCAATGAGGACCAAGACCGGCGGACCCAGGCGGCGGTCTACACGTGGCGTGGGTGTCGGCGTGGCGCCGGGCGCCAGCACCGGCGTGCACCCTTCGACCACTGCGGTCCCCTGCGCCTGCGGGGAGGGGGAAGCCGGAGCCGTCGTCGGCGTCGCGGGCGTCGTGGTGGTCTGCGGCGTCGAGTTAGACGACCCGCCCATGCACGCGGCGACCACCAGGAGCGCCACCCCCACGAGCGCGATGATCAGCAATCGGGACCGTCTCAATCTGGCTCCTCCCCACAACTGATGCGCGACCGCCACTGCGGGTCGCGCATCAGGATCACTCTATCGGCCTTCACCCCAAGCCCCTCTCCCAGGGTTGGGAGAGGGGCACGTACGTCCGTCCATCTCGTTCCCCCTCTCCCAACGTTGGGAGAGGGGGTTAGGGGGTGAGAGCGTTTCCCAGCCTACCACGCGTGGGTCGGCATCTCGTGCTCGTGGTGCTGGCCGTCCCAGGTCACGCCCCAGAAGTGCCAGCGGAAGGACTCGACCAGCGACCGCAGCGTCCCCTCGATCTGCGAGCGGATCGGCGTCCCGTCCTCCTCGAACCACGGCGAGAGCGGCTCCGCGTCGACGAACTCGGTCGCGTGCGTCGGGACATTCGGTGGATCGCCCGCGCCCTGCCACGACTGACCCCAGAAATGCCAGCGGAACGCCTCGACCAGGCTCTTCAGCGTCGCCGTGGTCGCCTCGGCGTCAAAGGTGCCGTCCGTCACCCACGGGCCAGGCTCGGTGCCCTGGGTAATCGTGTCCACGTGGGTCGGCATCTCCGGATGGTTCACGCCATCCCAGGTCTGGCCGAACAGGTGCCAGCGGAACGCCTCGACCAGCGACTTCATGGTGGCGTTGATCGCATCGTCCTTTGGCGTGCCGTCGGCGTTGAACCACTCCGACTCACCCGCTTCGCCGACCACAAAGTTCCACTGCGCGGTGAACTGGTCGCCTTCCTGGTCGGTGACAGTCGCGATCACCCGATGGACGCCAGACGGCAGCGTGCGCGGCGCCGTCGCGAGCACACCCCCGCCGGCCCGCGGCACGATCTGCACCGGCACGCTCTGCCCGTCGATCATCAGGTGGACCGAGCGAATCGCGCTGTCGGAGCGAGCCTCGACGCCGACGGCGATCTCCGTGCCGGGCGCATGGGTGCTGTGCGGCGCCGGCAGCAACTGGGTGAAGACCGGCACGTCACGCTCATAACCCGGCGGGAGCGCACCGCGGGCGTAGATGGCTCCCGCCTCGAAATCGTACTCCGTGTCCAGCCCGGACACGCCCACCACGACGGCGTCGAGCGCGCCGGCGAAGCTCTCCCAGCCGTCGCCGATGCAGCCGGCCGCAACCCGCAGCGCGCCGTCATCATCCGGGCTGACGATCGCCGCGTTGGGGTACTCCTCCAGGTAGGTCGTCAGCAATTGCGGGTTGTCCGCGGTCATCCCCGCCAGCCCCTGCTTCGACCACCAGAGCCCGCCGAGCGCGTCCCAGTCCTGCCATCGGCGGTTAACCAGCGGCTCACCCTGCAAGCCGGGCTGGAAGATCAGTTGATCATCCGCCTCACCGTCGGCGTCCGCGTCGATGTCCAGCAAGAGCATCGGCGCAACCGACAGGTCACCGTCCATATCGACGAACGTGCTGTACTCCAGCTTGGTCAGCGCGGCGAGGGCGACGCCGTCGAACGCGCTCTGGCGGAGTTGCGGGAAGCCATTCCCATCGGCCGCCACCAAGAAGTGAAGGCTGCCACTACCCAGCGGTGGGATATCCGGTCCTGCTTCGAGCCAGACCTCACCGATGCCAGGCGCGCCCTCGCAGATTGCGGCACGCGATAACTCCCAGCCGGCATAGTCGTCCTGCGCCGCGGCAGGTACCGCGAGAACAGCGAGCAGACTGCTCAGGATCAGGAGAGCAGCGACGGTGCGACCAATGACGGCCACACGGCGGCAGGTGCCTGTCATGAGTTCCCCTTCCGCTTCCCTAGCGCGTCGTGACCGGGAGACATCCCCGTGTACCCGGCCCGGCCGCCAGGCCGGTGATCGGTCCCTCAACAGCTTAACGCATCACGGCGTGAACGGCCGCGCTGTCCGAACAGATCACGGCAGGCACCCTAGTCTAACGGGGATGTGACTGGTGGGGCAAGAGGGAAGCATGGAACGGCCCTCACCCACTGTCCCCGCTCCCAAGGTTGGGAGAGGGGGAACGTCTTGCGTCATGCGTCATGCGTCA
>NZ_JADGHZ010000258.1 GCF_019683595.1 Sphaerobacter sp. | reverse complement strand
GCCCGGGGCTCAACCCGGGGGGGCCGGGGCCGAGCGGTGGAACTCAACGCCGGGGTGTCAGACCTGCCCGAACTGAACCCGCTCCAACCGGTTTTCGTCGGCAGCGCGGCGACCGACCGGCCACGAAGGAGGTCACGATGCCACTCCTGCTGATCGCACTCGTCATCCTGCTCGCGGTGGGGCTCTACTACCTGTTGAAGACGCGGAGCGAGGGCTCAAAGGAGAAGGCCGACCACGGCGAAGGGCCTCCCGGCCATCGCATGTGACCGGTCTCGTGCCGTCATCCATCTGCGTGCGGGGATGCATGTAACATCGTGCGATCCTGGCACGTTATAGAGGATAGCGCCGGGATCTGGTCCTCTGCTGGAACCCTCCGCGAGTCCCTGATTCCCGCCGATCGCGCGATGAGGCCGGCCGCCTGCTCGGTCGGCCATGCAGGCGCGACTGAATCGCTTATTAGCCCTTCCCTGTAGTTCTCTTATTCCGTTCGCCGCTGCCCCAAGCGGCCGGCCGCCCGGGTGTCCCCGCGCCCGGGCGGCCCTTTTTCTCCGGGTTCTATCGACAGGGCCGCTGGGTCGCCCCCGTCCGGCGGCGTGACCGCGCCGGCACGATACCTTGCATCAGGCTACCCAACCGCACGGCACTTGGGCGCGTAGAAGCATCGGGCCCGGCCGCGGCCGGGGCATTTCGAAACCTTGGCGTGTTATAGTCCATGATGGTTTTCGTCCGGCGTTGAGGTGTTCCTGTCCGCCACTTGCCGGGGGCACCGTGAGCGCCAGGACGCGGTATCGCATGCATCGAGATTCGCGAGAAGGAGGGGGCGTGTCCGAGGTTCGGATCATGGTCAGCCGGAATGGTTCGTACTACGTTCAGGGCAAGGTTCTCCTCGTCGACCACCAGGGGAACGAGATCCCGTATGAGGGGGAGGAAGTCTGGCTCTGCCGCTGCGGACACTCCCAGACCAAGCCGTTCTGCGACGGGAGCCACCGGAAGGTCTGGAGCAAGGATAATCCGAACCGGCCGAATCCGTAGCCGAACCGCCGCACGACATGCCAGCAAACTCCGGACGGGGCCGATCGGTCACCCCGCCGGAGTCTGCGCGCCAGACAAGCGATGGGGAGTAACTGCATGCCAGGACCGACGGACGACTACGTACGCGTGATGCCCGCGGCGGACGTCGCGGAGGAAGAGATCTACGCGTTCGAGGTGGACGGGGAGCTGCGCGTCCTGACGCGGGTGGGCGATGAGATCTTCGCCTGCGACGGGATCTGCACGCACGAGTACGCGGAGCTGTCCGAGGGCGAGATCGAGGACCACGTGATCTACTGCCCGCTTCATGGCTCCGGGTTCGACCTCCGAACCGGCGCCGTCACGAGCCTCCCCGCGGTGACGCCGCTGCCGATCTACGATGTGAAGATCGTGGACGGGGAGGTGTACGTCTCCCGCACGCCGCGGGACGAGGGAGAGGCCTAGCCCATGTCACGCCGGCCTGCGTACGTCATCCTCGGGGCCGGGGTTGCCGGTCACTTCGCCGCCGACGCGCTGCGCCAGGCCGGCTTCGACGGGCAGGTGCTCCTGATCGGCGCCGAGCCGGTGCGGCCCTACGACCGCCCGGCGCTCTCCAAGGGCATCCTGCAGGGCACGAAGGAGCCACAGGCGATCATCTTCCAGCCCGAGGCGTTCTACCGCGAGCGGGAGATCGACCTCGTGCTGGGTCGCGCGGCCGTGGAAATCGACCCGGCCGCGCGCAGGGTCGTGCTCGACTCCGGCAAGTCGGTGTCGTACGACCGGCTGCTGATCGCCACTGGAGCCGCCCCGATCCGCCCCCGGCTGCCGGGGATCGACTTGCCGGGCGTGCATGTGCTGCGCTCGCTCGCCGACGCCGAGGCGCTCCGGGCCGGCCTGCTGGCGGCCGAGCGGGTGCTGGTGATCGGCGCCGGGTTCGTCGGAAGCGAGGTCGCCGCCAGCGCCCGCACGCTCGGCCGGGACGTGACACTGCTCGATCTGCTGCCGGCACCGATGAGCCGCGCGCTCGGCCCCGAGCTGGCCGCGGTGTACGCCGAACTGCACCGCGCCCACGGAGTGGATCTGCGGATGGGTCGGGGCGTGGTTGAGCTGCGCGGCCGGGACCGGGTCGAGGAGGCGGTGCTGGACGACGGCACACTGCTCGCCTGCGATCTGGTGGTGCTCGGCGTCGGCGTGCGGCCGGCGGTCGATCTGGCCATGGCGGCCGGGTTGGATGTCGACGACGGCATCCTCGTCGACGAGCACTGTGCCACGAATGCGTCCGGGGTGTACGCCGCGGGCGACGTGGCAACCTGGTGGCATCCGACGCTCGGGCGCCGGATCCGGGTGGAGCACTTCGACAACGCCGGGGAGCAGGGCGCAGCGGCAGGCAGAGCCATGGCCGGGCAACCCGAGCCGTATGCGCCGGTGCCCTCCTTCTGGACCGATCAGTACGACACGACGCTCCAGTACTACGGCTACCCGGTCCCCTGGGATCAGGTGGTGCTGCGGGGCGACGCCGCCGCCTTCAGCGTGACGGCCTTCTACCTGGCAGAGGGGCGCATCGTGGCGGCCGCGATGCTCAACAGGCCGAAGGAGCACCGTTCTGCCCGCCGCCTCGTCGCGGCCGGCGCCGCCGTCGACCCGGCCGTGCTGGCCGACCCCGACACCGACCTCCGGGCCCTGTCGCGGCAGTTCGCGGCGGGGTAGAGGATGGCCCTCACCCCCTGACCCCCTCTCCCAACCTTGGGAGAGGGGGAACGTCATGCGTCAAACGTCATGCGTCAGCCGTTAGGCGTTCGTCGTCCTTCTCCCCTCTCCCAACTTTGGGAGAGGGGTCGGGGGTGAGGGCCGGATCATCTACAGCAACTCCGGGCCGCCGTTCTTGCGGCCGGCGCCGAGCGCTTCGGCGCGCTTGTACGCCGCCCAGACCGCCTGGGCGATGACCGTGCGCAATCCGCCCTTCTCCAACTGGTAGTGCGCGGCCGCGGTCGTGCCGCCTGGCGTCGTCACCATGTTGCGGAGTTCGGCCGGGTGCTTGCCCGACTCGCGGGCGAAGAGGACCGAGCCGAGCATCGTCTGGTAGACGAGCTGCTCCGCGATGCGCCGGTGCAGTCCAAGGTGAACCCCGGCGTCGATCAGCGCCTCCATCATCTGGAAGACGTAGGCCGGCCCGCTGCCGCTCAGCGCCGTCGCCATATCGATCTGGTCCTCGGAGTCGACACGCACCGACAGGCCCATGGCGCTGAGCACCGCCTCCACCAGCGCCTGCATTCGCGCATCGACCGCCGGTGCCGGGTACCAGGCGGTGACCCCGCTGCCGATCTGCGCCGGGGTGTTCGGCATCGAGCGCACGACCGCGGCGTGTTGTAGCCCCTCGCTGAGGCGGGCGATCGTGGCGCCGGGAATGATCGAGACGACGACCTGTTCCGGCCGCAGCGTGCCGGCCAGATCCTGCATGACCGTGTCGAGCGTCTGCGGCTTGATGCTGAGCATGACGAGGTCCGCTCCGGCGGCCGCTTCCCGGTTGTCGCGGACGATGCGAACCCCGTAACGTGCGGCGAGGTCCTCGCGGCGGGATGTGATCGGCTCGCCGCCGGTGATCTGGCGCGGGTGAACCAGCTCCCCGCGCAGCAAGACCGACATGATGGCCTCCGCCATCACGCCGCAGCCGATGAATGCGATTCGTGCGTCGCGCAGGACGTCCTGCACCGTACCCTCCATTGGTGGCTCCTCCATCGTGCGCCGCACGCGGCGGCGCAGGTCTACAACCGGTTGTGCTTGGGGAGGTATCCGGCCCTCAAACGCTGAGCGGGTGCCCATTGGCACCCGCTCAGCGT
>NZ_JADGHZ010000257.1 GCF_019683595.1 Sphaerobacter sp. | reverse complement strand
AGCGGGGAGGCGCGCTGCCTGACAACGGGACCATTGCACGTCTGGGAGCTGGCCTGGTCGCCCGACGGGTCGGCGATCGCGGCGATCGTCAGTGATCTCCCCTATGCCTGGTCCTGGTACCGGTCGCGACTGGCGCGCATCGACGTGGCGACAGGCGAGGTGACGACCCTCTACGCGCCCGAGCGGCAGATCACCGGCGCGACGTGGTCGCCGGATGGACGCGCGATCGCGCTGATCACCAGCACCTGGAGTGATCCGGGCATGAGCGGGGGCGACGTGGTCGTCGTCCCGGCCGCGGGGGGTGCGGCGCAGCCGCTGACCGCGGGGGAGCCGCGGTCGTACCTGTCGCTCCACTGGGTGGCGGATGGACGGCTCTTCGCGGCGGCGCTCGAGCGTAATCGGGCGGCGATCTGCCTGCTCGATCCGACCGGCGGTGGGCGGACGCGGACGCTGTGGGCGGGGGAGAAGTTCTTCAACGTCTACGGCACCGGCGTCGCCATCAGTGCCGACGGCCGGTTGGTGGCCACGGGGATCAGTGCCCCGACGGAGCCGGTGGAGCTGTGGGTCGGGCGGATCGCGGATCAGGGGCCGGAAGGGGTCCAGTGGGAGCGGCGCAGCGCGGTCAACGCCGAGTTCCCGGCGGACTTACTCAGCCCGTACGAGACGCTGCGCTGGACGGCGCCCGACGGCATGGAGATCGAGGGGATGCTGGTTCGCCCGCAGGGAGCGGGTAACCCGCCCTGGCCGCTGGTGACGCTCATCCACGGCGGCCCGACTGGCTCATGGGCCTATGGCTTGCGCCCGTCCGGCCCCGGCGGTTGGATCCACCTGCTGGCGGCGCGCGGGTGCGCCGTCCTGCTACCGAACCCGCGCGGGAGCGCCGGGTACGGGCTGGCCTTTGCTGAGGCCAACATCGGCGACCTCGGGGGCGGAGATCTGGAGGACATCCTCGCCGGGGTGGACGCCTGCGTGCGGGACGGCATCGCCGATCCGGAGCGGCTGGGCGTCGGCGGCTGGAGCTACGGCGGCTACCTCACCTGCTGGGCCATCACCCAGACCGATCGGTTCCGGGCGGCGGTGGCCGGAGCCAGCATCACCAACTGGTACTCGTTCCACGGAGGCACGAACATTCCCCGGTTCGATGAGATCTTCCTCCGGGCCGACCCCTTCGCGCTTGACGGGCTGTATGCGACGCGCTCGCCGATCTTCTACGTAGACCGGGTGCGGACGCCGACGCTGTTCCTGCATGGGGAGCAGGACCCGTGTTGCCCCGTCGGCCAGGCGTACGAGATGGCGCGCGGCCTCCGTGCCCACGGGGTCGAGGCCCGGTGCGTCGTCTACCCGCGCGAGCCGCACGGGGTGCGCGAGCGTGAGCATCAGCGGGATGTGCTGGAGCGGGCGGTGGACTGGTTCGTGGAGCGGCTTGGCGTCGCGCGGTCGTCGTAGGCGGCGCGTACTCGCAAGGGATTGAGGGTGAGGCTTCCTACATCACTCGCAGCTTTGGCCTACCGGGACTTCCGGCTCCTCTGGGCCGGGCAGTTCGTGGATATGCTCGGCACCCAGGTGCAGACGGTGGCGCTGGGCTGGCTCGTCTATTCCTTGACCGGCTCGACCGCGGCACTGGGTGGGGTCGGGCTGGCGCGGGCGATCCCGACGATCCTGCTCTCGATCTTCGGCGGGACGCTGGCGGATCAGGTCGACCGCCGCCGGGTCCTGCTCGTGTCGCAGAGCTTCCTCGCCGGACTCAGCGCGCTCCTCGCCTTGATCATCTCGCTCGGCAAGGCGAACGTGCCGATCCTCTACGCCTTTGCGGCGCTCACCGCGGCGGCCGCGGCGTTTGACTCGCCGACGCGGCAGGCCCTCATCCCTTCCCTGGTGCCGCGCGAGCGGCTGCCGAACGCCTTGACGCTGAACGTGCTCGCCTGGGAGACCGCGGCCGTCCTCGGCCCGGCCACCGGGGGTGTGATCATCAAGGTGTTCGGGGTGAGTATGGCCTACTGGATCAACGCGGCGTCGTTCCTCGCCGTGCTCAGCGCGATCGTGGCGATGCGCACCCGCGCCCCGGTGCCGGCCGGGCCGCGGCGGGGATGGTCCGCGGTGGTCGAGGGCCTGGAGTTCGTGCGCGGTCGCGCCATCCTCTGGCAGTTGATGCTGGTCGACTTCCTCGCCGTGCTCTTCGTCTCGTCGATGGGGCTGCTCCCGGCCTTTGCGCGCGACGTGCTGGCGGTGGGCTCGGAGGGGTTGGGCCTGCTCTACTCGGCTCCGGCCGCGGGGGCCGTCGCCGGCTCGCTGATCTTCGCGCTGCTGCCGTCCCCGCGCCGGCCGGGGCGCGTCGTGGCGCTGGCCGTTGCGGCGTATGGGATTTCTCTGGCGCTCTTCGGTATGGCCCGGTCGTTCCCGATGGCGCTCGGGCTCCTGGCGCTGGCTGGGGGGTTGGATGCCGTCAGTATGGCGATGCGCCACACCGTGCGGCAGTTGGCGACGCCGGACTCGCTCCGGGGCCGGGTCGGTGCCTTGGCCTCGGTGTTTTCCGCCGGCGGGCCGCGGCTGGGCGAGTTCCAGGCCGGGATGGTCGCAAGCGTGGTCGGCGCGCGCTATGCCATGGTCCTCGGCGGGAGCGCCTGCCTGCTGATGGTCGTGACCTCTCGCTGGTGGGCGCGTCAGCTCTGGCAGTACCGGGGTGAGGAGTTGCCGGAGGGGCATGGCGGCGTGTCCGACGAGGTCGAGGTGCCCGGCGCCGCAGAGTCATCCGTTGCCCGTGCGGACTAGACCGTGTACATCCAGTCATGTTGCGCGGTGTTCTTGACGGCTCGGTAGTAGACGTGGACTATGCGGAGCACGTTTTCTATAATCGTGAGCGTGCAACTGGTTGCGCGCTAATGGTCTCGGTGTGCAGGTGAACGCCAAGCCGAGGAGTCGTGCATCCAGGGTGTCCTGACCGAGTGCGGAGGGTGTTGGGCAACCGATGGATCAGGCTCAGGGGTGCCATGTGCTGGTCGTTAGCGACCGCCACGACTTGAGGGAGCACCTCCTGGCCATCCTCGAACGACTGGGAGGACGAGCAACCGGTGTGGTGACGGTGGCGGAAGCGATCGCCCATGCCGCCAAACACCCGCCGGACGTGGTCGTGCTCGATGCGTCCCTTATCCCCGACAATAATGCCGGATGGGTGGACTCCCTCCGCCCGCGCCTCGGCGATCCCATCGTGGTCGGCGCGCTCGCCGACTCCGCAACGCCCCAGACCGCAGCCCTGATGGCGGTGGGCGTTGACGCCGTGCTGCCCGTGACGCTCATGGTGGCGGATGTGGAGCGCCTCCTCGGGTTGCGGCGTACGCTCACCATGGCGTCGAAAGCGGATCAGCGCCGGCACCTGCGTCGGATGGCCGCGATCCGCCAACTCGCCCTTGAAGTGCTCGACCTGGCCGAGTCCCCGGAACGGCTGGGGGAGGCGCTGGAGGTCGCCCGGCGGTTGCTGGACGCTCGCGGCCTGGCGGTGTGGTTGCTGGCCGAGGGGGAGGACCGGCTTGCCGCGTTGGCCGTGGCCGGGGTGCCCGACCGCTTCGTGCGCCACATCGAAGAGCGGTCGGTCGGGCGGGGGCGGGAACAGGTGGACGCCGCGGTTCGGAACCAGCATGAGCCGCTCCGCTACCCGGGCGAAGGCAGCGATGCCCGGCGGTTGAGCGACCCGGCGATCGCCGAGGAAGCCGGCATCCGGCTGGCCACCATCATGCCGATACGGGATGCGTCGACGGTCTACGGCCTGCTTTCGGTCTACTACGGCGACGCGGCAGACTACGACCCGCTCGACCGGTCGATCGGCGACGTCCTGGCGGCGGCGCTGGCGGCGGCGCTGGCG
>NZ_JADGHZ010000256.1 GCF_019683595.1 Sphaerobacter sp. | reverse complement strand
CGGTCGGGCTGGGCGTCGCCGTCGGCGTGGGGTGGGGCGACGGGGTCGGTGCCGGTGCCGGCGTCGGCACCTCGGTGGCTTCCGGTTTCCACGTCGATTCCGGCTGGGGCACGATCGGGCGGGGCACAGGAAGCTCCGGTGTCGGGTTGGGCGAGGCCGTCGGGGTTGCCTCCGGCGTTGGCGAGGCCACTGGTGTCGGCGTAGCCTCCGGGATGGGTGTCTCGTTCGGCTCCGGTGTCGCGGACGGCGTCGCCTCCGGCGTGCCGGTTGGGGCCGGTGTCTCGGTCGGGGACGGTGCGGGTGTGGGCGATGGCGTCGCCTCCGGCGTGGGCGGTGCGGTGGGTTCCGCCGCTGGGGTCGGCTCCGGTGTTGGGGTTGCTTCCGGTGTCGGCGTCGCGGTGGGCTCCGCTGGTGGCGTCGGTTCCGGTGTCGACTCCGGCGGCGGTGTCGGCTCCGGTGCCGGCGCCGGCGCTTCGACCGGAGGGTTCGCTGGCGGAGGGCTCGGCGTCGCCACCAGGAGCGGCAGCGTCGCGTCTTCACCCGCGAAGAAGGCCGTGTAGTAGGCGTACCAGGCCATCACTTTGGCGACGTAGTGCTCGGTGCAGGTGCCGTAGACGTCGCAGCCGTACCCGAAGTAGCCGGCCGCGACCTCGTCCAGGGACATCCCACGCGCCAGCTTCTCGGCGATGAACCGCGTCCCGGCGTCGATGTTCGCCTCCGGATCGCGCCAGCGATCCTGGCTCACCCCGAGGCGCAGCAGGTTCTCCGGCATGATCTGCATCAGTCCCTGGGCGCCTGCTGCCGAGACGGCGTCGGGGTTGCCGCCCGACTCGACGGTGATGATCGCGGCGATGAATGCCAGCGGCACGCCGTAGCGCTCGGCGGCGGCCTGCATCAGCACCACCCACTGCAGCACGCCGGTGGGCGCCGTTGCCTGGCCGTTCCCGTTGCCGACCGCGATGACCACCGCGCCCGCAAGCCAGCCCAGCGGGTCGATCGCGTTGCCGTCACGGTCCTTGACCACGAAGTGCAGGTGCGGGCCGGTCGAGTAGCCGACCGAGCCGACCTGGGCGATCATCTGCCCGGCGGCGACCCGGTCCCCCGGCTCGACGAACGCCCGCTCCCAGTGGAGGTACTCGGTGCGATAGCCTGCGTTGTCGCCGTCGTGCTCGATGACGATCGTGGAGTTGGCCTCGGGGCCGTCGCCGTCGTAGCCGACCGCGATGACCGTGCCACCCGCCGCGGCGAGGATCGGCGTCCCGGCGGGCGCGGCCAGGTCGATGCCGTTGTGGAAGCTCGGCCGGTCGGCCGGGCAGATGGATGCGCCCCGATAGCCGGGATTGAAGGGGACGCAGCCGAAGCCCTGCGTCAGTTGGAAGCGCCCAAGGATGGGGAACGTGCGCGCTTTCGAGCCGATGTTCGTGGGGACGAAGCTGATCCCTTCCTCGGGTGTGGGCTCGTCAGGGATCCAGGTCCAGGAGAAGAAGATGTTACTGATCGGGCTGTAGTTCAGGTACCAGGCGCCGCCGGCCCAGGTGCCGTCCGGCCGGCGTGCCCGCGTGCCGTTGTCCAGGAGCTTGTACGCCTGGCCGATCACGGGGTCGTCAGGACCGTTGAAGATCCGGGGTGGGCCTTCTTCCTTTTCATTGATCGGGATGCACTCGGCGCACGCCTCGTTCGGCCCGAGCGTGCGGACGCGGGTGGCGACGAAGTAGGCCGGCGATATCACCCGCCCCACGGTGGTGTTCTGGCCGACGAAGGCGAGGGTGACCCAATGCCAGCCGCCCTCTTCGCTCCAGGTCATGTCCGTGTTGAAAGGTGCGGGGACGACCGAGTTCGGGTCGCGATCCGGCACCAGCGGCTTCGGCCCGCCTGCGGCGGTCGTACGCGTTGCCAGGGAACTGCTGGCGATCAGGAGCAGGAAGACGACCGCGCCGAACAGGATGGAGCGGCCGTGTCGGTGCCTCGTTGTCCCCAGTGACCCTTGATCCACGGCGACCCCCCTGAGTGCGTACGCTGGTGCTGGCGGCACCGGAAGCCTTCCCCTCCGCATCGTGGCAGGAGAGGGGTGCGTCGCTCTCGTGCTTTGTAATGCGCGTACCGTAAACGGTCGCGCGCCTCTTCGCGGAGAAGCAGCACGGTCGGTGCCACCTGCTGCGGAGCGACCGTCGCCCCGTGCTCCGCGATGACCCAAGTGTGCGCAACACGGGACGCGTTGTGCAAGTCTGAACACTGACATCTGGGCACAGAATGCCTCAAGCGATCGCTGGAATGCAAGCGAAGGCGTGCGGAGCACGAGGGCCGCTCCGACGGGACGGGCTAGCTGCCGGCCCTCCAGGCGAAGGGACGGGTGGCGAGGACGCTCGCGCTCCTGGTTGTCGCCACCCGACGGCGTCGTCAGGGTTGGGGTCGGCGGAAGGTGGCCAGGGCGGTGAGGCGTTCGGCGGCGGCGGCGATCGTCTCCGGCCGCTTGGCGAAGCAGAAGCGGGCCAGGAGCGGCGCGGTGGCCGGATCGGCGTAGAAGGCGGAGGGTGGGATCGCGGCGACGCCGACCTCGGTCGTCAGGAAGCGGCAGAAGGCGACGTCCGTCTCGAAGCCCATCCCGGAGATATCCGCCAGCAGGAAGTAGCTCCCGCGGCAGGGCAGCACCGGTAGGCCCGCGCCCTCGAGTGCCTGGTGCAGTTGGTCGCGCAGGCGGGTGTACATCGCCGCCAGCTCCGCGTAGTAGTTGCTGGTGAGCGCATCTTCCAGGGCGGCGGCCATGGCGTCCTGGAAGGGGGTGGCGGTGGCGAAGGTGATGAACTGGTGAGTGGTCCGGATGGCGCGGGTCAGCGCCGGGGCGGCGATGGCGTAGCCGACCTTCCAGCCGGTCATGCTGAACGTCTTGCCGGTGGAGTTGATGGTCACCGTCCGCTCCCACATCCCCGGCAGCGTCGCTGGCGGGACATGGACCGCGCCGTCGAAGATGATACGGTCGTAGACCTCGTCGCTGATGACGATCAGGTCGTGCTCCTGGCAGAGCGCGGCGATGCCCGCGAGCTCCTCCCGGCTGAAGACCTTGCCGGTCGGGTTGTGCGGGGTGTTGAGCATGATGGCGCGGGTGCGTGGGCCGATCACGTCGGCGAGGGCATCGAGATCGAGCGTCCAGTCTGGCGGCTGGAGCGGCACGTAGCGGGGCACCCCACCGGCGAAGACCACCTGCGCTGGGTAGGCGTCGTAGAACGGCTCGATCAGGATTACTTCGTCGCCCGGCTCGAGGATGGCGAGCAGGGTGGCGACCAGCGCCTCGGTCGCGCCGGAGGTGACGGTCACCTCTGCGTCCGGGTCGACCGCACGGCCGTAGCTTCGCTCGAAGGTAGTGGCGATCGCGCGGCGGAGGCGGGGCAACCCGTGGCTGGGGGCGTACTGGTTGAGGTCGGCGTCGATCGCGGCGGCGGCCGCGTGCTTCACCAGATCCGGCCCCGGAAAGTCGGGGAACCCTTGCCCGAGGTTGATCGCCTCGTGCTCGACGGCGAGCCGGCTCATCTCACTGAAGACCGACTCACCGAGGCCGCGTAGCCGGCTGGCCCCGACCTGCCGCATCACTGCCCCCTCCCGGTGTCATGCGCCTCGCCCGCCAGCCGGGCTGATCGCCGCGGGATGTTGTCCTGGATCCGAGCCCGACAACCGGCCGGGACGACGGCCGGTGGCGATCAGCAACAGGCTGGCGTCGTACCGGCTATTCTGGGACGAGATGACGCGGGCGTCCAGTGCTGCGACGGTGGCGCGGAACGATCGGCGCCACCGTCGCCCGGTCGGCGCGGGCGAGCGCGGCCGAGATCGAGGCTGTCACTTATACACATAACCCAGCCCACCAGACGCG
>NZ_JADGHZ010000255.1 GCF_019683595.1 Sphaerobacter sp. | reverse complement strand
GCGGGTATCGCGCCCCGCGGGTATAGGTGTGCGCCTGGGGGTGGGCGGGGGCGTGGAGTGATCAGGCGTGGTGCGCTTGAGATCACTCGGGTGGGGGTGGGAACAGATCCAGACCGAACCCGTCGGCTTCGGGCCACTCCAGTTCCGGCCAGTCCTGCCCCTCGGGCGGGTAGCGCAGGGTGATCCGTACCTTGCCGTCGGGAACGTCGACATACGGCCGGAAAATGAGCGGCTCCGGGCCTTCCATCACCGCCAGTTCATCCTGGAACCGGCTGGTGAAACGGGCCAGACCGCCGAGCACGAGCGTGAACGCTACGGCTTCGCGCTCGGTCAACGGTCGCGCTTCCAGGGACCCCGTGGTTACCCGGTGGAATGCCGGGATCATGGATTGGTTGGCGAGCTTGAGCCCGTGCTCATGGATCCACTCGACATAGGTGGGGTCGACCCCATCGGCTGTGTCATAGAAGCAGATGAGGCTGTCACGGATGACGTCGGCGGGAGTGGTGCCGGGGGCGTAGGTAGGCGGCAGCATGTCGCGCACCATCTCGCGGACGACCTCGGGCGGCAGCTCGTCCAGCGGGGCACCGAGCTCGCGCATCATGGCGATGGCTTCGTCGACCATGTCGTCGTCCGCCAACGAGGACTCTCCGACGCGTACCAGGGCCTCCAAATCGTCCAGCGAAAAGTAGCAGGCGACGCCCATGGTCAACCCGGCGCCGCCGAGGACGCTGGCGTAGACGCGCTCGACTCCCGGTGCGGGGCCGTACTCACCGAGGTCGATGACGACAGGTGGGAAGTCGGGGAAGAACTCCCACGGGGCTTGCCGGGCACAGCGCGCGGCCGCCTGGTAGAGCGGGCGGAGGACTCGGTCCGGGACGTCCCACGTGAAGGGTTCCGGTGGTCCCTGGCTCAGGTCCGCGTCCATGGCGTCCGCGAGCGCGTTGTACGCTTCTTCGAACAGCGGCAGGTGCTCTGCCAACTCGACCGGAACATCGGCCGGGGCGAGTAGGGTCTCTGCCGCCGCAGCCAGCTCCGGATCGTCGACGACCACTTTGGCCGGGCGGCCGCGCTGCGGTGCGTGGCCGGCCAGAGGCTCGTTCGGGGAGTGCATCGCCTCGACCAGGACGTCCAGTGCCTGGCTACGCCCGTCGTCGGCTGTCTCCTTCGGGCTGATCAGCCGGCTCGCACGGACGTAGCCGGTCCCGGCATCGACCCAGATCGCGACGAACGGCTGGAGCGCCTCGCCGCCTTCGCGGAACCAGACGCCCAGCGGCCGGACGCCACCCTCGATGACGAGGCCCGGTCGACGGGGAAGCTGGGTCAGGCGCTTGGTAACGGCCTGTTGCTTGGGTTGTGGCATTCGGGAGCCTCACTTCCTGATTCGGATCGCGGATGAGGGTGGCCCAGGGGAAACACTCAAGCGGCCGCAACGGCGTGGGAATGACAGCGCCTCAGTGCGCCGACGTGTCCATGATGGGTGCAGAATCCCTGCCGCGCAACCCCAATGTACGGGTGTTGCGCCCGAGGGTCTAGCCGGCGTAGAGGGTCCACGACCGCGGGACCGTCGGCCGCGCGGCCTTGTGCCGATACATGCGCTGATCGGCCACGGTGATCAGCTCAACGGGCCGGTCACCGTCGCTGGGGTACGCAGCCGCGCCGAGCGAGATCGACGGCAGCGGCAGTGTCCGGCCGTTTGCCTCGAAGGTACCGGAGGCGATGGCCTCGATGAGGCGGTCGCCGAAGCGCACGGCCTCGGCGTGGTCCATGCCGGGGAGGATGATGGCGAACTCATCGCCGCCGCAGCGCGCGACCGTGTCCTGGCGGCGGCACTCATGCCGCAGGGTCGCGGCGATCGCCCGCAGGGCGGCGTCGCCGGTAATGTGGCCGTGGGTGTCGTTGGTGGCCTTCAACCCGTCGACATCGATCATGATGACCGCGAGCGGCTCGTTGTTGGCCTGTGCGGCATTGAGCGCCTCCTCCAGCCGCTCGTAGAGCGTCCGGTGGTTCGCGACGCCGGTCAGGCTGTCGAGCATGGCGCTGCGCTTGACCTGGTCGTGCAGTTGCGCCACCTCGATGACCTGCGCCAGTTGCTGGGCGATGATCGTCAGGAGCGCCTCGTCGTTCTCGGTGAAGACACCGACGCGGCGGCTCTCGACGCTGATCACCCCGATGGTGCGCCCGTCGATCGCGAGCGGCACGGCCAGCGCCGAGCGCATCGGCGAGGACGCCATATTCATGGTGCGGACGTCGTTGTGGGTATCGGCGACACGGGCTGGCGTCTGGTAGCGCGCCACCCAGCCCACCAGCCCCTGACCGGCAGGAACGCGGACCCCGGTGACGGCGCCCGGCCCCGGTGATTGCCCGAGGAGATCGCCCGTCTCCGGGTCGACCAGGTAGAGCTCCAGGTGACCTACGCCGATCTCGCGGCGGAGCAGATCGGTGACGTCGGTGATGAAGGCGCTGAGGTCCGTGACGCCACCGATCATCTGAGCGACCTTGTAGACGATGTGCATCGCCCGGGCGTCGACCGCGGTGATGCGCCCGGCCATCGGATCGCGGTTCGGCAGCGCCACCGGAGAGACGGTCTGCTGTGGATGCTCCGGCCAGTCGCCCCGGTCGAGCGTCCGCAAGAAGGCGGCGACGACGCGCGGGTTGAACTGGGTGCCGCTACAGCGCAGGATCTCAGCTCGCGCCCGCTCGCGCCCCGGCGCTTTGCGGTACGGCCGGTCGGTCGTCATGGTGTCGTAGGTGTCCGCGACGGCGATGATCGCCGCGCCGAGCGGGATGTCGTCGCCGCTCAAACCGTCCGGATAGCCGCTGCCGTCGTACCACTCATGGTGGTGCCGCACCAGGGGCACCAGCGGCATCAGGGCGAGGTTGTCCGCAAGGATCTTCGCGCCGAGGGCCGCGTGCTCCATGATCAACGCGCGCTCGTCGGGATCGAGACGTCCGGGCTTCTGCAGCACCAGGTCGGGCACGCCGATCTTGCCGATGTCGTGCAGGAGGCCGGCCAGCTCGATCGTCTCGACTTCAAGCTGCGGCAGGCCCAACTCGACGGCGATGGCGCGGGCGTAGGCCGCCACGCGCTCGGAGTGACCGCGCGTGTAGGAATCCTTGGCGTCGACCGTCGCCGCCAGCGTGCGGATACCCGAGAGGTAGAGATCGCGCATACGGCCGTAGAGCTGGGCGTTCTCGGTCGCGATGGCGAGCTGGTTGGCCACGGTGCTGAGCAGCGCCTGGTCCTCGCTGGTGTAGGGCAGGTCCACCCGCTTCGGGCCCAGCGTCAGCAGCGCCACCGCCTGCCCCTTGTTGATCAACGGCACGATCAGGGCTGCGTCGGCCGGGTCCACGTCCAGGTTCTGCACCGGACCCTCCGCCTCCCGCACGGCCTCCACCACCGAGTGGTGCGGGCCGAGGGTCTGGTCTTCCGAATCGGGCTCGATGCCGACCCAGGTCCAGAGGTGGTAGGAGCGCATCGCCGGGTCGTACAGGTAGAGCCGGACGTGGGTAGCGCCCATCGTCTGGGAAATCAACTGCACGGTTGAGTCGGCCAGCTCATCCGGATCGAGGATGCCGTTCATGCGCTGGCTGAACTCCAGGAGTTGCTGGCGGTAGTCGTAGCTGCGCCGGTCGAACAGCCGGTCGATCTGGCGCTGCACCGCATGGCGCAGGCGATCGCCACCGAGCGCGAAGACTGCGCTCATGATCGCCACTGCGACGATGCTGCTGGCTCCGGTCTGGTCCTTGACGAACAGCGTAGCCGCGAACAGGAGCAGCGCGTACGCGCCGGTGATGAGTGCCACCAGGGTCGAATAGACCACCCCGCGCCGGATATACAGCCGCAAGTCCATGATCTGATAGCGCAG
>NZ_JADGHZ010000254.1 GCF_019683595.1 Sphaerobacter sp. | reverse complement strand
AACGATCATACCCTCACATCATCACGTGTGGGGATATCATGAACACAGTGTCATACAGTTCGCTTCAGACTATCCTATGGTGGGCACACACCGTCCCCTCGACGCCGGGAACCTGTGCGCCGCGGGGCGCTGCCACGGGTTGTCTCCGGAAAAGGACGCACAGACGGCTGCGGCGCCGGGGTGATGCACGCCGGCGTGGGGCCGGGGCGGTCCGCCGGGCAGGATCTAGCCCGCCCCGGAATGCTCTGGTATTGTTCTCGCTGTATAAGGGTCCGTCGGCGACGACGGCGACGGTACGAGGCTGAAAGCGCGGGGAGCCAGCCGTGTCTGAGGAGCCGGGATTCCGGGAACAATCGGACGACGACGAGGAACTCTTCGAAGAGATCCGGAGGTTCCTCGCCGAGCAGGCGGGCGACGAAATCTACGAGGATATCCGGGCTGCCTTCCAGGGCGCGCGGAGCTTTATCAACCGGGAGCTCCGCGCGATGGAGGAGTACTCCCGGATGATCCGCACCCTGGAGCGCCTCGTTGAGGATGAATTCCCGGGGACGTTCACCGGGGCGCTGCGCACGCGGGTGGCGGAGATGCTCTACGCCTACGGGCTCGCCCATTACTCCCTCCTGCAGCAGCAGGGCCCGGTCGATGTCGAGGTCGAGCCGCCGGCGGAGGAAGACGACGAAGAGGTCAACCGCCCGCTGGTAATCTACGACCTCTGGTTCCCGCAGGACATCGCCATCGAGCACGCCGAGGAGGGCTACTACCTGCACCTGAGCGACGGCCGCATCGACCTGTCGCTCTACCTGGGCACCGACCCGAACGACCGCGGCGCGCTGGTCGACCTCGTCGACCACTGGGGCTACGCCACCGCCAACACGCCTCCTGGGGAGTACCAGCCGCCGGGCGAGCGCATCACCCCGGTCCTCACCGTGGAGCTGGACTACGGCGGCTCAGAGCTGGTCGACGCCGACGATCACGTCGACATCCTCTTCCTCGACCACAACGGTGAGCCGATCGTCCGCATGCACGCTCGATCCAACGAGCTGCGCGCCATCATCGACGAACTCCAGACCATCGGCCACGACGGGGAGATCTAGAGCGCCCCGCCCCGCCGGCGCCGGCACGGGCCGCTACCGACCGTCGCCGGGGTGGGTGGTGCGAGGATCCCTGTGCGTGGCACGTGCCCGGGGCTCAAGCCCCGGGCTGACAACGAAAGCCGGCTGAAGCCGGCTGTGAAGTGCGGCGGCCCCCGCCGCCGCGTTGGTATGGCGCGGCCTCAGCCGCCGCCCGGGGTGGGTTAGTACCCGGATGCGGGCGCGGACGGGTGGTGTGAGAATCCCCGCGCCGCCCCACGTGCCCGGGGATCGGTGGCGCGAGGATCCCCGGACACGTACCGACCAGCACGCCTACCGTCTGCGGTCCCGGCCCGTGACGGTGCGGATCATGGCGCGCAGACCGGCGACGGTGCCGTAGGCGGAGATGATTGGGCTGACCACTTCCTCGCTGACGAACTCGGTCGTGCCGCGCACCCGCACCGCGGCCTCGGTCAACTGCTCCAGCAGCGGGATGACCCGGTCCTTGAGCAGCAGCGCCAGCCAGACCGTGACCCCGACCAACGCGCCGAGCAGCAGCACCACCAGTACGCCGGAGAGCGATAGGAAGATGATCGAGATGTCCCGCGTGCGCTCGAGTGGCGACTGGTCGGCCCCGCCCAGCAGGTAGAGCAGGACGAACAGGCCGATGAAGATGACCAGGAGCACGCCGACCGTGACCCAAACCCAACCTCTGCGCATCGCGTCTACCCTCTCGCGATCTCACGACACAACCGTCACGGGCCACCGGTTACCCGGCGGCGGAGCGCCCTAGCGTCGCGTCCGCCGCCGTGTCGCCCGCGTCTCCGGCGGCGGCGACGTAAAGAACCAGCACATGCCGAGACCCACGAGCGCGCCCAGTGTCGCGGCCACAAGCGGCACATTCCCGACGCGCATGAGGGCGGTGCCCGTCAGCACCGCCACGGCCTCGCCCGCAAAAAAGCCGGTGACCGCTGCAAACCAATAGCATGGTAATTGCCAAAGGCGCCGACCGAGCAGACTGTGGAAGAGCAGACCATAGATACTCGCCAGCAGGAGTGAGAGCAGCACGGATGGAGGCACGACTTCCTCGTCTCTCGATCCGGTCGCACGCGGCTACAGCATCGCCCCAGGCGCCGCCCCTTCGGACGTACGCGGCCCGGCGCAGGTGCATCTTAGCAGGTTCCCGGCTTCGACGCTGGTCTTCGGCCTCACACAGGGCCGTCTGCGATACACTTTCGTTCGTTCACTCGTGTCAGCACCGGAACGGATGGAGGCTGCATCGTGTGGGAGGCCATCCGCGAGGAACTGCAATCCGTCGACCAGCAGATCGGCCACAGCCTGGGTAGCCTCATCGGCACCCTGCCGGCGCTCCTCGTCGCCATCCTCGTCGTTGCCGTCTTCGTCTTGATCGCGCGCCTGGCCCGCCGGCTGCTCGCGGGCGTCAGCCGGGTCTCGCGGCTCGACCCGATGCTGCGCGGGCTGTTCGACCAGTTGCTCACGGCCGCCATCGTCACGTTTGGGGTCGCCGTCGGGCTGGGGGTGCTCGGGATCGACGCTCGGACGATCATCGCCAGCTTCGGTGTCGCCGGGTTGATCGTCGGCTTTGCACTGAAGGATCTGCTGGAGAACTTCATCTCGGGGATCCTGATCCTCTGGCGCCGCCCCTTCCGCGTCCAGGATCACATCCAGGTGGGGGCGAGCGAGGGCATCGTCGAGGAGATCACCTTCCGCACGACGTCGCTACGCACCCCCGACGGTGTGCTGGTGCTGGTGCCCAACGCACAGGTGCTGACCCAGGCGGTACGCAACTACACCCACCTCGGGGCGCGGCGTACCGCGATCGTGCTGTCGCTGCTGCCCGAGGTCGACCCCGAGCGGGCGCGGGCGGCCCTGGAGGAGGCGGCCCGCGGGGTACCCGGCGTGCGCCAGGAGCCACCCCCGGAGACGCTGCTGCTCGGGCTCGCCGCGGATGGCTACGACCTGCACCTGCACTACTGGACCGCGCCCGACCAGGAAACGGTACAGCGGGTGGAGTCGGCCGTGCGCCAGGCGGCGTTCGCGACCTTGGCACGCCTTCGCGCGCCCGCCGAGTCCGCCGCCCACGCCGACGGCAGCACCGACGCCGGCCGGTAGCGCGATCCCCGGCTCACAGCGGAACTTTTCGCATCACAGCGGCGTCTTCAGAGTGGAAGGGAGCGGGTGGACGCTCCACGAGACTGAAGGCGAAAGTGAGCGATACGGATGCAGGCGGATACGACGCAACAGGCAGTTCGGCAGCCGGGCCGGCGCGCCCTGATCCTCGTGGTGGTGTCGGCGATCGCCATCGCCGCCATCGCGGTCACGGCGGCCCTCATCTGGACAGGCGACGATGGGGGCGTCGCAGGCGGCGGCACCAACGGCGGTGGGGCCGGCGAGCCGAGCGGGAACCTGGAGATCAAGCCGATCCAGATCGAGAGCGTCGACGTGCGTATCGCCGAGAGCTACCCGCCGCAGCTCTTCGCGGACGTCACCGGCTGGGTGGGCGACGGCTGCACCGTGGCGCGGGAGCCGGAGATCACCCGTGAGGGGAACACGATCACCGTGACCATCCTCAGCGAGCGGGAGCGGGACGCGATCTGCACCCAGATCCTCATGGGTTACCAGAAGAGCATCGCCCTGGGTAGCGTGGAACCGGGCGAGTGGACGGTGAAGGTCAACGACCACGTCCAGACGGTCACCGTGCGCTAGCGGGGATTGACCGCGGCGGGGGGCGGGGCCGGCGGCCGCCCCCCCCCCCGGGCCCCCGGGCCGCCCCGGGGCCGGGCCCCCCCCGCGGGGC
>NZ_JADGHZ010000253.1 GCF_019683595.1 Sphaerobacter sp. | reverse complement strand
GGACTCCGCCCCCTCCCTGGGGGGTTGTGGGGTGGAATGTGCTACGGATACGGCGTGCCGTAGCGCTGGTGCAGCGCCCAGGCGCCGATGCGGCCGAGCAGCACGTCGAACCGCGGCGGGAACTCGCCCGGATGCCACTCGAAGCGGGCGCGCTCGAAGTACTGCACCGTGTAGAGCTCGCCGGTATCGGGGTTCTGCTCGACGAACTCCTCGCTGATCGGATAGCCGTAGATCGCCAGTCCGCCGAACGCCTCCCAGTAAGACCGGAAGCCGAAGCAGAGGTTGTGGCCGGTGGCCTCAAAGTAGGTGCAGTGATCCGCCGCGCCGGGATTCGCCCGCTGGAAGGGCGGCTCCTCGTCGCGCCCGGCGGTCATGTCGCGTCCGAGCAGGCCGAGGAGGACGTCGTAGCGCTCCGGCCAAGCGCCGGGATGCCACTCAAAGCGGGCGCGCTCGAAGTACTGTACGGTCAGGCCGTTCTCGACGAACTCCTCGGTCACCGGGTAGCCGAACGTCGCCAGGCCGCCGAAGTGCTCCCAGTAAGAGCGGAACCCAGCGCAGAGGTTGTGCTGCGTCTGGGTGAAGAAGATGCAGCCGGCCTTCGGCTCGGAGGCCTGAGACGGCGGGAACTGCACGGGCGGTGGTGAAACGACGGTCCAGGTGATCTCCACGCTGTCGCTCAGGTCCGTTCCGGCAACCGTGGCGGTTACCGTGTCGGTGCCCGCGAAGGAGCCGGTGTAGCTGAAGGTGGCCTCGCCGTCCTCGTTGGTGGTTCCCTCGCCGGACGTGTCGTGCACGCCGTCGACGGCGAACTCCACGGTCACGTCGGCGACCGGGTCGCCCGCGCTTTCCGTGACCGTCGCCGTCAGGGTGACCTCCTCACCGGCCGTGGGCGAGGTGTTCGAGGCAACGAGCTCGATCTTTTCGACCGCGGGCGGCTCTTCGCCGGTCACCGTGACCGTGGTCGAGGCGGTTGCGTTATCGACAGTCGCCGAGATCGTCGCCTCGCCGGCGGCCGCGGCGGTAAAGGTCGCCGTGGCCGCGCCGGCCGCGGTGCTCGTGCTCGTCGGATCGAGCGTACCGGCACCTGCGGGATCGACGTCGAAGCCGACCGTGATACCGTTCGGCACCGTGCCGTCGCCGCTGGTGTCGCCACCGTCGCTGTTGGTCGTGAGTGACGCGGTGATCGTCGCCTCCTCGCCGATGTCGAGCTCGGCGGTGTCGGAGGTCACCGTGAAGGTCAGCCACGGGTCAAGGTTGACCGAGCCGGCAACGGTATCGCAGCCGTCGTCGTCGGGCCCCTCGTTGCAGCCCCACCAGTTGTTGGTGGCGTCGAGGACCGTCGTTGACTGGTTGTTGATCCCCATGCCATCGACGTTGCCCGCGATCCGGTTGAACGCGATGCGGTTTCCACTCCCGGTGAATGCCGAGAGGGCACGGATGCCGGCACCGCCCTCCGACTCGAGGCTCTTGACGTTGTTGCCGGTGATGGTGTTCGAGGTGATGGTAACGTTGTCTGCCCGCGCCTCGAGCAGGATGCCGTTCCCGTTGCCGCTGATGGTGTTACCGGTGATGGTGGCGCCGTCAACGTCCGAGGACACGTAGATGCCGGTCGGGTAACCGGTGATGATCGTGTCCCGGACCGTCGAGCCGCTACCCTGGTAGCCCCAACTGATCGCGATCGAGTTCTCTACCCCGGCAGGTCTCCGGATGGTGAAGCCCTCGATCGTCGTATCGGCGCTTGTCAGCGTGATAGTGAAGAGCTTGTTCCCTGCAACACCGGTGATGGTCGTGCTGTCGGCGCCAGCGCCGCTGAGCGTCAGGTCGCTCTTGTCGGCCGGCAGCGTGAGATCCTCATGGTAGGTACCAGCCGCCACGTGGATCGTGTCACCGCTGTCGGCCACGTCGATCGCGTGCTGGATTGTGCCGCACGGGTTGTTTTCCTCGAGGCAGTCATTGTCTTGGTCGTCCCCACCGACGGCGACCCAGCGGTCTGCCTGGGCGCTGGCCGGCCCGGCGGGAACCAGTGCTGCGCCGAGTGCGGCGATCAACGCCAAGACGCTGACGAGCCTGATGGCGCGCGCCAGCATACCGCTCGGGCGGCGCGCGCGCCGCGCCCGAACCGAGCTCACCATGAACTGTCCCTCACTTCCTACCCCGCTGCCACGGTCCACTCCGTGCCACCAAGACCGGGAAGCGGGCGCCGAGCTGTGGTGATGGAGCTCTGCTGGAGTCCTTCGGTCACTTCCGATGCATGGGCTATCGCGGCGGTCCACGTGCCACGATGGCGCGGAAGGGGATCGTATCCGCATCACGCATGCGTCGGGCGCATGAGCCCATCGGTCGACTCGGCATACATCCTCCCGCCCGCCATTCGCGTATGCGTGGTTGCATCAAACCGTTAACGACGAATGCGGACAGAAGGCTCCCTGAACGTTGCAACATCTGTGCCAGCTTGCGCGATTGTTTCGCGCTCCCACATCGGACGAGTTCATTGCCGGCACAAGACTAGGGCAGGCCGGTTCCCTCCCGGTTCCAGGAGGGAGCCCCGGTTTGACTGGAGTGGAGTCAGAGGGCAAAGGGGAGATCTGGCCGGGGCGCGAAGAGCCCCGGCCAGGTTGGGGACTATTCTGAGCCGTTCAGGTACGCGAGGGTGGCGCGGACCAGCGTCTCCACACCTATCGGGAGCACCTGCTCGTCGATGTCGAAGCGCGGGTGGTGGTGGCCGAAGGTCTTCCCGGTGCCCTCGTTGCTCGATCCGGCGAAGAAGTAGCAGCCGGGGGCGGCTTCCAGGAAGAAGCTCATGTCCTCGGAGCCCATCGTCGGCGTGGCCTCGACCACGTTCTCCGGACCGACGACCTCAGCCGCCGCGGCGCGCACGATCTCGGTCATTGCCGGGTCGTTGACCGTCGCCGGGACGCCGAAGCTGTACTCGACCTCCGCCTCGGCCCCCATTGCCTCCGCGATGGAGCGGATCAGCGCCGGCACTCGCTCGCTGAGGTGGCGGCGGACCTCCTTGTCGAAGGTGCGCACCGTCCCTGCCAGCTCCGCGTGGCTGGCGATGATGTTGCTCGCGGTCCCGGCATGGAGTTGGCCTACGGTGACGACCGCGGACTCCAGCGGCGACACCTCGCGGCTGACGAGCGACTGGAGTGCGACGACGGTCTGGGAGGCGATGAGCGTCGCGTCAATGCCGCGGTGCGGCTCGGCGGCATGAGCGCTGCGGCCACGGATAACCGCGCGGAATGCGTCGCCGGCGGCCATGAGCGGGCCGGATCGCACGCCGATCACCCCAACCGGCAGGTTCTGCCAGACGTGCAGGCCGAAGCAGGCATCCACGGGGGGATCCGCCATTGCTCCCGCTTCGATCATTTCCTTGGCACCGCTGACGATCTCCTCGGCGGGCTGGAACGCGAACGTGACATTCCCGGCAATCTCCTCACGCATCCCCGCAAGGATCGTCGCCACGCCGAGGAGGATGGCGGTATGGGCGTCATGGCCGCACGCGTGCATCACGCCCGGGTTCTGTGAGCGGTAGGGAACGTCGTTCTCCTCCTCGATCGGGAGAGCGTCCATATCTGCCCGCAGAAGCACGGTGCGACCGGGCCGCCCACCGCGCAGCACGCCGACCACCCCGGTCCGCCCCACTCCGGTGCGCACCTCCAGGCCCAGCTCGCGCAGCCGCTGGGCGACCACTCGGGCCGTGTTCTCCTCCTGGAAGGCCAGCTCGGGGTGCTGGTGGAAATAGCGCCGATCCTCGATCAGTTGCGGCGTCAGCCGCTCCACCTCCTGATCGATCATGCGTCCCGTCATTGTGTCCGTTCCTCTCCTCTCAGTCTGGTCGCTCGCTCGAAGCATCATAGCGCCCTCGGCCGCCGGCCGGAATGTGTCGTGC
>NZ_JADGHZ010000252.1 GCF_019683595.1 Sphaerobacter sp. | reverse complement strand
CGCGCGGGGTCTCATACCCAGAATAACCACCGGGGGGGGGGGGGCCCCCGCACTCCACAGCCGGCTTCAGCCGGCTTTTCTTGTCAGCCCGGGGCTTGAGCCCCGGGCACGTGCCGACCGCGTACACCCAACGAATTCGTCAAACTCCATGAGCCCCGGGCACGTGCCGAATGCTGGGCGCCTTGACGGCAGGGTGAGAGCCCGTGCCCCTGCGGGATGTCCTTAGCATCCGAGGACGCGCACCACACCACGCGCCGCCGAGAAATAAAGCAGGCCCCGGGGACACGCCCCAGGGCCTGTGGGTTGGCAGAGAAGGGCTGCCTAGACCGGGACGATCTGGTCCTCCAGGCGCTTGGAGCGCTTGGTGATGACCTCCGGCTTCTCCTTGCCGACGATCACGGTGTCGTCGTGGCGGAAACCGCCGACGCCGTAGATGTAGATCCCCGGCTCGCAGGAGTAGACCTCGTTCTCCCGGAACTGGCGGTAGTTGAACGCCATGTCCTCCGGGTAGCCGTGGCCCTTGATCCCCATGCCGTGCCCGGTCCGGTGGTTGATGTACTCGCCGAAGCCGGCCTCCTCGTAGACGCGCTGCGCCGCGGCGTCGGCGTTGGCCACCGTGTTGCCGGCCACCATCTGCGCGGCCGCTGCCTCGCAGGCCTGCCGCGCGGCCTCAAAGGCCCGCCGCTGCAGGTCGGTCGGCTCGCCGAGGAACAGGGTCCGCTCGTTCTCGACGACCAGCCCTGCCAGGCGGCCGACGACGATGTTGACGATGCCGTGCCCCTTCTCGAAGCGCGCGCCGCAGTCGGCACCGGTCCCGTGCGGCGCGGCCGACGCCGGCCCGCTCAGGGAGAAGACCTTCGCCTCGAAGCGGGCATCCGGATAGCGGCGCGCCGCTTCCTCCGCCATCAGCGCGGCGATGCGCAGGTCGAATGCGGCGACCACCTCGCCCGGCTTGACGAGCTCCATGTAGCGGTCCTGCGCCCAGTCGGTCAGCTCGGCGCACTTCCGCATGATGTCCAGCTCTTCGGGATACTTGTCCTCGCGCATCCGGATCAGCCGCGGCCAGACGTTGACAAACTCCACGTCGGGCATGACCGCCTTGAGCGCGGCCGGGCCGCTGCCCTCGACGCCGAACCGCCCGCGCTTGATCCCGCGCGCGCGGAGCTTATCGGCCAGGAGGTGCGCCCAGTAGTCGCGGGTGTAGGTGCGCGGGAACGAGCGCGGGTGCTCCAGGTAGATCGCGTAGTCACGGATGAAGAGGGTTCCCCGCTCCTCGGCCATGCGGAGGTGGTTGGTGGAGAGCTCGTTCATGACCAGGAACGGCTCGGCCTCGCGCGGGATGACCAGCGCGACTGGACGCTCCCAGGGCTCGACGTCCAGGTGGAAGCCGGACAGCATGTAGAAGTTGTTCGGCTCCGACACGATCAGCGCCTCGAGGCCCTCCTCCGCGAGATACTCGCGGATCAGGCGATGGCGGTCCTCGAAGACGCGCTGCGGTACGACGACCATGGAGGAAAACTCCTTCCTCTGCCGAATCAGACTTTCAACCGCGGATCCAGCACGTCGCGCAGCCAGTCTCCCGCGATGTTGACGGCGAGCGCGACGAGGGCGAGGGCCAGCCCTGGGATGGTGACCAGCCACCACGCAGCGAAGATGTACTCCATGCCCTCACTGATCATGCTCCCCCAGGCGGGGGTGGGCGGCTGCACACCGAAGCCGAGGAAGCTGATGCTCGCCTCGGCCACGATGAAGCGCGCCACCTGGAGCGTGCTGATCACGATGATCGGCGTCACGATGTTCGGGAGAAGGTGGCGCAGCATGATCCGCCCGTTCCCCGCGCCCACGACCCGGGCGGCTTCGACGAACTCACGTTCGCGGAGGGCGAGGATCTCCCCGCGGGCGATGCGCGCGTACTCGACCCAGCCGGCGATCACCAGCGTGATGATGATGTTGCGCAGGCCCAGGCCAATGATCGCGTTGATGACCAGCGCCAGCAGGATGAACGGGAACGAAAGTTGGACGTCGGCCAGGCGCATCAGGACGCTGTCGATCCAGCCGCCGTAGTAGGCCGCGATGATCCCGATCAGCGTGCCGATGACCCCGGCGATGACGACGGAGGCGAAGCCGACCGTCACGGAGATCCGCGAGCCGAGGATGAGCCGGTCGAGCACGTCCCGTCCGAGCTGATCGGTCCCCAGCGGGTGACCCGCGGTGAGGGGCGGCTTGAGGCGCACGCCGTAGTCCGGCTTGTTGACGTCGCCCGACACCAGCAGCGGTGCTGCGATCGCCGCCAGGACGACCAGGGCAAGGAAGGCTACGGCGACCAGCGCCCAGTAGTCCTGGAAGAGTGAGCTGCGGAAGCGGGTCCATTTGCCGCGCGTCGCGGCGCGCGGGAGCGCTTGTGCTGTCGTCATGATAGTCGCACCTGCGGGTTCACCCATGCGTAGGCGATGTCGGTCAGAAGGTTCGCCACCGTGTAGATGATGGCGAACAGCACCACCGCCGCCGTGACGACCGCGAAGTCGCGGTTCAGCAGGGCCTGCACCGTCACCCGGCCGATGCCGGGCCAGGCGAAGATCTGCTCGATGACGACGGCGCCGCCCAGGAGTCGCCCGATCTCAAGCCCCGTGGTCGTGATCAGCGAGATGCTGGCGTTCTTGAAGGCGTGCCGCCACAGGACCGTGTGGCCGGCCAGACCCTTGGCGTGTGCCGTTCGGATGTAGTCCTGCCGCAGCACGTCGAGCATCGTCGAGCGGGCCAGCCGGGCGTAGCGGGCGATACTGGCCGCGGCCAACGCTGTCGCCGGCATGATGAGCTGTTGCCAGCTCCCCCGACCACTGGTTGGGAGCCAGTGGAGCGCGACCGCGAAGAGGAGGATGAGGAGCAGGCCGAGCCAGAAATTTGGCACGGCCTGCCCGATCACCGCCAGCAATCCCGCGAGCCGGTCCCAGACCGATCCGTGGCGCACTGCTGCCAGCACGCCGAGCGGGATGCCGATCAGCAGCGAGATGACCAGCGCGGTGATCCCCAGCTCCATCGTGGCCGGCATCCGCTCCAGCACGACCTCAAGCGCGGGGCGATGCAGGCGCGTTGACTCGCCGAAGTCGCCTCGGAGTGCGTCCCGCATGTAGCGGCCGTACTGGACCCACAGCGGGTCGTTGAACCCCAGCCGCTCGCGGATCTCCTCGAGATCCTTGGCGGAAGTGTCCATCGGCGCGAAGAGCAGGACCGGATCGCCCGTCAGGCGGAGCATGAAGAACACCGCCGTGACGGCCAGGAAGACGACGATCACGCCGTGGAACAGTCGTGTGATGATGAAGCGCTGCATGTCCCCGCCTCGCGCCTAGCTCTCGCGCGGCTTGGCATCACCCATGAACAGCGACTCGTCGACGCGCGGCGTCCAATCGACGCGATTGGAGACACCGTAGATGTCGTGCTGCTGCCACAGGAAGAGCCACCCGGCGTCCTCCCAGACCATCCGCTGCACCTGGTTCCACAGTTCCTGCGCCTTGTCGGGGTCGACGGTCGTCGCCGCCTCCGCGATGACCGCCTCGACCTCCGGGTTGGTGTAGCCGCTGTAGGTCGAGTCGCCCACGAACAGGTAGCGCAGCGTCCCTTCGGCGTCGAGCGCCGGGCCCCAGCCGAGGAAGAACGCATCGCCGGTGCGGCGGTTGACGATCTTGTCGAGGTGGGTGCCCCACTCGTTGTACTGGACCGTGACGCGGAAGCCGAGCTGCTCCAGCTCCGCCGCGATCGCCTGCGCCGCGTCGGTGTCCATCGGGTAGCGCCCCTGCGACGAGTCGAAGATGATCTCGGTCCCCGGCTGAATCCCGGCCTCCTGCAGCAGTTGCTTGGCCTTCTCCGGGTCGTACGGGTAGGGCTGGATGCTCGGATCGACCTGCGG
>NZ_JADGHZ010000053.1 GCF_019683595.1 Sphaerobacter sp. | reverse complement strand
CCCGCGCCCACCCCCGCCCCGCCCGCCCCGGGCGGGGGGGCGGGGGGGGGACACCCCCCCCCCCCCCCGCCACGCCCGGCACTAGCTGGGCTCGACGATGAGGTAGCCCATCATCTCGAGGTGCAGCGCGGCGCAGAACTCCGTGCAGTAGAAGGGGTAGACGCCCGGATGCTCGGCGGTGAAGGTGAACGAGTTCGACTCGCCCGGTTCCAGACTCAGGCTGACGTTCACACCGGGCAGCACGAAGCCGTGCGTCGCGTCGTGCGCGTTCTCGACGTTGGTGATGTGCCAGGTGATGGTGTCGCCCTGCTTCACCCGCACGATGTCCGGGGTGAAGTGGCTGCGCAGCGCGGTCATGCGCACCGTCACCTGCGAGCCGTTGCGTTCCACGCCCTCGTTGCCGACCTGCGCCGCCTCGGCGTCCACCGCCTGGATCCCCGGCTCCCAGCCGGTCTCCGGGTAGACCTCCCACGGCTTCAGCAGGTCGACCGGGATGATCTGGGCGTAGTGCGGCTCACCGATGCCGATCGGCATGTCGTAGAGCAACTGCATCGTCTCGCCCGAGATGTCGATCAACTGGAGGTTCTGCGGCAGGAGCGGCCCAACCGGAGCGAAGCGGTCGACCGACCACTTGTTGAGCGCCACCAGGAACTTGCCACCCGGATTGATGGTGTCGCCCTGGACCGCCGCGATGTGGCCCACGTTGTAGTGGACCGGGATCTTCTCGACGAACTTCCAGCCGTCGGACGTGCCCTCACCGCCGAGCTTCCAGCGCGCGACCGCGCTGTCGATGAAGAGGCTGGTGTAGGCATAGCCCTTGTCGTCGAACTGAGTGTGGAGCGGGCCAAGGCCCAGCTCGACCTGCGCCTCCATGCATCCGGCGAAGTCGAGGACGGGGATGCCGAAGCTGTCCGTCTCGTAGTTCCCCTTGGCGATCTGCTCCTCGATCTTCTTCATGCTGTAGACCGTGACGTGCGGGTCCAGCTTGCCGGAGACCACGATGTAGGCGCCGTCGGGCGTCACATCCACCCCGTGCGGGCTCTTCGGCTCGGGAACCTGGAACAGGATCCCCTCCTCGACCGCGGTCTTGATGGTGATGACCGGGAACCCGTTGATCATCTCCACCTTGCCGGCGCGGGCGACCTCTTCGGCCTTCTTCCAGTTCACGACCGAGAGGTAGTCCATCTCCCGCTGCGAGGCGCCGATCTCCAGCGGCGGCTTGCCCTCCTGGATGCCGCCGGTCGCCATCTCGGTGTTGAGTGAGTTGAGGAAGACCCAGCCGTCGCTCGCGCCGCGCCCGGCGTCGCCGAGATCCTGGAAGTAGGGCGGCAGCTCGACGGCAAACGACTCCTCAGGGACGATGCGGCCGCGCTCCCGGTTGAACTTCCAGAAGGTGATCGCGCCCCGGTACTTCTCCTCGAACTCCTCCAACGGCGCGTAGGCACCGCCGAGCGGCGTGGCGTACTGGCAGCCCTCGACGACGTACTCGGTGTTCGGTGTGACGAAGCAGGCGTGGTTGCTGAGCGTCAAGGGGTTCTTGACGATCTGCTTCGTCTCGAAGTCCCGCAGGTCGATCACCGCCACGCGGCCATGGATCTTCTCGTTGATGAAGACGAACTGGCCGTCGTACTGCGCGTTCGTCTCGCTCAGGGCCGGGTGGTGGGTATCGCCGACGGTCAGGGTCTTCCCCTGGAAGCCGCCCTCCTCCAGCACCTTCCGGCTGGCATCGGAGTACCCCCACCCCTGCCACGGCTCGGGCGCGAACACGCCGATGACCCGCAGCAGCCGCATCGACGGGATACCGATCACCAGCAACTGGCCGGAGTGCCCTCCGGAGGTGAACATCAGGTACTCGTCGTGGCGTCCGCTGGGCACGTATGTCTTCAGTGCAGCGGCCACGTCCTCCGGGGTCAGGCCGCGCTCCTTGGCGATGTCATTCGTAGAGGCGGGCGCTCCCGCTCCGCCGCCGCCGCCACCGTTCCCCTTACCACCGACGCTGCACGACGAGAAGAGCGCCCCCGCCGCAGGGCCCAGGACGGCGGCGGCGCCGACGCCTTTGAGGACCGTGCGACGGTTGAAGCGTCGCGTTTGATGCGCGTTGTCCATGGCTCGACTTCCTTGTCTCCCGGCTGGTGCCGGCCCACTCCGTACGCCATCCCCCTCCGGCGGCCCGGCGTAACCGTCGTGCCGTGCCACCGGCCCCGTTGGTGGGGCACCCCGCTCTCTGTTGTGTGACAGGCTATGGATAGGCCGGGGACTCAACCATCTCCGGCAGGGTGGTTTGCTGCCTACCCCGCCGGGTAAACCGGACCTACCCTCCCGGGTAGGGGCGGCACGTGGGTTGCATCAGCTCAACATGCCGGATTCGCACACCAGGGGGATCGACAATCGCCGATCCCGCCGGTGCCCGGCCCGCGGATCGTCGTTTTGACAGTGAGCACGGGAGAACGTATAGTTACAACGTATTGACCCACATCCTTGCACGTGCGGGTTCCGAGAACATGTCTGCACCACAGATCGACGACCGGTCAGAGCGCGAAGCGGCCGTCGCGTCGCCCCATCCCAGCGAAGCGAGAGAAGGGGTTCCGACGTGGGACGACCTGGAGCGGGTCATCCGTGAGCGGATGCCCGGCATGGACCTGACCCTCGTGCGCAAGGCGTACGAGTTCGCGGATCAGGCCCACGCCGGCAAGCTCCGGCGCTCTGGCGATCCCTACATCTCCCACCCGATTGCCGTCGCCATCATCCTGGCCGAGATGCAGCTCGACCAGGAGGCGCTGTGCGCTGCCCTGCTCCACGACGTCATTGAGGACACCGACACCTCGGTTGAGGAGTTGACGACGATCTTCGGGGAGCGGATCGCCCGGCTCGTCGACGGCGTCACCAAGCTGGGACGCATCCGGTGGACGACCGAGGAGGACTCGGTCACCCGGGAGAAGGAGCGACAGGCCGAGAGCCTGCGCAAGATGTTCCTGGCGATGGTGGACGACGTCCGCGTGGTGCTGATCAAGCTGGCCGACCGCCTGCACAACATGCGCACGCTCGAGCACATGCCGCGGGCCAAGCAGCTCCGCAGCGCCCAGGAGACGATGGAGATCTACGCGCCACTGGCCAACCGGCTCGGCATCTGGCAGCTCAAGTCGGAGCTGGAAGACCTGGCGCTGCGCTACCTCGACCCGCAGACCTATTTCTCGATCAAGCGGGCGCTCGACCGGCGCGGCACCGACCGCGAGCGGTATCTGCAGCGCGTCATCAACGATCTGACGAAGGCGCTGAACGAGGCCGGGATCCGCGCCGAGATCTCCGCACGCGAGAAGCACATCACGTCGATCGCCCGGAAGATGGAGCGCAAGGGGCGGAGCTTCGACGAGATCTACGACGTACTCGGCGTCCGCGTCATCGTCGATGAGAAGAAGGACTGCTACGGCGCCCTCGGCGTCATCCACACGATGTGGCACCCGATCCCGGGGGAGTTCGACGACTACATCGCGACGCCGAAGGAGAGCATGTACCAGTCGATCCACACCGCGGTCCTGGGTCCCGACGGCCATCCGCTCGAGATCCAGATCCGCACGGCGGAGATGCACCACGTCGCCGAGTACGGCATCGCGGCCCACTGGCGCTACAAGGAGGGTGCCCGGCCCGACCCGAACGTGGAGGCGAAGATCGCCTGGCTCCGGCAACTGATGGACTGGCGCGACGAGGTGGTCGACGCGCAGGAGTTCGTCGAGTCGCTCAAGTCGGACGTCTTCCAGGAGATGATCTACGTCTTCACGCCGAAGGGCGACATCATCGAACTGCCGGCGGGCGCGACCCCGGTCGACTTCGCCTACCGCATCCACACCGAGGTCGGTCACCAGTGCGTCGGCGCGAAGGTCAACAACCAGCTTGTGCCGCTCAACTACCGGCTGCAGAACGGCCAGGTCGTCCAGATCATGACCTCGAAGACGAAGGTCGGCCCCAGCCGGGACTGGCTGATGTCCAGCAGCGGCTACATCACCACCGCCTCGGCGCGAGAGAAGGTACGGCAGTGGTTCCGTCGCCAGGAGCGTGAGGAGAACATCGCCCAAGGGCGCGAGATCCTCGACCGCGAGCTGCGGCGGCTGGGCATCGACGCCAAGCTGGAGGACATCGCCAAGCAGTTCCCGCGCTACCAGAAGGTCGAGGACTTCCTGGCCGCGATCGGGTACGGCGCCATCACGCCGCAGCAGATCGCGTCCCGCCTGGCCGAGCACGCCGAGCCGCAGGTGCTCGCGCACCCGAGCAAGGCAACGTCGCAGCCGTCGCTCCCGAGCTTGCGGGTCCAGGGCGTGGGCGACCTCTACACCCGGCTGGCTGCCTGCTGCAAGCCCGTCTACGGCGACCCGATCGTCGGCTACGTGACACGCGGGCGGGGCATCACGGTGCACCGCGCCGACTGCCACAACGTGGCGCACGTTGACGAGCCCGGCCGGCTGGTGCAGGTAAGCTGGGGGAACGACCAGCGGCAAACCTACCCGGTCAACGTCCGCCTGGAAGCCTGGGACCGCGTCGGCCTGCTGCGCGACATCACGACGCTGGTCGCCGAGGAGAAGGTCAACATGCTCTCGGTCCTGACCGGCGTGAATGACGACCGCACGGTCACCGTGCTGATGACCCTCGAAGTCGAGAGCGTCCAGCAGCTCAGCCGGGTGCTGCAAAAGCTGGAAACCATCCGCGACGTCTACGACGTACGCCGTGAGGCAGCACCCGGTCCCCGCCCCGCCTGAGCGCCGTGAACGCCCCCGTCCTCTGCCTCGGAGAGATCCTGATCGACCTGATCGGCCACCCGCCCGGCCCGGCGACAGCCGTCGAGCGCTTCGTGCCGCGGGTCGGCGGCGCCCCGGCCAACGTCGCGGTCGGGCTGGTGCGCCTCGGCGTGCCATCGGCGTTCGTCGGAGCCCTCGCCACGGACGATCCCTTCGCCCCGATGCTCCTCGACCGGCTGGCGACGGAAGGCGTCGACACCCGCTGGGTCACGCGCGTTTCCCCGGCGCAGACACGTCTGGCGGTCGTGACCGGCCCGGCCGGGCAGCGCGGGTTTACGTTCTATGGACACCCGCCGGCCGACAGCCTGCTGCGCCCGGACGACCTTCCGGCCGCGGCGATCGCCGGCGCCGCGGCCCTCTATCTCGGCGCGCTGCCGCTCACCGCCGAGCCGTCCCGCAGCGCGGCGCTGCGGGCGGTCGACCTCGCGGTCGCCGCGGGCGTCCCGGTCTGTTTCGACCCGAACCCCCGGGCACAGTTCCTGGCCGCCGGTCCCGCCGCCCGCGAGGCGTGCTGGCAGATCGCTCGCGCGGCGACGGTGCTGAAGCTCAGCGCGGACGACCTCACGATCCTCGGCATCACGACCGACGACTTGCTTGATCTGGCGCCACAGGCTCGCCTCCGCGTGCTGTCCCGCGGCGCGGCGGGGTGCGACTACTGGACGCCCGAGATGGGCGGGCATCAGCCCGCCTTCACGGTGCAGACCGTTGACGAGACCGGCGCCGGCGACGCCTTCATGGCGGCCCTCATCGCTCGCGGGGTCGAGACCGGATTCCGCTATTCGCCGGACGACATCGCCTTCGCCGCGGCCGTCGGAGCCCTGGCGACGACGCGTCACGGTGCCATCGACGCGCTCCCGACCACAGCGGACGTCGCTGCTTTCCTTGCTCGCACGGCAAGGGATCACGCCCCGCGCCAGGATTGCGGCACTCATCCTGCTGGAAGTTGATCTTCTAGCACGCGGAACGGCTCGATCAGTGCATACGCACCCGCGGCGCTTGCTAGGTGAACCATACTGGGCGGCCTCTCACCCGGCCGGCAGTCGCCGGCACGGGCACAACGAGACGCCCGGACGATCGCCGATGCTGCAGCCGTGGGTCGCGTGAGAGGAGTGCCAAGCGTGGCGAAGAAGACCGCAGCGGAGATGGTGGCCGAGGCCAAGTCCCGCATCAGGAACCTCTCGCCCGATGAGGTAGCTGCCGAGCTCAAGCGGGGCAACGTCGTCCTCGTCGACCTGCGCGAGCCAGAGGAGCGCGAAGAAAACGGCACCATCCCGGGCTCGATCGCAGCCCCGCGCGGGATGCTGGAGTTCTACGCCGATCCCACCACGTCCTATCACCGGGAGGAGTTCGACCCCGAGCAGGACATCATCCTGTACTGCAGCGCCGGCGGCCGCTCGGCCCTGGCCGCCGACACCCTCCAGCAGATGGGCTTCCGCCGGGTCGCCCACCTCGAAGGAGGGTTTACCGCGTGGCGCGATCAGGGGCTCCCCGTCGAGCCCTAGCGCTCGCTCCAGAACGCGATACAACCTGCAACGTCAGAGCGCGGGCGATGTGACCATCGCCCGCGCTCGGTTCCACCCTACGCCCCGCCGCTTAGACGAACGGCTGGCGCAGGATCGTCTTCAACTTCTCCGGCGCGGTGCGGCTGGGGTCGTTGAGGTAGATCTCATGGTGCTTGCCCGTCAGCGAGCCACCGCGGTCCGCGATGAACTGGTGCAGGCGCTGGATCGTCGGCCCTTCGTCAGCGTATTGGCCGACGTACAGGATCTGTGCGGCCCGCCCCTCTTCGAACGTTTCGAAGCGCACCCGCTCGAGCGCGGGTAGCTGCTTCTTCGCCGCGACCTGCCCCCTCACCTGCTCGACGAGCTCGGTCGTGACCGGCTCGGGCTGCATGATCATCGCCGTCCAGCGCCAGACCGCGCGGTCGCCCGTCAGGAAGACCGAGTAGTCGTCGGCCCACCAGAGGCACTCCAGCGGCATGACCCGGAAGTCGACCGACATCTGCCGCTTCGCGGCGAACTTGATGCCGTAGGCGAGCGAGAACAGGCTCTCCACCGCCTCGCGGTACGCCGCGCTGTCGGGTCCACCCTCCCCATCGATCATCAGGAAGCGCAGCGGGGGGACCATGACCTCGGTCACCTCCTTGGCCGAGGGTGCGTAGAGCTCCTTGAGCGCCTGGCGCGGGTCGATCTTCTCCATCCCAAAACCCTTCCCGACGCCGCTCAACGCTCCAGCAACTCGTCCGGGTCGATCCCGAGACGCGCCGCCATCCGCTCCCGTCGCGTTTTCCGGCGTCGCTGTGCGGCCTCCTCTTGCCGCTCGGCCTCCAGGGCAGCCTCATCCCAGATCAACTCGATGTCGGCCACATGCACGACGTCCCCCGGCTGGATGCCAAGCTCCTCCAGCTTGGCGGAAATGCCGGACGCCTCAAGAACCCGCTGGTAGCGTTCGGCGGCTTCCTCGTTGCCGAAGTCGGTCATCCGGGTGATCCGCTCGATCTTCGGACCGCGGACGGCGAAGTGGTGCCGGGAGAGACGCTCGGCCTCCCACCAGTCATCCTGTTTCTCCTCCAGGGTGTAGATGCGGCGCTCCTGCGGAGCCACCTCCAGCGGGGCGGGGAGCTCGCGCAGGCGCTCCAGCACACGGGCTAGCAGCGCCGGCACCCCCTCGGTCGTCGCCGCCGAGATCGGGAAGACCTCATAGCCCTGTTTGGTCAGCGCCTCGGTCAGCCGCGGGAGATTGGCCTGCGTCTCGGGGAGATCGATCTTGTTGATCGCCACGATCTGCGGCCGCTCGGCCAGTTCCGGCGCGTAGGCGGCCAGCTCCTCGTTGATCGTGCGGAAGTCCTCCAGCGGGTCGCGCCCCTCCAGGCCGCCCGAACCGTCCAACACGTGGATCAGCAGCCGCGTCCGCTCGATGTGACGCAGGAACTCGTGGCCCAGCCCAACGCCCTCGGCCGCTCCTTCGATCAGGCCGGGGATATCGGCCATGACGAACGTGTCCCCGCCGGGGCCACCGATCTCAACCACGCCGAGCATCGGCGTGATTGTCGTGAACGGGTAGTCGGCGATCTTCGGCCGAGCGGAGCTGGAGGCGGCCAGCAGGGTCGACTTGCCCGCGTTGGGCAGTCCAACCAGCCCCACGTCGGCGATCAGCTTCATCTCCAGCCGAATCCAGCGCTCCTCACCCGGCTCGCCCTTCTCGGCCATCCGCGGCGCCTGTCGGGTCGCGGTCGCAAAGCGCGCGTTCCCCATGCCACCCATGCCGCCGCGAGCGACCCGAACCACGTCACCGGGGTTGACGAGATCGGCCAGCACCTCACCCGTCTCGTCGTCGATCACCACCGTGCCCGGTGGGACGTCGATGTAAAGGTGAGCACCGCGCTTGCCGGTCTTCTTGGCCCCGTGGCCCGACTCTCCGCGCTCGGCCCGGAAGTGCTGCTTGTACTTGAAGGCGATCAGCGTGTTCAGGTGCGGGTCCACGCGGAGGTAGACGTCGCCGCCGTCCCCGCCGTCGCCGCCGTCCGGCCCGCCGAAGGGCACGTATTTTTCCCGCCGGAAGCTGACCGCCCCGTTGCCGCCGTCGCCGGCCTTGACGTAGATCTTTGCCCGGTCGTAGAACATGGCACCTTCCATGTCGGCTTATGCTCGCGCGTGTCGTATTGCCCCTGCGGACCCCCGCACTGGCGATGCCGCGCGCTCGCAGTGCCCGTATCTTAGCCCAACGCCGCACATACACATGAACTGTGACGAAGGACCGTGCTACAGAGGAGCCACCCCCGTCGCCCGGTTGCCGTCACCCTGAGCGGGGCCAGGTGCGACGGCCAGCCGCGCCAGGCGCAGCGAAGCATGACACGGGCGCGGGAGCGGCTTACGTGCGGGCCGCCAAGCGGATGCGGCAACGTTCATACGGAGCAACGGCGCCCTTTCCGGTTCGCACGAGCACGCGGAGCCTGGCACGGCAGCGGACTGCGCCGGCTCGGTGGAGATTCAGTGAGACGTAGGGGATGAAAGCCTACTCCAGGTAGTCCCGCAGCTTCTTGCTGCGGCTGGGGTGGCGTAGCTTGCGGAGCGCCTTCGCCTCGATCTGCCGGATGCGCTCCCGCGTGACGCCGAACTCGCGCCCGACCTCTTCCAGCGTCCGGGTGCGGCCGTCATCCAGCCCGAAGCGCAACTCCAGCACCCGCCGCTCCCGGTCGCCCAGGGAGCCAAGCACGTCGTCCACCTGCTCCTTGAGCAGCTTGAGCGAGGCCGCGTCCGACGGCGCCAGCGCCTTGGAGTCCTCGATGAAATCGCCCAGGTTGCTGTCTTCCTCTTCGCCGATGGGCATCTCCAGCGACACCGGCTCCTGGGAGATCTTCAGGATCTCGCGGACCTTGTCCGGCGGCAGCCCCATCTCGGCCGCGATCTCCTCGGAGGTCGGCTCGCGCCCCAACTCCTGCTGCAAGCGCCGCGAGGTCCGGATCAGCCGGTTGATCTGCTCCACCATGTGGACCGGGATCCGGATCGTGCGTGCCTGATCGGCGATGGCGCGGGTAATCGCCTGCCGGATCCACCACGTGGCGTAGGTCGAGAACTTGAACCCCTTGTGGTGCTGGAACTTCTCGACGGCGCGGATCAGACCGAGGTTGCCCTCCTGCACCAGGTCCAGCATCGACATGCCGCGCCCACCGTACTTCTTGGCGACGCTCACCACCAGCCGCAGGTTGGCTTCGGTCAGCTTCTTCCGCGCGATGTCGCCGCGGACCACGAACTCGTCCCAGCGCGCCTGCAGCGCCGCCTCGTCCCGGCGAAGGATCGCCCACACTTCCTCATCGGACGGGAACGCATCGACGGGCCGGATCAACTCCTGGATCGGCGACGGGAGCAGGTCGTATTCGATCCGACGCCGCCGCAGGCTCTCTTCCAGCTCCTCGCGGCTGACACCGAACTCCTCGCCGACCGCCTTGATAGCCGGCTCCATCTCCTCGGTCAGCGGCAGGACCGCCGCCAGCACCCGTGCCTTGGTAGTGGCCGGTTGATTCGGGAACGCGGCGCGATAGAAGGCGATGGTGAGCGGCCAGCCGTCGCGCAGTGTGCGGTAGACCGTCCAGCCGATCCCCGCCGCACTCGGCCGGTCACCGTTGCCGCCCTGGAGCTCCTGTTGCAGGCGGAAGATGTAGTCGCCGCGCTCCATCGCCTGCGCGAGTGCCACCTCTTGCTCGCCGGTCAGGAGCTGCACCCGCCCGATCTCGCGCAGGTAGATCCGTACCGGGTCGTCGAGGCTGATCCCGCTGAGATCGACATCGGAGAGCTCGGTGGAGAACAGGTCGTCGTCGACTTCCGTAGCCGCGACGTCCGGCAAGTCCGGCGGGTCCTCGGCCGGGTCGACCACGGGCACGTTCATCTCTGCAAGCTGGGACGTGATCGCGTCGACCGCGGCGGCTCCACCCGGAGCAGCGGCCACATCCGCCAGTTCCTCGGCCGAGAGGTAGCCCTGCTCGCGGGCACGCTCGATGATCCTCCGGATTGCCAGCTCATCGGCACGGTCGTCGCCGGAGATACCGTCTGCACTGTCGCCACTCATGGACACCGGGTCCACGGGGTCTTGGAATCCATCATCCGGATAGCGGTATCTCATACCCTCAGCCACGCTAGATGCTCTCCGCAGCCCACGGGACGAGCATTGGTGTGGAGCGGTGTCGCAGTGATACTACGCCGAATACCAAAATGCAAACGTCTACCGTCACTCTCAGCTTTGACCCGGAACCGCAACCACCTCCCGCGCCAGAAGGTCTTCGTACCGCTCGCGTCGCTGCACGAGCCGCGCCTGCCCATCCGCGACCGCCACCACGGCCGGCCGGAGCGCCAGGTTGTAGTTGCTCGCCATCGCCAGGCAGTAGGCGCCCGCCGCGGGAAGCGCGAGCAGATCGCCCGGCTCCACGGTGGGCAACTCTATGTCCCGGATGAGCACGTCGCCCGATTCGCAATACTTCCCGGCGATGGTCACCACCGCGCGGTCGCTCCCGGCCCCGTCGCGGTTGGCCAGCGCCGCCGTGTAGCGCGCTCCATAGAGCGGGGGCCGGATGTTGTCGGCCATCCCGCCGTCAACGCAGACGTAGCGGCGCACGCCAGGGATGTCCTTGATCGCCCCGACGCGGTACACCGACACCCCGGCCGGTCCAATGATCGAGCGGCCGGGCTCGACGGTGAGCACCGGCGGGTTGAACCCCCAGCGCTGGGCCGCCTGGAGCGCGTTCTCGGCCACGGTCGCGGCGTACGGCTCGATCGCAGCATCGGGATCGGTGCTCTCGTACGGGATGGCCCACCCGCCGCCGGGGCTGATCTGATCCGGCACAATGCCGAACCGGTCCCGCATCTCGGCCGCGAAGGTGAACAGCGCGTTGACCGTCGTCGCGAACGGCTCCGTCTCCGCAATCTGCGAGCCGATGTGCGCGTGGTACCCGCGCAGGCGGAGGCCCGGCACGGCGAGCACCCGCTCGACCGCTCGCGCCGCGTCGCCAGACTCGATCAGCAGCCCGAACTTTGAATCGACGATGCCGGTCTTTCGGTACTCGTGGGTGTGGGCATCCACGCCCGGGTTCAGCCGGAGCAGCACGTCCAGCGTTCCCTGGCGCTTGGCGGTCAGCCGTTCCAGCACGTCGATCTCATAGAAGTTGTCGATGACTATCTCACCGACACCCAGATCGAGCGCGAGCGCCAGCTCCTCCGGCGTCTTGTTGTTACCGTGGAAGACGATGCGCTCGGCAGGGAACCCGCCGTGCACGGCCACGTAGAGTTCCCCACCCGACACGACGTCCAGCCACAACCCCGCCTCGTCGAGCAGCGGCAACAGCCACGTCGCCAGGTACGCCTTTCCGGCGTAGACGACACGCGCCCGGGGGTAGTGGCGCTCGAAGGCCTGGCGGTAGGCATTCGCACGCTGGCGCAGGGTCGCCTCATCGTAGATGTAAAGCGGGGTTCCATACTCATCGGCGAGCTGGGATACCGGTACCCCGCCGATGATCAACTGACCCGAGCCATCGCGCTCGGTCGTGACCGGCCAGACCATCGACTTCCCTTCCGCTTCGGATCGCCGGGGCGTGCTGCACTCCTACACCACACTGATCGCTTCGGGATTATACGGTGCCAGCACGCGCCGACAAAGAGGGCCACAACTCCCGGATACCGCCACCAACCAACGGTAGAACGGCCACCTTGGCATGTCGGTGACGACCGTGTAAGCTATCCGCATGATCGCGTGCGATGTGAACCGGTACGGTCGATCATGTGTGGCAGGCGCACCGCCGTGGGGTGCGTCCGTCCGCGCGTTCCCCTGCCACGGCCACAACCCTTACCTTCCCGTGAACCGGCCGCTGATCCTCAGAACCGCGGTCTAGCCGGGCCTAGGGGTCATTGTGCCCTGCGCTCTGGAAAGTAAACACTAGACACGCGGGATCGAGTATGAGGAAGAAGCAGCATGCCGGTTACGATTTTGTCAGTCCACGATCTGACCAAGAACTACGGCTCCGAGCAGATCTTTAGCGGGGTCACGTTCCAGGTAGAGGAGCGTCAGCGCGTCGCCCTGGTGGGCGTCAACGGCGCCGGGAAGAGCACGCTCCTGCGCGTGCTCGCTGGGAAAGAGGAACCGGACGCCGGAACCATCACCACCCTCTCGGGCCTGCGCATCACCTACCAGGCCCAGGAGGCGACGTTCGACCCCAGCCACACCGTGCGCGAGGCCGCGCTGGACGCCTTCCGCGAAGCGCGCCGCCTGGCCGAGGAGATGGCGGCGATTGAGGCGCGCATGAGCGACGCCCAGGGAGCGGAGCTCGACGAGCTGCTGGAGCAGTACGGAGAACTGAGCGCCCGGTTCGAAGCCGCCGGGGGCTACGAGATGGAGTACCGCACCGAGCAGGTGCTGACCGGCCTCGGCTTCGCCGAAGAGGACTTCGAAACCTCTGTGACGCACCTCAGCGGCGGCCAGAAGACCCGCCTCGCGCTGGCCTGCGCGCTCCTGAGCGACCCGGACCTGCTGCTGCTCGACGAGCCGACCAACCACCTCGACCTGGCCGCCCTGGAGTGGCTTGAGGGCTTCCTGCGCTCCTGGAACCGCGCGGTGATCGTCGTGTCGCACGACCGCTACTTCCTCGACCGCGTCACCGAGCGCACGCTCGACCTGAGTTTCGGCACGCTGGAGGACTACCCGGCACCCTACAGCCGCTACCTCGTCCTGCGGGAGGAGCGCCGCGCCCGCCAGCTCAAGGAGTACGAGGCGCAGCAAGAGTTCATCGCCCGCACCGAGGAGTTCATCCGCCGCTACAAGGCGGGGCAGCGCTCCAAGGAGGCCCGCGGGCGCGAGACGCGCCTGGCCCGGCTGGAGCGCATCGAGAAGCCGCGGGAGCACGAGACCCTGCACGTCCGGCTGACCGCCGGCCTGCGCAGCGGCCGCGTCGTGCTCAGCACCCACCGCCTCCAGGTCGGCTACCCGCCGCGGGACGGGGGCAAGGAGCCGGCGGTGCTGCTGACCGTCCCGGACCTGACGATCGAGCGCGGGGACCGGGTCGCCCTCATCGGCCCAAACGGCATCGGCAAGACCAGCCTGCTCCGCACCATCGTCGGTGAGATCAAGCCGCTCGCGGGGCGGATCGAGTTCGGCGTAAACGTCAAGCCCGCCTACTACGCGCAGGGGCACGAAGGGCTCGATCCCCGGAAGACGGTCCTGAGCACGCTCCTGGACAAGTACCCCATGAGCGAAGAGGGCGCCCGTACCCTGCTCGGCCGCTTCCTCTTCAGCGGGGACGACGTGTTCAAGACCGTGGGCTCCCTATCCGGCGGCGAGCGAAGTCGCCTGGCGCTGGCCACCCTGACGCTGGAGCGGGCCAACTTCCTGATCCTCGACGAGCCGACCAACCACCTCGACATCTCGTCCCGCGAGGCGCTGGAGGGGGTACTGAGCGACTACGAGGGCGCGATTCTCTTCGTGTCGCATGACCGCTACCTGATCGACCGGCTGGCCACCCGCGTCTGGGCCGTCGAGAACGGGACGATCCGGGTCTACCAGGGCAACTACGGCGACTACCTGCGCCAGCGCGAGCGCGCCACACCGCAGCCGGAAGCAGCCCAACCGGCGCGCCCGGCGCCGGCAAGCACGCCCACCCCGGCGCCGCGCCAGGGTGACCGGCTCTCCGACCGGGAGCGACGTCGCTTGCAGCAGGAGCTTGCGGCCGCCGAGCGCACCATCAGCCGCCTGGAGCAGCGCCTGAACGAACTCAACGACGACCTGGCACTGGCGACGATCGAGCAGGACGTCGAGGCCATCACCCGGCTGGGCAACGAATACGAAGCCGTGCAGGCCGAGTTGGACGCGGCCTACGCCGAGTGGGAAGCCCTCGGAAGGCGACTGGATGAAGCGACGGAGGCGGTGCGCTCATGAGCCGGAAACCGTACGTCATTGGCGTGACCGGGAACATCGCCTGCGGCAAGTCCCTCGTGCTCGAGACCCTGGCCGGGCTGGGAGCCGATACGATCGACGCCGACCGCGTCGCCCATGAGGTCATGGCACCCGGCACCCCGACGGCCGAGCGGATCATCGCCGCCTTCGGCGAGGAGATTCGCGGGCAGGACGGCGGCATCGACCGGCGCGCTCTCGGCGCCATCGTCTTCCGCGACCCGGACAAGCTCGCGCTGCTGGATTCTCTGGCGCACCCGCCGACGGTGGCCGCCATCCGCGACCGCGTGGCTGCGTCCACCGCCGCCGTAGTCGCCATCGACGCCATCAAGCTGTTCGAAGCCGGCGTCGCCGACGACTGCGACGAGGTGTGGGTCGTGACCTGCACGCCGGAGCAGCAGGTCGAGCGCCTCATGCGGCGCAACGGCTTCGACCGTGAGGAGGCGCTGCGCCGCATCCAGGCTCAGCCGCCGCAGGAGGAGAAGGTCCGCCGGGCCGACCGCGTCATCGACAACAGCGGGACCGTCGAAGCCACCATTGCCCAGGTCGAGGCCGCCTGGAACGCCCTCCCCGCCGAGGTACGGCAGCGTATCACTTCTTGACTTGACACCAACTTCTTCGGGTGAACGCGTTCGCCTGTGTCATCCTGAGCGGAGCCAGGGGCGGCGGCCAGCCGTCCCGGCGCAGCGAAGGATCCCTCCGCTGCGTGACGGGTCCGACGCGAGATCCTTCGCTTCGCTCAGGATGACACAGCTCGACGGAGTCCCAGCGTCCGGAAGAGCACGCGCGGAGCCGACACACGCCCCGCCCCTGGCGGTGCTCCACGACGCTCTACCTGCCGACGAAACGCGGCTCTCGCTTCTCGGCGAAGGCGGTGAGCGCCTCGTGGCCGTCCTCGGTCTGCCGGGCCGCGACGACGGCGTCAATGTGGTGCTGGGCGGCCGCCGCGGTGCCCTGATTCAGCGAGACGGCGATGTTGCGCTTCGTCTCGACGACCGCCAGAGGCGCGAGCGCCGCGATCTGGCCCGCCACTTCCTGTGCGACGGCCTCCACGTCCTCCGCGACGCGGCTCACCAGTCCCAGGGAAAGCGCCTCCTCGGCGTCGACCCAGCGCGCGGTCAGGAGCAGATCCTGCGCCCGGGCAAGGCCGACCACCTGGATCAGACGCCAGGCGGGCGAGGGAACGGCGACAGCAGGCTCGCGGTAACTGAACCGCGCCGATGGTGCCGCGATCCGGAGATCGGCCGAAATGGCCAGCTCCACCCCGAGCCCGACGCACGCCCCCTGAATGACGGCGACGATCGGCACCGTCAACGCTCGCAGGTCGCTCAGCGCCCGGTGCATCGTCGCGATCAGGTGCCGGATCGCCGCAGGCGTGTCGGCCGCCTGCATCGCCCGCAGGTCGATCCCGGCACAGAAGGCCGGCCCGGCACCGCGCAGCAGCACGACGCGCGGGCGCTCACGGTCAAGACGTTCCGCCGCCTCGATCAGCGCCTCAAGCAAGGTAAGGTCGGCGGCATTGCGGTAGCGCGGGCGGTTGAGCGTAAGCTTGGCGATGTCGTCGTCGAACGCGAGCAAGACCGGAGCATCGTCGAGGCTCATGGTCGCCCTCCCCTCGTGTGGGTGGTCAAGTGGGTGATACTGTTTAGCCGGCATCATACCAGCGTGGCGTCTGGGCATCGGGGTGTCGGCACAGGGCTTGCACACCCGGACCCAACACGCCGTGCTCGCGCCGGGGGCATGAGATACGTTGGCCGAGACTGAATCGTGACGCGGTTGATACGCTGCGCTCGTGCTGTGTAACGCAGTTGCGTCCGTTCGGTTGGTAGCGTTGCAGTACCTGCGGGCCACGTCCGCAGCCGAACGACAAACGACCACGCAACAGGAGGGCCAAAGCCCATGGAAGCCTCTATCCGACTCGGCCGCGTGCGCGGCATCGTCATCGGAGTCCACTACACGTGGCTGATCGTCTTTGGCCTGCTCACCTACTCGCTGGCTGTCGGCTTCTTCCCATCCCTGAATGATGGTTGGAGCACGACCCGTTACTGGCTCGCCGGGGCGCTCGCGACCATCCTCTTGTTCGCCTCAGTGCTGGCTCACGAGCTGGGGCACGCGCTGGTTGCCCAGTCGCGCGGCATCCCGGTCCGGGCCATCACCCTCTTCATCTTCGGCGGGGTGGCGCAGCTCAGCCAGGAGTCGGAGACGGCCGGGGACGAGTTCCGGATCGCCATCGCCGGTCCCGCGGTGAGCCTGGTGGTTGGACTCGGCTCGCTCGCCCTGTGGTGGCTGATCCGTGGGGTGGACTCGTTCGCGGCGGCCATTCTGTTCTACCTCGGCGTGGCGAACGTGATCCTGGTAGTCTTCAACCTCATCCCGGGCTTCCCGCTGGACGGCGGGCGCGTCTTCCGGGCCATCGTCTGGGGGATCACCGGCAGCCTGGAGCGCGCCACGAAGATCGCCGCGACCGTCGGCGTCATCATCGGCTACCTCTTCATCGTCGCGGGCATCTTCTACGTGTTCGTCGCGCCGATCCAGGGCATCTGGCTGATCGCCATCGGCTGGTTCCTCCAGAGCGCTGCCGAGCAGTCGTACCGGCAGATGCGGCTGGAGCGGGCCTTCTCTGGTGTGCGCGTCGGGAGCATCATGGACCCGAACCCCGTCGTGGTCCGGCCCGAGGTCACGCTGGATGACCTGGTCGATCGCTACGTGCTGGCGCGGAATGTCCGCGGCCTGCCCGTCGTCGACAACGGGCAGCTCATCGGGATCGTCACGCTCACCGACCTGCGCGAGGTTCCGCGCGAGGACTGGGGCCACATCACCGTGCGCGAGCGGATGACGCCGCGCCAGGAGTTGATCACGCTCGGCCCCGACAGCGAGCTGACCGACGCCCTCCGGGCGCTCTCAGCCAAGGACATCCACCAGATCCCGATCATCGAGGGCGACACGCTGGTCGGCCTGCTGACCCGGAGCGCGGTCATCCGCTACATGCAACTGCGCGATGAACTGCCCGACTCGGTGGTCGAGCCGCGAGAGTCGGTGGCGGGAGCTGGCCGCGGTCACGAGCACGGCCCGGCCGTGTGACGGCGACCCGCGGCGGCTAGTCGTCGCCGCGGGCGAGCGCCGCGCTTGGGGCGGGCGCACGCTGCGGCGCGTCACGCGGGATCCACAGCGCCAACGCCACCGCGGCGACCAGCAAGACCGAGAGCGACAGGAGCGCCGCAGGCATCCCCACCGCATCGGCCAGCCGCCCCACCAGCGGGACGCCGATGCCGCCGGTCACGAACCCGAGCCCCAGGATGAACCCGGAGGCCAACCCGGTCCGCCCCGGCAGCGCCCGCTGCGCCATTACCAGCGTGATCGACAGCGACGAGTCGGCCAGCATACCGTATAGTGCCCCAGTCGCCAGCGCGATCGGCCCGGGCACCCCGACGAAGAGCACCAGCGCCGGCAGTGTGCATGCCAGCGACAGTAACAGCACTCGCCGCTGTCCGAAGCGGTCGGCCAGCAACCCACCGAGCAGCGTCCCGACCGCCCCGCCGCCAATCACCAACGTCGTGAGCGGGCCGTAGAACTCTGCCCCGTAGCCCAGATCGGCATACCACAGCGGGATGAAGGTGATCAGCGACAGGCTGACCCATGAGCGCAGCATGGTCACCCCCACCACCGGCAACAACGGGCGCCATGCGATGCGCTCACGCTGGGACGGCGCCTCCGCGACCACGGCCTGCGCCCGCTGGGCTACCAACCCGGGCCGTCCCCACAGCGAGCGCAGGATCAACAGCGCCGAGACCAGTCCCACCGGCAGCATGAAGACCGACCCGGCCGGCCCAACGGAGCCGAAGGCCAGCGCGCCGAGGAGCGGTCCCAGCGCATAGCCCACCGAGCCGCCGACCGTGTAGATCGACATGGCAGTGTTCTTCTGCAGCTCCCCGGTGACCGCCGCGGCACTGGACGCCCCGAGTGGATGGTAGGCGCCCGACCCGAGCCCGGCGAGCGACGCGGCCAGCATGAGGAAGCCCACCGTCGGGGCGAGCCCGGCCACCGCCACCATCAGGGCCGCCCAGACGACGCTGGCCGGTGCCAACACGCGACTGCCGAAGCGGTCGGCCAGGTAGCCAAAGAGCGGCTGGACGAGCGAGGAGGTGGCGGTAAAGGCCAGCGCCACGATGCCGACGGCTTCCTTGGTCAGGCTGAACTCGAGCGCCATTAGGGGGTAGAGGACCGGGAGCACACCGGCGTACAAGTCGACGGTGAAATGCCCCAGCATGAAGGTCAGGAGCGCCCGGTTCCGCATCAGTTGTCGCAGCGTCTCCACGCTCTCCTGCCCCCGGGATCGTCAGGCGGCGCCTCGCGGCGCCGGATGATACCGCGCCTCACGCGCCGTCGCCACTGTACGTACGGACGGGTAACGAAACGGGATGGACAGCGTTGAACCTAGTGAGGAACGACGGAGCGAGGCGAATCCTACTCCGGCCCAGGTGAACGGTGATGCGACACTCCCCACGACGCACGCTCCGCATGCATGGTATCATCAGCGATCTGGTGACGGCCGTCCGGCGGTAGCGGCGCTGGTGGCAACCCGCTACCGGCTCGGCGTGAGGCCAGGGGAGGATCCTGCGTGCAGCCGCCCGATTTGCGGCGCCTGCGAGCGTCAAGTCCAGCCTTCTGGGAGCGCTACAGCGCTGCGGCGGACTCCTCGGCCGCGCGATCGTCGCCCCCATCATCGGGGACGCGCGGGCCACGACTCCCGTACCTGGCCGGGCTCGACGGCGTGCGGGCCGTCGCCGTGCTGGCAGTGCTCCTCTACCACCTCGATGTTCCCTGGTTGCCTGGCGGCTTCCTCGGGGTCGAGGTCTTCTTCGTCCTGAGCGGCTATCTCATCACGGCACTCCTGCTGGCGGAATGGCGGCAGCACGAGCGGATCGACTTCGTGGCGTTCTGGCTGCGCCGCGCCCGGCGGCTCCTGCCGGCCGTCGCTTTCCTCCTGATCGGCACGCTCGCCATTGCCGTCGTCGTCGCACCCGAGGAGGTGGCGCGAACCCGGTCCGCGGCGCTGGCCGCTGCGACGTACGTCACCAACTGGTATCTGGTGTACAAGCAGGAGTCGTATTTCGAGGCGATCGGCCGGCCGCAACTCTTGCAGCACCTCTGGTCCCTGGCGGTCGAGGAGCAGTTCTACTTGCTGTGGCCGCTCATCCTCGTCGGGGCGCTGCTCCTCGCCGTGAAGCTGGGGCGGCGCTGGGTGGCGCTGGCGATCACGCTGGGCGGTGCCGTTGCCTCGACCGCGCTGATGTGGCTCCTGTACGACCCGAGCGTGGACCCCTCGCGGGTCTACTACGGCACCGACACCCGAGCGGCCGAGCTGCTCTTCGGTGCGGCACTGGCCTTCGTCTGGGAGCCGGAGACGCTCCGCTCCGGGCTTGACCAGGCGGCCCGGCCGATCCGCTGGCTCGGCACGCATCGCCACGCGCAACGCCTCCTCGACGGGGCGGGCGTGGCTGCGTTCGCCGCCCTCTGCATCGCCTTCTGGCGGCTCGGGGAGTACGATCCGCATCTCTACCGGGGCGGATTCGTCGGCGTCGCCCTCGCCACGGCGCTGCTCATCGCGGTGGTGGCGCACCCACGTGCCCGGATCGTGCCCGGCGTGCTTGGCCGGCAGCCGCTGAAGTGGATTGGGTTGCGCTCCTACAGCATCTACCTATGGCACTGGCCCATTTTCATGCTCACGCGGCCGCACCTCGACATCGCGCTGAGCGGCCTCCCCGTCGTCGTCCTGCGACTTGGGCTCACGTGCATCCTGGCCGAGATCTCCTACCGGTACATCGAGACGCCGTTCCGCACCGGCGCCGCCGGACGTGTCTGGCGCAGCCTGCGTGAAAGTGACGGCGCCTGGCACCGCCGCCTGCCGGCGCGATGGGCCGTCTTCGGCAGCACGGTCGGCACGGCCATGCTGGTCCTCGGCGTCATGGTGGTGCGTGCGCAGCCGCCCGGACCACCCTCGTTCCTGCCCGTCAGCGAGATCCACTCCACACCCATTTCATCGCCCACACCGACACCGACCCCGACGCCGGTGGTCGGGCCGACCCTCGACGACGTCCTTCCCGGCCCTCCCCCGGTGGCGGCCC
>NZ_JADGHZ010000052.1 GCF_019683595.1 Sphaerobacter sp. | reverse complement strand
GGTTGGGGGTGAGGGCCGCTCCCTCGGGGCGGGGCGCCTAGCCAGCCGCGGCGAGGACGGTGGCGTCCGCCTCCTCGACGGCGTCCAGGATCTCTTGCACCGCGTCGCGGACGTTCACGCGGAGGCGAGAGAGTACCAGGCGGACCTGGTTCGGGGTCACGTAGACCCCGTCGCCGAGCGCGCGCCGGAGCTGCGCCTGGTTGAGCCGCGAGCCGAGCACCGGCCGGATGTAGACCTCGCCCTCGCGCTCGACCATCGCGGTGATGCCGAGCCCGTTGGCACGGATGCGCAGCCGTGCGAGGTCCACGAGCCGCAGGAGCGGCTCGGGCATCGGCCCGAAACGGTCGATCATCTCCTCTTGCAGGTCGCGCAACTCGGCGTAGGTGCGGACGGCCGCCAGCCGCCGGTAGAGGTCGATGCGCACGCCCTCGTCGCCCACGTAGTGCTCGGGGATGGTCGCCTCGATCGGGAGATCGACCGTGACGGCCTCCGGCTCCTCGATCGGCCGTCCCTGCTTGATCTCCTCGACCGCCGTCGCGAGCATCCGGGTGTAGAGGTCAAGCCCGACGGCCGCCACGTGACCGCTCTGCTCGGGGCCGAGCACGTTACCGGCCCCGCGGATCTCCAGATCGCGCAGCGCGATCTGGAATCCGGCGCCCAGTTCCGTCGCCTCCTGGATCGCTTCGAGTCGGGCCACCGCCTCAGCGCTGAGGGGCACGTTGGCATCGTAGAGCACGTAGGCGTAGGCGCGGTGGTGGCTGCGGCCGACGCGCCCGCGGAGCTGGTAGAGCTGGGTCAAACCGAGCTGGTGGGCGCGGTCGATGATGATCGTGTTGACGTTCGGGATGTCGACGCCCGACTCGATGATCGTGGTACAGAGCAGGACGTCGAACTCGTGCTGCATGAACGCGAGCATCACCTGCTCGAGCTCGTCCTCGTCCATCTGGCCGTGGCCGACGCCGAAGCGCGCCTCGGGCACCAACTTCTCCAACCGTTCCAGCACGTGGTAGATGCTCTGCACGCGGTTGTGCACGAAGTAGACCTGCCCGCCGCGTGAGATCTCGCGCAGGATCGCTTCGCGGATCAGTGAGTCGCTGCTGGGAGTAACGAAGGTGCGGATCGGCGTCCGCTCCTGCGGCGGCGTCGTGATCACCGACAGGTCGCGGATCCCCGACAGGGCCATGTAGAGCGTGCGCGGGATCGGAGTCGCCGTCATCGTCAGCACGTCGACGTTGGTGCGGAGACGCTTGAAGTGCTCCTTGTGGGCCACGCCGAAGCGCTGCTCCTCGTCGATGACCACCAGACCCAGCTTCTTGAAGTGCACGTCGCGCTGGAGCAGCCGGTGGGTTCCGATGATGACGTCGATCTCGCCCCGCTCGAGCTGCTGCAGGATCTGGGTCTGCTCCTTCCGGCTCCGCAAACGGGACAGCATCTCGATTCGCACCGGGAAGGGAGCCAGGCGGGAGCGGAACGTGTGGTAGTGCTGCAGCGCGAGGATCGTGGTGGGCACCAGAATCGCGACCTGGTACCCGTTGTTGACCGCCTTGAAGGCAGCGCGCAGCGCCACTTCGGTCTTGCCGTAGCCGACATCGCCACAGACCAGGCGATCCATCGGCCGCGGCTTTTCCATGTCGGCCTTGACCTCGCGGATCGCCTGCAACTGGCCGGGCGTCTCAACGTAGGGGAACGACTCCTCCAGCTCGCGGTCCCAGTCGGTGTCGGGACCGAAGGCCACGCCTTCGGTCGCCTCGCGCGCGGCGTAGAGTTGGAGGAGCTCAAACGCCATCTCGCGCACGGCCTTGCGTACGCGCTGCTTGACGCGCGCCCACTCGGGCGAACCGAGGCGCGTCAGCTTCGGCTCGATCCCCGCGCCCTCGTATGGGGTGATGCGGTCGATCTGATCGACCGGCAGGTAGAGCCGGTCGTTGGCCGCGTACTCGAGGAGCAGGTACTCCCGCTCGACGCCGCTCACTTCAAGCGTGACCAGGCCGCCGTAGCGGGCGATGCCGTGCTCGACGTGCACCACGTATTGTCCGGGCGTCAGGCTCGGCAGAATCGGCGGGCGGCGAGCGGCACGGCGGCGTGGCGCGGGCGCGGCCACGCGCCGGTAGCCGAACATCTCGCGGTCGGTCAGCAGCAGGACCTTGATCCCGGCGTGTTCCCACCCGCCGTTGAGCCGGCTGTACACGACCTCGACCGTGCCCGGCGTCGGTGGCTCCGGCGGAGGCGCGATCCGTCCGTTCCCGGCGGGACGCTTGCGCGTGCGCGGGAAGATGTCGTGTTCCTCCAGGACCTCGGTGAGCCGCCCGCTCTGCTCGCTGGCGAGGATGACCGCCCAGCCGTCCGCCAATCGCTCCCGTACATCGGCGACGAGTGCGTCGAGCCGCCCGCCATAGGCGGGAAGGTCCCGGCCGTAGACTGGACGAGCGTCGGGGATGATCGCCACGGGCGGGGACCAGTGGGTCGGAACCGGCCCGAAGGCGACCTGGCGTGCCGGGCGCAGCCGGTCGGCCACGGCCTGCCAGTCGAGGTACGGCCGGGGCATGCCGAGCGGCATTTCTCCGGCATCCTCTAGAGCGTCGCGGAGCTCTTCCGCCTGCGCTTCGAGTTGGGTAATGGAGAGCTGGACCGACGCGGGCTCGAGCACCACCAGCAGGTGCTCGCCCATGGTCAGGTAGTCGAGCAGCGAGGCCGGCTCGGGCAACAGTAGCGGGGCGAGCAGCTCGAGTCCGACCGTCACCTGGCCGCGCTCAAGCCGCTGGAGCGCCCGCTCCCACTCCTCCGCGACCTCGGGCCGCAGGGTTGTCGTGTCCATCTGCCGCAGCGCAGCGAGAGCCGCATCGCGCCGGGCAAGGCTCACCTCCAACGGCGGGAGTATGTCGTACCGCTCGATGCGCCGGACCGAGCGCTGCGTGTCCGGGTTAATCAGGCGCAGCGAGTCGATTTCGTCGCCGAACAGCTCGATGCGCAGCGCGTGGTCACCGGTCGGCGGGAAGACGTCGATGATGCCGCCCCGGCGACCGACCTCCCCCGGTGCCTGGACGACCGGGACCATTTCGTACCCGGCGTCGAGTAGGCTGGTCACGAAGGCATCGGAGCGCAGGCGCTCGCCCACTGCAAGATGCCACGACTGGGCAGCGACCTCGTCCGGTGGGCTGAGGAGCTGGGTCAGGGCTCGGGCGGGCGCGACGATCGGGACCGGCTCCCGCCTCGCCAATTTGGCCAGGAGCTCGACGCGGAGCGCGCTTACGGAGCGATCGACCGGCAGCAGCTCGTAGGGCAGGGTCTCGGAGACCGGCCATAAGGTGGGCTCGCGGTCGCGAGGCAGGTACTCTGTAAGCCCGGCGGTGACCTCCTCCGCGCTGTCCAGGCGGCCGGTCACGATCAAGACCGGGTAGGACACCTCAGCGAGCAGCGCGGCGAGCATCGCCAGGCGCGCGGCGGTGGGCGGACCCTCGATCTCCAGCACCCGACCGGGCGTCAGCCGCCGAATGGCGTCGAGGAGCGCGCGATGGTCTGGCTCATTGTGGAGCAGCGGGATGATGTTCTCGAACGCCACGACGACGGCTCCTCCGGTCCGGCCCACGCACAGACCCCGGCGGGTCGTGTGACCGGCCGGGTTGAATGACAGACTGCCAGTATACCACTCAAGCGTGGCGCTGTCGCGGTACCCTCTTGCCAACCTGGCACAGACCCGCTATAGTGCGTATACGCATCCCTTGACTCCAGTGAGGTTCTGCTGGCTGTATTCGCCAGGCTGACTCATGGCTGCTCCATACCGTGGGGGGAGGGGACTGGTGGAGCTGACTCGGGCGAGGCTGATCCTGCTTGGTGTCGCAGCGGCGATCGCGGTGGCCGTGCTGACCGCCGTGCTGCGCACCGAACGTTCCCGTGAACTGGTGCTGCAGATCGAGCCGGTTGGGGATCCCGCCACGCTTACCGTCTACGTCGGCGGGGCCGTGCGTGCGCCGGGGCTCTACACGCTCCCGCGCGGCAGCCGCGTCGCCGAAGCCCTGGCGCAAGCCGATCTGCTGGATGAAGCCGACGTGGCGGGGCTGCCGATGGCGGACCTGCTGCGTGACGGCCAGACGCTCATCGTGCCCGAGCGCCGTGCCTCGTCGTCCCAGCCGGTTGCCAATGGGGATGGATCGGCGATCACGTCGGCGATACCGGTGGGCAAGGCTCCCGCGGGGCTGGTCAACGTCAACACCGCCTCTCAGGCGGAGCTCGAATCCCTGCCAGGGATTGGGCCGGTGCTGGCCCAGCGCATCATCGACTATCGCACCACGCATGGCCCCTTTGTCACGCTCGATGATCTCGAAGCCGTGCGAGGCATCTCCGCGCGCATGGTCGAGTCGCTGCGGGGGCTGGCGACGACGGAGTCCTGATCGTGCTCGGGGCGCTGCTTGGTGCGGCGGTCCTGGGTGGGGCGTTGCTGCGGGACCTGGGCGCCGGCTGGCTCGCCCTGCCCCTCGCCGCGTCCGTGAGTCTCACGGTGCTCGCGCTCCGGCCGGGACGGGCGACCGTCGTGGCCTTGGTGCTGGTGCTCGGCGCGGCTGGGATCGGCTTCTGGCGGGCGGCGCCGATATCGCCTCCGGCCGTGCCTGAACCGCTGATCACCGCCCGGGAGTTCTCGGGGACCGTCAAGGACATACCCCGGCGCTACCCAGGCTACACCCGTGTCACCGTCGCGCTCGACACGCCCGTACCGGCGCTCGTCATCGCCCAGCTTCCGCGCGATCAGCGCGTGGCGCAGGGTGACGTGGTGGCTCTCACCGGCTCGTTCCGTGCGCGACCATCGCATACTCAGCCCGAAGCCGCCGGGACGGTTGTCGTGAAACAGGTCCGCGTGCTCGGGAATGAAGCACCGGCCTGGCAGCGGCTGCGCACGTGGCTCGTGCGGGGGATCGTCACGCGGATCGAGCGCGCCGTGCCCCGACCGGCCGGGCCGTTCGTCGCGGGTGTCCTTACCGGCGACGACGGCGGTATGACCGAGACGACCGTGCGCGCGTTCCGCGCGGCTGGGTTCTCGCACCTGACCGCCGTCAGCGGATGGAATGTCACCGTGGTCGGGGCCGTGGTGGCGGTCCTCACCGGGCGCGGGCGCCTTCCCCGTCGCTGGGTGCTGCTGGTGAACCTCGGCGCGGTGTGGGCTTTCGCCTATCTCGTCGGGATGGAGCCCTCGGTGACGCGCGCCGCGTTGATGGCAACGCTGGCGCTGCTTGCCCTCTGGCGTGGCCGCCCGCGCGATGCCGTCACCGCGCTCGCCTGGTCGGCCGCCATCATGGTGCTCGTCCAGCCGGCCATCCGGTTCCATGCCGGGTTCCAGTTGTCGGTCGCATCGACTGCGGCACTGCTGGCGGTGATGCCCCGGGTCGCCGGCGGGCCGCGCTGGCCTGGGCTGATCGCCACTCCGCTCGCCGCGCAACTCGCGGCCACGCCGCTGCTGCTGCACCACTTCGGGCAGTACTCGCTGGTCGGCCCCGTCGGCAACGCCCTCGTCGCGCCTCTCATCCCCGCGGTTATGGCGGGTGGCGTCGGCGTGGTGCTCGCATCGCTCATCCACCCGGCGCTCGCCGAATCCGCGGGGATCCTCGCCTGGATCCCGGCGCAGGCGACCGTCGCGGTGGCCGAGTGGTGTGCGAGGATTGAGTGGTCCTCGGGTCTAGCGCCCACACTCGGCCGCGACGGCGTCGTGGTGGTCTACCTGCTCCTGGCCGCGGCCTACGCGCTGGCGTCTTGGCGCTGGCCTCGCTGGGGACCGGCCAGCGGCGCCCATTTGCCCGGAGCGGTTTGAAAGTCGGCGCGGGACCGTGTATCCTTGGGTGCAGCCATTTGGGCGTCGTGCCCCCATAGTCTAGAGGCCTAGGACGCCACCCTTTCAAGGTGGAGATCGCGGGTTCGAATCCCGCTGGGGGTACCACGGTTTGACCCCTCGAACGACGCCCCGGCCACGCCCCCATAGTCTAGCGGCCCAGGACGCCACCCTCTCAAGGTGGAGATCGCGGGTTCGAATCCCGCTGGGGGTACCATTTCCTTTGAAAACCGCTCCCGGCACGATCTCCGGCTCGGGAACAGAACCGCCCAGGTGTTCCGGCACCTGGGCGGTCAGCTGTTTCGGGATCTGTTCGGGCGGCTACTCGGCGATGAAGAGCTCCGCGCCGAGGCGACCGAGCATCACGTCGTAGCGCTCGGGCCATTCGCCAGGGTGCCATTCGAAGCGCTGGCGTTCGAAGTACTGCACCGTGTACTCCACGCCGGTGTCCGGGTTGACCTCGCGGAACTCCTCGCTGATCGGCATACCGTAGACTGCCAGCCCGCCGAACTGCTCCCAGTATGCGCGGAAGCCGCCGCAGAGGTTATGGCCGGTCGGTTCGAAGAAAATGCAGCCCTCGATCGGGTGGGCGGGCATGAACGGCCCCTCACCGCGTCGATCGGCCGCCAGTTCGTTCCCCAGCAGGCCGAGCTGCACATCGAAGCGCTCCGGCCAGGTGCCGGGATGCCACTCGAAGCGTGCCCGCTCGAACCACTGGGTCACCCGCCCGGTATCCGGATCCACGAACTCGTCGGTGATCGGGAACCCGTACACGGCAAGGCCGCCGAACTGCCGCCAATAGTCGCGGAACCCGCCGCAGAGGTTGTGTCCCGTCTCCGCGTAGAAGGTGCAGTGCGGCTCGGGCTCCGGCTTCGGTGCGGGCGGCGCCGGCGGCGCGGGCGGCTGCGGTGCGGGCGGTTCACCAGGCCGTCTGTAGTCGTATGGCCCCGGGTTGTTCTCGCAGGCGATGCCGTCGTTGTCCCGGTCGAGGCTCTTCAGGCCGATTGGATCCTCGCGATAGGCGGCCTGGGCGGCGGCCTGCGAGGGAAAGTCGCTGCACGTGACCCGCAGCAGATCGAACTGCTGTGCACTTACACCCGGCGCGAGCACCCCGAGCCCGATGAGGAGCGCGACGACCAGCAGGCGACGCACTGATCGAAACTCCCTTCCGTGCATACGCGGGATCAGTCCGCTCAGCATCGCTGCGAACGGTGGACCTTTCTTGTCATCAGGCAATGCTACTCAATCTGCTCATGAGCGTCCACGTGCCATCATCGCCGCGACCCGTGCCCTCTGAGGAGGGCGGCTCCATACGACCGCGCGGTCGGTTGGGAGTCCCTGCTGCGCGTGTGTTCGCCGAATGCAGGGCGACGCCACGGTCCTTCCGAGTCAGGTAGCCTTTGAAGCAGCGCGCGTGCGAGGTTGTGGTGCCGGTGTCGGAAGCGGAGGAGAGGACTGGATGGTGCGCCCGTTTCTCACGACGCAGTGGAAGAACGTGGTCCTCGTCAACTACCGCGTGTCGCCGGACTTGCTGCTGCCCCATGTCCCACCCGGCAGTGAACTGGACACCCCGGACGACGACCCGTCGCTCCACCTCCTCTCACTCGTCGCGCTGGAGTTCGCCGGCATGCGGGTGCGCGGCGTCCCGATCCCGACGGCGCGGAACTTCCCTGAGGTCAATCTCCGCTTCTACGTCCGGCGCGGGCCGATGCGCGCGGTCGTCTTCCTGCGCGAGTTCGTGCCGTCGCGCCTCACCGTGCTCGGCGCGCGCCTCCTCTACAACCAGCCGTACCACCTGGCGCGGATCACCCACCGCGCTCACCGGGACGGTGGCCGGGTGCGCTTGGACACCACCTTTGAGCACCACCAGCACCGCGGCGTGATCCGGCTCGACGCGCGAAACGAGCCGTTCACCCCGCCGGAGGACAGCCAGGAACACTTCCTGAAGGAGCACTACTGGGGGTTCGACCGGGACCGCTCGGGCCGAAGCTTCCGCTACCGTGTAACGCACCCGGTCTGGCGGATCTACCCCATCGAGGACGCCGAGGTCACGATCTCGCCCGGCGTCCTGCTTGGTGGAGAGTGGCAGTCGATCTCGTGGCAGGACGCGCTGCACTCGATCGTGTACGCCGAAGGGTCGGAGGCAGCCGTCTACCCGGCCGAACCGCTGGAGGCGGGTGAGATGTAGCCGGCGGGTGTCGGCCGCTGGATGACGGGAGGGGTCTGGGGTGAACCCCTGCCCGGAGACGGAGTGTTGCGGGGGGCTGGGACCCCTACGTGTCCTCCCGACGATGCCGCGTTGCTTCCTCCAGCATCGCCTCGATCCGAGCCAGCCGGGCCTCGATGTCGCGTAGCTCGGCTTGGTCCTCCTGGCCGACGAAATACGCCGCGGTGGCGGCCGCCAGCGTGGAGGCGAGCCCGATTCCGGAGAGCATCAGCAGCACCGCGACGACACGTCCCGCGATGGTGGATGGGGCTTCGTCGTATCCGACAGTAATGACCGAGATGATCGCCCACCAGATTCCGCCGAGGAAGCTCCCTTCCACCATCTCCGGCTCGATCAGTGAGAGGAGGCCGCCCCCCGCGACGCTGAGAACGCCCGTCACGATCGTGACATACAACAGGCCGCGTCGCGCGAAGATTACGCGTACGCCCTGGAGACCGCGGCTGGTGGCGACGATCAGCCGGACCAAGCGTGCAAGGCGTAGCAATCGGGAGAGGCGGGTGAGCCGGGTGAATGCCAGCAAATGCGGAAGGAGCGGGAAGCTGAGCACGACGACGAGTGCGCTGATCCAGTGGCGGCGCGCGGCGGTTCTCCGGTTAGGTGCTGCCGACACGGCATGCGCATAGTCGACCACAAAGACGAACCAAACAGCCCAATCAGCGGCAGTGAGCCACCCGGCCACGTGGCCGCGCAGTTGGAGGAAGGTTACGGGAACGGTGAGCAGAGCAGCCCCGATTACGGCGAGCTCCAGCCGTGAACGGGTCGTCCCGCTCGCCGCACGCTTCACCGTGCCTTCGAACTCGGAAAACAGGGCGCCGGGCATGTCGGCGAGATCGCCGGGGTAGGATTGATCGCCGCTCGGTTCGAGCACACTGCGCTCCCTTCCCGTCTGGCCAGCATCCATGCTCATGGTGCCGACAGCGTCGCGGCATTGACCAGGATGGGAATCAATGCATGATCGATAGCGGACTCCTACAAAATGTCGTTGTGACTTGCATACTATCACAATCGGCAGAAACCAGGAAGCGCTCGACTGCTTGGTTTGGTGATGCGCTGGCCCATTGCGCACTATCGTGACGGTCGAAGTGGCACCCCAAGCGAGTGTGGCGGCGTGCCGCCGTTTGACCCTCCCGCGCGGGGACACCTATAATTCGCCGGGCCTGCTGTTTCGGGGATGCCTCGCGAGCGGCCGCGATCCCTACCCCGTGCCAGTAATCGGGATTGAGTTGCAGCCGTGGTGAACAGCCTCCAACGATTCGAGAACTTCTTCGAGCGCCTGATGGAGGGATCCGTCGGGCGAATATTTCGCACTCCGATACAGCCCGCCGAGATCGGCCGACGGCTGGAGCGGGCGATGGAGGGGAACCAACTGGCGACGGTGGACGGGATCGTCGTCCCTAACGACTACGTCGTCTTCCTCAATCCCGAGGACATGGTCCAGTTCGCGGACATCGTTCCCAGCCTGTGCCGCCAGATGGAGGACTGGCTGATCGACCTGGCCGAAGAACGCAACTACGGGTTCATCGACCAGGTGCGGGTGCAGATGATCGGGGACGAGAATGTGCCGCGGCGGCGCATCGGGGTCGAGGCCCACATCGTCGAACTCCCCGACTACGACCCGATCCAGCAGGAGGCGGTGCAGCGGACCGAGGTCTACCGCGTGGTGGAGCGGACGGGCAACGTACAGCCCGTGCTCTTGCGCGTGGCCCCGACCTCGGTATCGCCGGAGCAGGTCTTCGTCATTCGGCGGCAAGTCACGACGATCGGCCGGGCGCTCGACAACGACGTGGTCGTCGAGGTGCCGGAGGTCTCCCGGCACCATGCGCGGCTGGAGTACGTCAACGGCCAGTTTCAGATCGTCGACCTGAACTCGACCAATGGGACCTCGGTCAACGGGGTGCGGGTCGACCGCCACTGGGTGCGAGAGGGTGACGAGATCCTGCTCGGAACGGCGCGGCTGACGCTGCTCCCGTACCGTGGTGATAGGCGCGGCTAGCCCATGGCGCGTGGAGAGCAATGATGGCGTCGCTACCGTTTGAGTGGTTCCTGCTCCTCCTCCGCGTCGTGTTCATTTTCCTCCTGTACTTCTTCCTCTTCCAGGTAATCCGGGTTATCCTGCGCGAGATGCAGTCGTACGCGCGGGGGGCGCAGGCCAGCTACGCTCCTGAGCCCTCGGGCCACCTCATCGTGAAAGCGCCCGGGAACTCGGGATTGCGTCCCGGCGCGCGGCTGGAGTTGGAGCCGGTGACCGTGATCGGTCGGCACCCACGGGTGACGATCCGCATCGATGACAGTTTCGTCTCGAGCGAGCACGCCCAGGTGACATGGACCGAGAACGGTTGGTGGGTCACCGACCTCGGCAGCACGAATGGGACGCGGGTGAACGGCAAGCCAGTCATGGTGCCCACCGGACTCCGCTACGGGGATGTGATCCAGATCGGGGACGTGGAACTCCAGTTGGCGCCGTAACCCACGCCTGGGACGGTCGGCCAGGCCGGCGGCACGATGCATGCCGGGGACACGGCACGGCCGACGGGGGACGGGCTCCAGGGCTGCCTGGACCCGGCGAAGGGAAGGGTACGTCGCTCAGCCCAGCAACTCATAACTCCCAGCCCCGGTCCACGACCCTGCGGGGCGCCGCGTCATGCGGTTCCCCCGAGCGGGTGCTACGGCTGGTTGGCTAATCCACGGTTCTGTGGCGCGCGATGGGGAGGCGTGCCGGAGCCGTGACCCGGCTCGCTCCCCGAGGGCCGGGTGCGACGGTTGGGCGGATGTTACCCAAGTGACGGGAAGAGGGAGTCATGCGTGTCCTACGCTGGCTATTCTTGATCGTCCTGCTCGGTGCCACGATGGCGCCGACCGGCACCGCGCTCGCGGAGAACCCGAGCGCGCCGGAGGACCTCGAGATGCCACGCTACTTCGCGGAGACCGGCTTCTGGGTGCAGGGGCCGTTCCGGGCGTATTGGGAGACGCACGGCGGGCTGTATATCTTCGGGTACCCGATCACGGGGGTCTTTGAGCAGGACGGCTTCCTGCGGCAGTACTTCGAGCGGGCGGTCTTCGAGTACCACCCGGAGTTCGCCGGAACCCCCTACGAGGTGCTGCTGATGCGGCTCGGCGCGATCCGGGTCGAAGGTCGCGAGTCGGAAGAGCCCTTCCAGCCCATCCCGCCGTTCGATGATAACCCCGATCACCGCTACTATGCGGAGACGGGCCACTCCCTCAGCTACGGTTTCAAGAACTATTGGGACGCCAACGGCGGGCTGATGAACTTCGGCTTCCCGCTGTCGCAGGAGTTCGACGAGCGGAATCAGCCGCCCCCGGCTGGCGACGGCGAGATCCACACGGTCCAGTACTTCGAGCGGGCACGCTTTGAGTGGCATCCCGAGTATCGGGGGACGCCGTACGAAGTGCTGCTCGGCCTGCTTGGCACGGAGTACCTGCAGGTGCGCGGCGCCCCGGAGGAAGCGCTGGCGCGACAGGACCCGACGCTCCCGCCCCGTGACCCGATCCGGAACCTGCGGCATGGGCCGCACGTCGGCTACGGCTTCAACGCCTTCCTCTGGGGCGACGACCGGTCCGACGCGCTCAACCAGAAGGCCCTCGATATGGTGAAGGGCGCGGGTTTCTCCTGGGTCCGGGTTCAGGCGCAGTGGCGCGAACTCGAACCCGCACCGGGGAGTTACAACCCCGCGGGGCTTGACCGCATCGTCGGCAGCGCAGCCCGTAACGGCGTGAAGCTCCTGGTGAGCGTGGCCAAGTCTCCTGACTGGGCCGGGGACAATGGGGGCATACCCGAGGACCCGGCGCGCTTCGGGGCGTTGATGCGCTTCCTGGCCGAGCGTTACCGGGGGCGGGTCCACGCCTGGGAGATCTGGAACGAGCAAAACCTGGCCTTTGAGACGGGCGGGCATGTGGACATCGGGCGCTACGTCAACCTGCTCAAGGCCGGGTACACCGGCGTGAAGGAGGGCGATCCGTCGGCCATCGTCGTGTTCGGTGGCCTCACGCCGACCGGCGTCAACGACCCGACGATCGCGATCGACGATGTGAGCTATCTCCGGCAGATCTACAGCTACAACGACGGCGAGGTCAAGCAGTACTACGACGTGCTCGGTGCACACCCGGGCAGCAACAACAACCCGCCCGATGCCCTCTGGCCGACGCAGCCCGGTCCCGGACCCGGCTGGCGCGACCACGAGTCGTTCTACTTCCGCCGGATCGAGCAGCTTCGGCAGGTGATGATCGAGAACGGCGAGGCCGGAAAGCAGATCTGGCTGACCGAGTTCGGCTGGACCACCGCCAACCAGGCACCGGGCTATGAGTACGGCAACCAGATCTCGGAAGATATGCAGGCGGAGTATCTGGTGCGGGCCTTCGAGATGGCGCACCTGTACTACCCCTGGATGGGTGTGATGTTCGTCTGGAACCTCAACTTCAGCGTCGTCACCCCGCCGGAGGATGAGAAATACCCGTGGTCGGTGCTGTACAGCGATTGGACACCGCGACCCGCGTACACGGCATTGCAGCAGATGCCGAAGTAGGGGCATTCGGACGGAACGGGTATACTGAAGCCCACGGTGTAGCAGCGGCCCGGTCGCGCATGCGTCGACCGGGCCGTCGCCCGCGGGAGGTGGGATGATCCGGGGCAGGCTCTCGCTCGTGCTGCCGGCGCACAACGAGGTGGACAACCTGGCAGCAGTCGTCCACCGTGCGCTCGATGTCCTTCCCCAACTGGTCGAGGACTTCCAGATCGTCATCGTCGACGACGGCAGCCGCGACGGCACCGGTCCGCTAGCCGACGAGCTGGCCGCCGCGGACGAACGCATCACCGTCGTCCACCACCCGCGGAATCGCGGCTACGGCGCTGCACTGACCTCCGGTTTTTCCGCGTCGACCGGCGACTACATCATGTTCATGGACAGCGACCAGCAGTTCGATATCGCCGACCTGAGCTTCCTCATACCCTTCATCGGCCAGTACGATCTGGTCGCCGGCTACCGGATCAACCGCCAGGATGCGCTGTACCGAATCGTCTACGCCTGGATCTTCAACCTCGCCGTGCGGATTCTGTTCGGGGTGCGGCTGCGGGACGTGGACTGCGCCTTCAAGGTATTCCGCGCCGACCTGCTCCGAGCGATCGATCTGACCTCTCCCGGGGCGTTGATCAACACCGAGATCCTGGCCAAGGCGGAGCGTGCCGGGGCCACCTGGATCGAAGTTGGCGTCAACCACTATCCCCGCCCTGCCGGAGAATCCTCCGGCGGCAGCCCGCGGGTCGTCTTCCGCGCGATGAAGGAGACGATCGCGCTCTGGCTGCGCCTGCGTGACTACACCCCGCCGGTCGGGGTGACCAGTGGCGACCCGCCGTCGCACCGTGTCGCCAACGGGCTTGCCGGGGTCGTGGGAGGCATCGTCGGTGCGTTGACCGCCGTGACCGTCATGCTCCGGCGCGGGCGGCGGTAGCCGGCGGGTCAGAGTGAGATCCCGGGCTGACAAGGGATACTCGCTGGTGCGGGCTGAGGGACAATCGGCTCACACCCTGGTGTTGGGTGTCCACGGGTCGGTTCGTGCCCGGGGCTGAAGCCGCCAGGCTGAGGTGGGGTAAGCCCACTGAAGGGGCTGCGATGGCCACGCCCCGGCTGACCCGATCCGGCATCTCACCGGGTCCAGCGCCCCCAGCCCCTTCAGTGGGCTTTGTATTGTCAGCCCGGCGGCTTTCGCTCCGGGCACGCGCCACGGCGTGGGATCCTTCATGCCACCGATGTCCGGACACGGGCCACGGCCCAGACATCCTCACACCACCGATCTCCCGGGCACAAACCACGGCGCGGGGATCTTTTCCTGACCATCGCCCCTTAACGCGCCAGTGCGGTGGTGAGGCGGTCGCGGATGTCGGCGGGGGTGAGGCCGCGCAGGAGGATGGTCTTCTGGCGGCCGCGCTCTCCGGCGACGATGTGGACGTCGCGCTTGGGCAGGCGCAGGAGATCGGCGAGGAACTCGGTGAGGGCGCGGTTGGCGGCGCCTTCGACCGGCGGGGCCGCGAGCCGGACCCGGAGCGCGCCGTCGGCGACCCCGTCCACCTGCGTGCGGCTGGCGCGGGGGGTCACGCGAACGGATAACTGCGTGCCGTCCGCCGTCTGCCGTAGGGTGAGGTCGTCGATCATAGCGCGATCCGCGGCCGAGCGGCCGCCAGGTGCTGGACGACGTCGGTCATATACTCTGCGGCGAACACCGGCCGGCCGAGCGCCCCTTCCAGATCCTCCAGGTGGAGGTCGTCGAGGAAGGTCTTGGTGCGCTTCGAGAGCATGTGGTGGGAGACGAAGACCGGATCGGTGGCCGTCTCCCCGGCGAGGGCGTCGCGCACCAGGCCGCCGGTCAGGAGGCCGGAGACGTTGATCTCGGCGCCGAAGAAGGTGTTGACGATCGGGACGACCCGCAGGCGGATGTCGAGCGCGTCGTTGACCCGGTCGACCAATCCCTGCATCGTCGGCGCGATCAGCGTGCCGCAGGCGATGGTTCCGGACGCGCCGGTGATCGCTGCCTTCCGTCCGCGCCGGATCAGGCGTTCGGCGTCGTCGATGAAGAGGCGCGTGATGCCGATCCCGTCCTCGACCTGGGGGAAGCCGTCGTAGTGGGATGCCGGGGGCACCGGCTTCCCGGTCATGAGGTAGAACTCGTCGCCCAACTGGAGGAAGGTGCGGCCACGCTCGCGGCGGAAGTACGCCTGCCACCCCTCGGCTTGGGCGATGACGCCTTCGGCTTCCTCCGGGGTGTAGCGCCGGATGTCGAGCAGCGCCCCTGGAAGGGAGCGCATGCAGGTGCGGGAGAGTCGCACCCGGCGGCTCTGGCGCTCCTGGCCGAACTTGGACAGGCCCACGGGCACGGCGGCGATCGACAGGAGGTGCGGGCCGAGCGAGATCAGGTCGCGGATCGTGCGGTCCATCTCCGGTCCGTCGTTGATGCCGGGGCAGAGGACGAGCTGGGCGTTGTAGTCGATCCCGATCCGCTCCAGGCGTGCCAGGTCCTCCATGATCTGGGCCGCGCGCGGGTTCCCGACCAACGCCACCCGCAGTTCCGGGTTGGTGGCGTGGACCGAGACGTTGATCGGACTCAGCCGCTGCTCCTCGATGCGCTGCCAGTCCTCTTCGGTCAGGTTGGTCAGCGTGATGAAGTTGCCGTAGAGCATCGAGTAGCGGTAGTCGTCGTCCATGACGTAGAGGCTCTTGCGCATGCCCTTCGGCATCTGCTTGATGAAGCAGAAGGGGCACTGGTTGTTGCAGAGGTGGATGCCGTCGAACGTCGGGTCGGCGAAGGTGATGCCCCAGGGCTCGTCGCTGTCGCGTTCGACCTCGTAGAGGGTGACCTCCTCGCCTCGCACGACCTCCAGCGTGACCTCCTCGGCCTCGGCGTAGAACTGGAAGTCGAGGGCGTCGCGGAGGGAGCGGCCGTTGACGGCGACGATACGGTCGCCGGGCTGCAGGCCGAGTTCCGCGGCGAGTGAGTCGGGCGCCACCTCAGCAATCGTGCCGGGCTGGTCGGGGACGTCGGTGAAGCGCCGTCGGGTGGCAATCATGAGCAACTACCTCTACGTGAGCCTACGCGTTGTCAGCAGCCGCAGCGGCCAGCGTGAAGATCCCGGCGAGGGCGGCCAGCGCGGCCGTCTCGCTCCTTAGGATTAGCGGACCCAGCGACACCGTGCGCGCCCCGGCCTCGACCGCGGCGGAAACCTCCTCGCGGGTGAACCCGCCCTCCGGGCCGATGACCACCAGCAATGGGCCTGCGGTTGGCAGCCGCACCCGATGGAGGGGCTCCGCCTCGTTCTCCCAACAGACCAGCGCGGGGATCCGAGCCACCAGCGGGAGGAGGTCGTCGAGCGTGGCGGGCTCGTCGATCTCCGGGATCGTGACCCGGCCGCTCTGCTCCGCCGCCTCGACCGCGATCCGCTGCCAGCGCTCGCGGCGCTGGCGGGCGCGCTCGACGGGCAATGGTACCACCGTCCGGCTGGTCGCCAGGGGCGTGATGCGCGCGACCCCCAGCTCGGTAGCCTTCTGGACCACCCAATCGAACCGGTCGGCCTTGATGAGCGCTTGCGCCAGGTGGACGGCGGGAACGGGGCAGGGGCGTCCGGCGCGCGGCTCGCCCAGGCGGACGATCACCCGGCGTGGGCCGCAGTCCTCGATTGTCGCCGGAACCTCCTGTCCGTCGCCGTTGAAGAGGACGACGGGGTCACCCGCCGCGAGCCGCAGCACGCGCGCGGCCTGCCGGGCCTGCTCCTCGGTCAGGGCTACCGTCTCTCCGGGCGGGAGCGGCGCCGGGAGGTAGAAGCGATGGACCGTCCCGGCCACGGGCTACCCCTCGCGGGTCATGAGCAGCGACACCCAGTCCCCTGCGACGCGCCGCTCCTGCAGGGTGCAGCCCGCGGCCTCAAACGCGGACAGGACCTCGGCTTCACGCTGGGTGATGACGCCGCTCAGCACGAGCGGTGCGCCGGGGCGCGCGGCCCCGGCCAACGTCGTTGCCGCTCGGATCAGGACGTTGGAGATGATGTTTGCCAGGACGAGGTCGTACCCCGCGGAGGGCTCCACGACCTCGACCACGTCGCCCTGGATGACGTGGACGCGGTCGGTTACCTGGTTGAGGTCCAGGTTGTGCCGAAGGGCCTTGACCGCGACCGGGTCGATCTCGACGGCGTCGACATGCGCCGCCCCGCGGGCGATCGCGGCGATTGAGAGGATCCCCGAACCCGCGCCGGCGTCGAGCAAGGTCTTGCCCTCGACCGGCAACTCCTCCAGCCAGCGGAGGCAGAACTCCGTGGTCGGGTGCAGCCCGGTGCCGAAGGCCATGCCGGGGTCGAGCGTGATGACGAGATCGTCCGGTTCCGGCGTGTATTCGCGCCACGAGGGGCGGATGACGAAGCGGCGGCCGATCCGGGTGACCTGGAAGTGCTCTTTCCAGGCGTTGGCCCAGTCCTCCTCGGGCCGCTCGGCGGTCTGCATCTCGCCCACGGTGCCGAGTTGCCGCAGGTGCCACAGTCCCTCCGCGATGCGCTGGAGGTTATCCGAGAGGCGTTCGTCCCTTGGGAGGTAGGCGCTTACGCGGACCGGGCGGGTGGGATCGACCGCCAGGTCTTCGCCGTCGGGTTGCTGGACGAACGGCTCTTCGATCACCACACCCTGGTTATAGGCATAGCGGCTGAAAAGGTCCGCCACCGCCTCCACCGATTCGGCGTCGGCTTCGACTGTGACTTCGAGCCAGCCTGCGCCAGTAGTTGTCTCCTGGTCAGTCACGCGGCTGCACTCCCTCAATGTGGTTGCCCCCGGCCAGGGTGATGTCGGACGAGTCGCCGACGTTCACCTGCATGAAGTAGCCGCGGACGAAGGCGTCGCGCCCGACGATGGAGCGCGTCAGCATGACTGTCTCGATCTCGGCACCCTCGTCCACAATCGAGTCGGTCACGATCGAGTTGTCGATCGTGACCCGCGCGCCGATGCTGGCGTAGGGACCGATGACCGCGTTGCGGATGGTCGCGGTCGGGTCGATCACCACCGGCGGCACGATGACCGCGCCGGGGATGTCGGGCACATGGTTACCCAGGCGCTCCAACAAGTAGCGGTTGGTGTTCAGCAGCGCTTTCGCGTTGCCGCAATCCTCCCAGACGGTGACCGGCAGGTAGGTGAAGTGGGTCCCCTGGTCGATCATGTGCTGGATGGCATCGGCCAGGAAGTACTCGCCCTTGGTCTGGATGTTGTGGGCCATCTGGTAGTCGATCGCGTCGAACAGGTCCTCGACGGCGCGGAAGTAGTAGATCCCGACGATCGCGAGGTTGGAGACCATGGTCTCGGGCTTCTCGACCAGCCGCGTGATCCGCCCGTTCTCGACCTCGATCACACCGAAACGGCGCGGGTCGTCGACTTCCTTCACGAAGAGAGCCCCATCGGCCGTGAGCTCGGCGATCTGGTCCAGGTTCGCCTCGAAGAGCATGTCCGGGAAGACGACAAGGGTGGGACCGGTCACCTCACCCCGCGCCTGGATGATGGCGTGGGACTGGCCCAACTGTTCCTTTTGCTCGACAAAGGTCGCATCGAAGCGGTAGTTCTGGCGAACGTAGTCCTCGATCTGGTCGCCGAGATAGCCGGTCACGAAGACAACCTTATCAATCGGCAGCGTGAGGAGGCGATCCAGCACGTGGCCGAGCACTGGTTTGCCCGCCACGCTGACCAGTGGCTTCGGCTTACTCCACGTCTGCGGACGTAGCCGCGTGCCCAAACCTGCGACAGGGATAATGATGTTCATCGGCTCCGCCCTCCCTCATCACCTGCACATGGCTATGCCGTCCCCATCTTCCCAGACCGGGGACGGCCTCGGATTATTGTAAGCGAGTTGTCTGCCGCGTGTCCGGCTTGACAATTTTGTCAGCCTGCTGCGAATACCTGGGTGAACATCTTGCCACCGGTGGGTGCGCTGACGACGCCGATGCCGACCCGCGTGTACTCCGGTGAGAGGATGTTGGCGCGATGGCCGGGACTCTGCATCAGGCCCCGGTGGGCGATTTCGACGGTCGGCGCGTAGGCGAGGTTCTCTCCGGCGACACTGAACGGAATGCCCGCTGCCTGGAGGCGGTCGGCCGGTGACCCGGATACCGGCGATTCGTGAGCGAAGTAGCCGAGCGAGAACATCTCACTCGAATGCGCCCGCGCCACTTCCTGCAGAGCCGGGTCACTCTCCAGCGGCGGCAGACCCTCCGCGACGCGCTCGGCGTTCAGCATGGCCAGCATCTCCTCTTCGTCGGACGGGCTGACCGCCAGACCCTCCGTGATGCGGAACGGGAGCCGGACGCCCGCCTCGCCCGTCGGCTCCGTGATGACCGTGAAGTCGGCCAGATTGAGCCCCGTACGGCCCTGCGCCCAGGCCAGGACGCGGGCCGAGCGGGCGACCAGCGGCGACGCCAGGTGGGAGCGCTCAAGCCCCGTCTCGGTGATCGGCCCCAGCGACATGAGTGTCGCCAGCAGCACCAGCAAGGTCGCGACGACCAAACCCTTGATCGCGCCGGGGATCAGGCCCAGTATCTCGTCGACCCAGCGGACCGGGGGAATGCCGCGGACGACGCTGATGATCGGACCCAGCGTAATGCCCGCGATCGCGGTGAGGATGCCCTGGACGACGAGCGCGACCAGGGCGAAGCCCGCGACGTTGAGCACGATTCCGCGCTCCCCGATGAGGCGTGCGAGCAGGTCGCTGGCGGCGCGGTAGCCCACCGCGCCGGCCAGCAGGCCGATGACGACCAGGACCACATCGAGCGCGCCGCGGAAGAAGCCCCGGCGCACACCAACCGCGGCGCCGAGGAGTACGATCAAGACGATGATCAGGTCGAGCCAGTTCACGGTACGCAGTGGCCTCTCCTGGAGCATCGCGACGGTGGCCGCGGCGTTCCCGAAGGACCGCAACGAAAGTCTACCGAACCGGCGGTAAGCCTGCCCGAACCATGGCGTGCACCCGTGGCCGGTACAATCCCCAAGACAGGCGGTCGAGCGAGCTGAACGCGGGAGGGAATAAGAGACGATGGCGGTGGAGCAGCGGGCGGGGCGCAGGGTCGCGATCGCACCGTCGGTGCTGACGGCCGATCTCGTGCGGCTGGCGGACGCGGTCGCCGCAATCGAGGCCGCGGGCGCCGACTACGTCCACCTGGACGTGATGGACGGCCGCTTCGTGCCCAATATCACCATCGGGATCCCGGTTGTCGAGGCGGTGGCAGACGTGACACGTCTGCCGGTCGACGTGCACCTGATGATCGTCGAGCCGGAGCGGTACGTGGACCAGTTCGTTGCGGCCGGTGCGCGGATCGTGACGGTCCATGTGGAGGCCAGCATTCACCTGCACCGCACGGTGCAGCGTATCCGCGAGGCCGGCGCCCAGGCTGGCGTGGCATTGAACCCGGCGACGCCGCTCGCGGCGATCGAGGAGATCCTCCCGTTCGTCGATCTGGTCCTGGTGATGAGCGTCAACCCGGGTTTCGGCGGGCAGACCTTTATCCCGACGTCGCTGGGGAAGATCGAGCGGCTGCGGCGCATGATCGACGAGCGCGGCGCGCGAGCGGTCATCCAGGTGGATGGGGGGATCAAGGCGAGCAACATCCGGCGCGTCGTGGACGCGGGCGCGGACATCATCGTTGCCGGGTCGGCCGTGTTCACTCCCGAGCGGCCGGTTGCTGAGGCGATGGCGTTGCTGCGTGAGGCGTTGGGGGAGGCGTGATGCGTGATGCGTCATACGTCATGCGTGATGGGTATTGTGTATTGCGTGTTCCGTGGTCCGTCCTACTCCCCTCTCCCCTGGTGGGAGAGTG